>JBDRGA010000031.1:0-21445 GCA_043818175.1 Candidatus Woesearchaeota archaeon | reverse complement strand
TAGTTGTCTCCAACAATGTCCACACCGCAACTGCGTATTGTTGTCTTGTTTGTCAGTCCAGGATTCGTACCGCAGTTCTCATTGTCCCATCCTGCCTTGCTCACTGTAAAGCTGAAGTTTGTCGCCCAGTCTGTGTTGCCAGAATAATCGCGTGAAAGGCAGTTGTAGACATATATTCCGTCTAGGAGACCAGTTAACTCGTAGGATAACGTCAGGCCTGCAGTGGGCGCTCCCGTGCCTACATTGCTGTCATACTTCTTGGTCCATGTGCCTGTTGTGTTGGTGTAAAGGGAAACGTTTTTGGTTGCAATATTATCGGTTGCATTGCATTCGAAAGTGTAGCTGCTTGTAGTAATAGTCGCGCCGCTTCCGGGCAACTTCAGATTGGTTGTAGGTGAGGTTCCCTCGCTGTTGCATGACAATGTTGTTGTAGTGCTTTCGTTGGTAGTGCCGAACGTGCATTTGAGGTTGTAAGTTCCTGGGTCCTCGCATGTTATTGTGGCGGCAGTGATGCTGTTGGGCTCAATGCTTGGCACACAATTTCCGCCCGTGCAGTCAAGCTGGTAGTTGTCGCTTGCTGCTATTTGTTCGTACGAGCCGGACTCGTTGGCCTTGTAAACGATGGGCTTGGACTTGCACACGCTGAATAGCGGTATGGTTACATTCCAGCCGCAGTACATCGTGGTTGTCTCTCCTGCTGTTTTCGTGCAGCTCGGGCATGATATCAGCATTGCTTCGACGTCGCAGGCGGCCTGCACTGCATAGGACTGTAGAATTAACAGTAACAGTCCGATGATTAGTATGCGTTTCATGTTCTTGAGTCTGCCAGTGCCCATAATGCCAGTGCGGTGGTGTGCGGGCTTCCTCCTTCTACGATGTCCGTGCCGAATGCCCCGTTTGAAGCCTGCATTGACAGGATCTGCTCCGCCATTTTGCTCGTCAGGGTGTTTCCAGCTACCTGCAGCAATGCTTGCTTCTCCATGAATATGTCGCTATCAGGCGGAGTGAGTTTCAGTACGAGGGCTGTTGCTTCGTCGAGGGCGATTCTTGTTGTGGTGCTGTCATAACAGTTCCTCTGTTTTATCCAGATAATCGAGAGGAGCTGGTGAAGTGTATCGTACCCGTATGTGTCGTTCTCATGCATGGTTTGAATTCTGTTGAACACTTTCTGATCTAGGCGTCCTGGACTGCAGCTCAATATTGGGATGAAGTTGTTGTTGTATTGGAGGTTCCAGGCGGAAGCGGAAAGGGCGCTGACGTTGATTGTCTCGTTCAGGAACAGCGCGCGGAACGGCTCGTATGCTCCATGGTACGTCGCTGCAATGGAATTTACCTTCGCAGAAATCTCAGGGTCTTGCATTTTCTCGTTTGCAAGCTTTAGCGCATAGAGGGTTCCAGCGTCGAGGTTGGTGTAGCCAAGGAGGTAGTCTCGTGCGCGACGCATGCTGAGCGACATGGCATTGTCAATGTTGCCGCTGTAGCTTGTTGCTGTGGTTCCCTCGAACTCTAGGTAGACTGCGTATGGTTTGTCCGAGTCGATGAGTATTCGTAGCGTCTGGTCGCATGATACGTTGTCGATGTGGGAAGAGTTTGTGCTGTTGTTCGTCAGGGTTGAATTGCCGCATTCTACCTGCTTGATCAGGGCGCTTGCAGGATATGCAGTTATGTCAAGACTGCCCGAACCATCAAGGGTTGCTTTCAGCGTGTTGCCTTCAATGAACAGCGGGGCGGATACTCCTGAGGTGTAGATTGAGTAATAATCATTGTTGTGGACTTCGGAGACCCATGTGATGACTGTGCGGTTGTCATGCTCTGTGCTAGAAACTTGAACGTTGTTTCCTGAATTGTCCTTGACCCGTACACTTCTCGCTGTTGGCAGAGTGACCTGGAATGTGGTGTTGTCGTACGTGTATTCAGTCTCTACGGCAATGTCAACTCCACTGGTTGTCGGAGTCTCAGTTGTCCTGGGTGCGGGTGTGCTGTATGAGATGTCAATGCTCTGCGCGCTGGGAATGCTGAGCACTAATGGTATTCCAAGATTTGGTCCATCTGGAAGTGTGGTGGTTACTGTCTTGTTTTCAGTAATATTTTCTTCAATCGTTGGGTGGTTCTCAATTGCTTCTTCTTCGGTTAGACTTCCAGTGCTTGTGGCATTATGCTCAACTCTGAAATTCAGTTCTAGTCTGCTTAATTGTGTTCCAGACGTTATCAGCGCTACAGCATTGTACTCTCCTGTGCTATTTGTCGAGAAGTTTCTAGAAGCAAGGTAACCAGTGTAACCTGGTCCTGCAAGGTATATTGAAGCTTCTGCATCATTTGGTGCGATTGTGAACGTAATCTGTTCTCCTGGATTGTATGCATCCTTCGCAAGATGGAAGATTATTCCACTTCCAACAACATTGCCTGTTATCTTCTGGAAGAAACTGGAAATTATTCTTGAGAGGAATCCGTTGCTCTCTCCAGAGAGGGCTACTCTTCCTGTTATTCTTGCCTTTCCGCTTGCGAGGTCTTTCTTCTTCTGTTCCAGTTCCTGTATTCTGTCGCTCAGATCGCTTGTTTGGCCTGGCCCGAGCTGCTTCATCTGATTGACAAGCGCTAGCATTTGCGCATCAACATCTTCTATGGCTTGCTTGTTGTTGTAACCCTCAATGGTTTGATTGGTTGAGTTGATTAGAACGTCTTTAATGGGTTGACCGGTATCGCTTCTCGTAACAACAACATCGGTTGCCTTTCCATGAATAGGAACGAATATTCTTTCATTGGCATTTGAGCTTTGTACGTGCACTTTCCAGGTTACTGGCTCATTTATTACGGCGGGCAATTGTGCATATGTTATAGAGGGTGGTTTCTGTTCGATGACAACTGGACTGTTTACTGCACTGTGAACTGTGATTTTGAACTTCTGAGTCAGAGTTCCTTCGAGACCCACAGCGTAAGCAGTCGCTTCGAATGTTCCCGTGTCATTTGGTAGCAAAGTAAATTCTGTGTCATTTTCTTGATATGGAATTTCTGTCTCAATTGCGTATGACAATGAATTCTCGAAATACTGAGAGAGGTCGAGCTTGTAGCTTCCGTAAATATTTAGGTCGGGAATCTCGTGCTGCTGTGAGATGCCTGCTCTTTCGTATTTTATGTTGTCAATGTATACCCCTCCTTCCTGAACTTCAACGATAATACGTGTTGATGAACCATTGAATGAACACGTTTCTTCGCATGTCTCGCTGAAATCATTATTCCCTTCAAGTTCTGCGATTAGTTTAGTTGTTCCATCAATGAGTTTCAGAAGTACTCGGGCCTTTCCGTGAATCGTTCCAGACATTTGAACAGTAACGAGCTGTTCCTTCTGGAATGAGATTGAACCATTGCTTGTGAAGTTCTTTGCAATTGATTCTGTTCCATGCAAAGGTTCCAGGCTGACGAGTCCTGTTGGCGTAAGCGTCGCAGTCAAAGATGCCAATCCTAAACCAAGAAGCAATAATACTGCAAGGATTATGCTTGGTGCGCTTTGTTTCAACGTTGTTCTTTTCTTCTCTCCTTTCTTTGCTTCACCTATTTTCATGTCTAATCTGCTCAGGAGAATGCTTGGGTCGTGTCCACTTAATCTGTCGTAAAGAAGTGCGTCGCGTTCCTCTTCTGAAATTCTTTCTTCTGAAAGTCGTCTGTCGGTTTCTCTAAGAAATGCTTCGATTGACTTCTTCGTTTCAAGGAGGCGTTCCGCTTCTGTCATTTCTTCGCCCCCTTCTTTGTTGCTCTGCTGTAAACAGTCCAGATTGTTCTATCGTCGCGATTTATTAGTTCTGCTATCTCATGGTTAGTCAGTTTTATGTCGTCCTTAAGATATCGCACCAGCGCTTCCATTACAGCAACATTCCTGTCTTGGAAGATCTTCAAGGGTATGTCAAGCGACCTGGAAACTGTGTTCTTACGCTGCAAGTACTCACCGACGGTAAACTTATACTTACAATGAGAGTATTACGTATATAAGGGTTTCGATTCTTTACTTACAATGTAGGAACGTATTTATAAAGAATTCCTTTTCTGCAGCGTCGCATCTTTTATATACTTCCAGTCCTTACCAAGGAGTATGGGACGCATCAGAAACGCATTAACGAGCACAATTCTCGCAGGCACGATAGCAGCGACAGGACTTGTCGGGTTGGCAGGCACGGCAAGTGCAATAGAACGTCAGAATCTCCATGTCAATCCAAGCATGACTCAAGCTCAAATTCAGTCAACTTACAACGCGACAATTGACTGGGGAACAGCAGCTCCTGACACAGTAACGTGGGATATTGGTACATACGATGTGGGAAATCTCATCGTGAATAAAACAGTTCATACGACCATGACGAATGATGGTCTAAACAAAGTACGTATTAGTCCGTCACAGTACTATAGTGGCGGTTTCATTAGCTTCACTGTTCTAAACACGCTAAACAATTCAGTGGTGGATGGCAATGGTGCCGTTTATGATGCCAACTGGTTAGAGATTAAGCCTTTCTTCCATACCGAAGAATCCACGCCAACAGTAAAGGAAATGACTATAGAGCGATACATAGGTGCGGCCGCGGGATTCGGACTGAAAGATACGGCTGGTGGTCTTCTAACTGATCTCGTCATACGCGAATTCACGGGAATAGCTGGCGTGTCTGCTGTTGGAAGCTCTGCAGGTACGATAACAAACAGCGTTATAGACCCAACAGGTACAAACACAACTGAATCTTCATCCCCGAAAGGAATTTATGGACTTTCTTCGTTTGAAGGTCCCATCAACGCACCATCTCCTGACTGGCTGTATCATGCATCGCAGCCATTCAATCCAATCAGAGGAGATGAGTTTGATGCCACTTTGCGCTCTCCCACAGATACAACTCCTTATGGTGTGAGGAAGGCAGTCGGCTCAAGCTTTTCTGTTGGCGATAGTACAATCGTATTTGGAGACAATGCGTTTATGTCTCTAGGTATTATGGGTGTTGCAGCAGAAGGACCCGACACGAGAATCTTAAGTCTATCGAGTTCACCCACTGTTATTGAGGGTGCATATTTTCCCTCACTGCAGAATCCTACGGTCAGCACCTTGTGTCCTCCTGACAACACATATCAAGACCCCAGTTATGGAGGAACAATTGACTTCAGGTACTGGTACAATACTTCTGGCCTAGCAGATACCTCGTCTGCCTGCCAAACAGTGGGCATTCCTGGCGTGACTCCGTCCTATCCACGCATGGTTAGAGCCAGTCCCAATCCGATGCGCAACTCCGGAAGAATAGAGTTCATCAGTGATCACGTTGGCACTTACAACGTAAACGTTTTTGACGTGGCGGGAAGACAGGTGTGGCAATACCCGAGCGAGATTACTGCAGGGGAGCAAATGATAAGCGTTCCATTTGACGCTTCAAACCTCAGCAGTGGAATACTCCTTGTCAGAGTTAGTGACGCCAAAACAGGAGTACCCTATGCAACTGGCAAGCTCGCCAACCTGAAGTAGGACGTAGCAACACTTAAATATTGGGCTCGTCAAAATCAGACCATGTATTCCTTCTTACGTTTCTTAGCTTCGCCCTTGAAATGGTATTACAACTGGAAACTAGTTAACTACAAGAAGATCGATGGCGGTGTTGTCTACGCCTTTAACCATTGTGATGGTAGTGATGGTTTGATGGCGATTATAGCTATTCCAAGGAAACTTCATTTCTTGGCAAAGGCAGAGATGTTCGAGAATCCCTTGGCTGGATGGTTTCTAAGGACTGTTGTTCAGCAGGTCCCCATTGAGAGGATGAGAGGTAAGTCAGCTCCTGCAGTTGCCGAGATGATTGAATACTGTTCGAAAGGAGAAGCAATTGGAATCTTCCCTGAAGGCATGACGTATCAGGCCCCCGCTCTGAGGGAGTTTCATCGCGGTGTTGCGCGTGTTGCTCTTGCAGGCGATTGGCCAATAATACCTTGTGCGATAATAGGGAGCTTTGGAATGATGCCTCACGATTCAGGTCCTTATGGTACGCATGTTCCATTGCAAATGAATCCTCCAAGACGCAAGAAAGTCCAAATCATATTTGGCGAACCAATGCGTTTCCCTCAATACAAAGGCAAGAACAACGATATGAAAATAACGAAGATTGTTGCCAACAAGGTCAAGGAAGAAATAAGGAATTTATTGATAGAAAATAACGCTCCTCTTGAATATCTCTGAGAAACTTTTATAAACGCTCTGCGAGTGCCAAAGAGTACGTCCCCTTAGCTTAGCGGTACTTTGCGCAGCAAAGTCTGCGCGGAGCGCCTGAGAGCGCGTGGCTGTTAACCAACGTCCATAAGGGCGCTGAAAAGTAACCACGAGGTCGCCGGTTCGATTCCGGCAGGGGACGCCTTTCTTCTCACACTGATGCTATTCCTTCCCTTGCTATGATTCCGGGAAGGAAGGCTTCGCGTCCTGCTGCAAACTCCTCAGGGGTGTAGCATGCGGCATCTATTGGCTTTATTCCAAGTGCTTTTCTAAGCAATGGCCTGACTATGGCTTGCCTATCCATGAACGTCATACCCTCAAATGAAGTTGATACTATTGCTATATCATAGTCTGACTGCTCTGTAGCACTGCCCGTTGCCCTTGATCCGAAAAGGTAGATTTTTGAAACTTTGATTTTTGTTGATAACTCTTTCTTCATTTTTGAGAATATTTTTTCTTGATCCATTTCAGTATTTCCTCCGCGGCTTTCTTCGCTTTTTCAGTTTCTTCTGGGGTTGGATTCGCTATTCCCACATCAGGGTACCTTGACATTATGTAGAAAGAAGTCAACAAATCAGCTGAATACAGAATCTCTTGCGTAGCTTCAAGCTTGGAAGCCAGCACGTAGCAATCGTGGGTTTTTTGCAATGGAAGACTATTCTTCAGCCAGCCGTATTTAAGTGCCTTTTCTGCCGCTTGTTGGTAATGAAATGTTGAAGGCGCGTTCATTCCATGCTCTTGAAGCAAGAGTGCGGCCTTGAAATCTCCCTCTGCTCGCCTCAGCCACACTTCTTTTGTATTCATATTTGGTAAATGGCTTCTGTCTTTATATGCTTAACCCCGCTAATGCATCCTGGCCGGGGACGCCTTTTATCCTCACTGGCCACTCGCACGAAAGATTCATAATTGTATGAACATTTCCAATAGAATGAAGCAGCCAGAGTTCATGCCAGGTTTCCTGAAATTTCTAGCAAAAGCACATAGGAGCACATATGCAGCTCCGGCAGAAGTTAAAGCCAAGACAAGAGTCAAGCCTCCTCTCATTCCAGGTGGCACAACCTATGTCTTCAGGGAAGGTGACTGGGAGTACGTTGATCAGTACCATGGGTCTTTCGATGCTCCGGGTGCAGAGATAGTGAACTTCAGTGGCAACACCATTTGGAGAATGACATACGAGGGCCTTATAGATTCAAGAATTCCAGAAAAAGAAGTTAAAGAGGAAATCTGGCCATTCCTAGGCGAAGCGTTAATGACGTTCCCTGGCGATTTTCCTTTCCGTGGTCCGAAAAGATTCGAGAAAGGCGAGTTTGTCTACACGTTTGACGCGAAATGGGACGTACCATTTGGACAAAAGCAGCCTCGTCTTAAAGGACGGGAATCAATTCTTCGTAACGGAAAGGAAGTGTTCTTTCAGGAGATTACTGGAACGTTCGTTCGATAATTATTTCTTAGCCCTAACGTACCAATCCCACCAATGCTCTTCTTTGGCATATTCGGTGTTGTTGAGCACCGGTGCCATCTTCCACGGGTATTTTACCTTGCTGAATTCAATTGAAGAGAAGCCTGCTTTCTTCAGTCTGTGTAGAATTCCGTGCAGGTAATAGTGTTTCTGGAATCCTTCTTCTTCAACGTGTCCTGTCTTGAAGTCGTATGAATCAGCCTGCACGTCTGATGAAGCGCGTTCATATGCTTTCTTCGGGCTCTTTAGGTTCTCGTAATGTCTTTCGTAAGCAAGCAAGAACATATATGCAACATTCTCCATTGCGGGAAAGATACCAAAGAAATTCCCTCCAGTTTTCAACACGGCAAATGCTTCGTCGAATGCTTTCTGTATCATTCTCATGTCAGGCATTACAAAACTGTTCACTGCAACTGCAACATCAAACTTACTGTGAAATTCGTGAAGTTCGGTGATGTCTTTCTCATGGAACGTAACATGTTCAAGATGACCATATTTGTTTCTTGCCTCTGCAAGCATTCCCGGACTAAAGTCAACACAAGCCACTCTTGCAAAGTTTTGCACGTGCGGAACCAAATTTCCTATCCCGCATCCAAGGTCGATAACGTGTAATTTCTCTGGATGTTGAATTTGTTTAAGGTCAGCATACAAAGGATTCTCGACCTTGTTAGCAAAAGGCGACACAACACCATGAAAGTAATCTTTCGCAATCTCATCCCAGTCATGCACCTGCATGTTGTCTTTATTTAGCGTCGGACTATATATAAATTCCGGCCTTCTCTTTTAACGACAATACTTTTATAAACCGCTTGGGACTCTCGTCGTGTAAGGGCCCGTAGCTTAGCCTGGTGGAGTGCTCGAGCCGTTCAGAAATGGATGGCGGCAAAACTGATACGCCACTTTGGCTCAGCGATCGAGTGAAGTGAGCCCAGAGATGAGCTGACTCTCGAAGTCGCGTGTTCAAATCACGCCGGGCCCAGTTCTTTTTCTCTCCCTTAAAATAGATAACTTTAAATACAACAATATTATACTTGCAATATAACAATGGAAACCCTCACAACAACTCGGAAGCTTGGCGGCTCGTTAATAGTCACTATTCCAAAGACCCTTGCAGAGCATGCAGGCATCGGTGAGAACCAGATGGTTCGTATAACTGTGGAGAAGGTCAGGAAGAGTGGGTTCGGCCTGTGTCCCGGCCTGCCTTCATTTACTGCAAAGGATAAGTTCACGAGTCAACTGGAAAAATGCGATATGTTGTAGATGCGTCTGCGTGGGTGGAGTACTTCAAGGGTAGTGTTAAGGGTGACAAAGTGAAGGCAGTGGTGGAGAATGCCTCAAATGAAATAGTTGTGAGTGCGATTACATTTGCTGAACTTTCCTCCTTCTATTGTAAAAATTCACTACCCTTCGCGCAGTTCAGGGAAATTATTCTTAGTGTGTGCAACCCGGTTAACCTGGACCCTGCCACAGCGGAGAAAGCAGGGGAATTGTATGTTGAGCTACGTGCAAAAAAGCCGAAGATTAGCACGGCGGATTCCATCGTTGCTACGGTTGCGCGTCAGTTGTCTGCCCGAATTCTTACTGCAGACAAGGACTTTGCCAATTTGCGCAACGCTGTAATAATTTGAATTTCTTTTGATAAGCGTTAAATAGGTGAAGTTGATTACAAATCTGTGTCATCCAGAACTATGTCCATTCCTGAGCTCTCGAACACTCCAGCAATAGATATCGCGCTGGACACCTTGAAACTGAACAAGCAGGCAATCATTTTCGTCAATACCAAAAGAGGTGCCGAGTCCCTTGCTGAACAGATTGCGAGGAAAGTAAAGGACTCCAAGCCGGCTCATGTTCAATTGGGTGTTAAGGCAGAATTGGTATTATCCACACCAACAAAACAATGCAAACGCCTTGGCACTTGCTTAAGGAAGAGTATTGCATTTCATCATGCAGGTCTTCATAGTAAGCAGAGGGAGTTGATCGAGGATAATTTTAGGTCAGGAGTCGTAACAATCATCGTTGCAACGCCAACATTGGCCATGGGCGTTGACCTTCCTGCATTCAGGACTGTAATACGGGATTTGAAACGGTATGGTAGGTTGGGTATGGCAGACATTCCAGTTCTTGAGTACGCGCAGATGTGTGTGCCAGGTGATACAAAAATCACTGTAAAAACTGGAGAAAAGAAGATTTCAGAAATAAATATTGATGATTTCGTATTGACTTATGACGAAACTACATCAAAGAAATCATACAATAAAGTAAAGAAGATTCACAGAAGAAGTGTTAATAATCTCATAACTCTAACAACTATCGATGGATTTTCTTTGAGATTAACTTCTAACCATCCTGTTTATTGTTTTGCTAAAGGTAAATATGTCTGGAAACCAGCGGGAACAATACAATCTGGTGATTTTGTGTTCGTAAATTTGTATCTATTCAAAGGAAATTCAAAAATTCCCTTCGTTGATTTTATTCCAAAGTCAGATGTATATGTACCAAATGCGGGGGAATGGATTGTTAAAGCAAAGGAAAGAAATAATCTAAGCGATAGTGCATTGGGAGAAATATTAGATATTAAAAAAAATAATGTTTACGCGTATAAGTATAATAAGAAGGCTTTGGCGATAAATAAGGTTATCAAGCTGCATAATTTGATTGGAAATGGCAATTCCAAAAACCTAAAAATATCCAGAATAAAATCAAAATATGGAAATACAATTAGTTTCCCTGAATTTTTGAAAGAAGATTTTTTATGGTTGGTGGGCATTATCGCGTCTGATGGTACTTTGACAAGCACTATTGATAAGAGAACAGGAAGCAGATATGTTAAGATTAGAATTTCTAACAAAAACAGAAAAATAATTGATAAAGCAGTTAGAGTTTTAGCAGAATATGTTGAAGGAAAAGCGTATTTAGCTTACAAAGAAGGAGTCTATAGTCTAGAAAAGGGCTGCACTCTTTTAGCAGATGTACTAAAAGATCATTTTGGTATACCTCATGGCAAAAAATCTTTTATTATTCGAGCCCCCAAATTCTTATATTCTGCAGCTCCCGAATTAATTGGCGCTTATTTGGCTGGAGTTTTTGACGGGGATGGGTCTTACTCTAAGAATAAGAGAGTCCATTTCTCAACTGCTAGTAAACGCTTTTCACGTGAC
This sequence comes from Candidatus Woesearchaeota archaeon, assembly GCA_043818175.1. Classification (GTDB taxonomy): domain Archaea; phylum Nanobdellota; class Nanobdellia; order Woesearchaeales; family JBDRGA01; genus JBDRGA01. The sequence continues at coordinate 10,608 of JBDRGA010000031.1, read as the reverse complement.
GTTCAGTTACTAATGAATAGGCTGGGTGTATCATCCATCATAAAACGTGAAAAAGCAGGTCAAACAAACTATCTGAAAGGGAAGAATGTAAAGTTCAGTAAATTAGTTTACGGAGTTAAAATCACAAATAAGTGGAATATGAAGAATCTTGCAATATACATGAAACCTTTAAAAACCAATTTTAATCTGAGTTATAGTAAATATAACAACATAAATAATTTTCACGATTCTGAATTTAAACACTCGTTTCATAGAATTGAGAAGAGTGACAGGAAGTTCAAAAATACGGAAGTGTATAACCTTACTGTTGAAACTAATTCTAATTATTTTGCAAACAATATTTTAGTTCACAATTGTGGCAGAGCTGGCCGTCCCGGCAAGGAAGATTATGGAGAAGCTATTTGTATTGCTCAAACAGAATCAGAAGCAGATGCAATCACCGAACATTATCTGAAAGGTGACCCTGAACAGATTGATTCAAAGCTTGCAGTTGAACCAGTTTTGAGAACTTACGTTCTATCCTTAATTGCTTCAAACTTCGTCAGAGATATGGATTCGTTGTATGATTTCTTTTCTAGAACTTTCTATGCTTACCAGTACGGTGATTTAGCAAAGCTTAACCAGTTCTTGAGGAAAACAGTAAAACAGCTTAGGGATTGGGAGTTCCTGAAAGACTCTACAAGTGACTTCGTTTCAGCAGACACGATTGGTGATGAATCACTTGAAGCAACTTTACTTGGAAAAAGAGTTGCAGAACTTTACCTTGACCCTTATACTGGAAAGCAATTGCTCGATGGTCTAAGAAGAGCCACTGCAATAAGCACCAAACCATTCTCCTGGTTGCACTTAGTTGCCAATACAATCGAGATGCGTCCTTTGCTCAACGTCAGGGTTGCAGAATACGAAGACGTGGTTGCAAAGGAAGTGGAGTACGAGAATAACTTTCTTGCTTTGGCGCCCTCGCAATTTGAATATGGTTACGAAGAATTCCTCGAGAGCATTAAAACTGCTTCCTTCTTGTTTGATTGGTGTGAAGAATATACGGAAGAGCAAATGTTAGAGCTTTACAATGTAAGACCTGGGGAAGTGCACGCAAAACTTGAGAGAGGAGACTGGCTTTTCTACTCACTCGAGGAACTCGCGAAACTGCCTGACTTGAGAAAAACACTTGAGAAAACAGGTGAAGGAAGTATCCACGATGCGATTCAGATTAAAGAATGGAGTGCGAGAAGAACTTCTGCCTTTGTTGAAGCTGAAAGGTGTTGGAAGAGTCCGCGCGAGAAAAATGTTCTTCAATGGAATAAAATCAATTGCAGACGTGAAGCGTGTTGACGTTTCAAAGCTAGCACAATTGTTGGGCAAGGCCGTTGCTTTGGATGTGAAGAAGCAGGTAGGACAGGACCTGAGCGAAGACAAAGTGAAAGTCAAGCCAAACAAACGCAAGGGGCAGTTTAGTTTGGAGGATTATTGAGGCAATGGTTTCAGTAGGAGAGTCACTCTGGGATCCGACCCGTATAATGACACAGCGAATGAAAACTTTCCATTGGAGTACATGGTATCACTGGGAGTTGTTTGAAAGAACTGATAAGTACTTCAAAATATCAGTGGCACTCATGATTGGTTCGTACACTTCGATGTTTTTACGTGTTATTCCAGGAGCGCAGGTTGGTCTTCTTCCAGGCGCATTTCCTGCGTACCATCTTTGCAGAAGAATCGACGATATCTCTGATGGGGATGTGCAACTTCCTCCTGAGTATGCGTCATATGAAGCTATGATTCTGGACCTAAAGCAGTCCATGGCAACAGAATCTTATCCAAAAACCATGCTTGGGCAGCTACTCCAGGGAACTGTTAGTGAGTACAGAACTGAACTAGGTCGAGACATCAGATGTATGCTTTCCACTTTTCTTGACGCCATGGCTTTTGAGCGACAGCGAAGAATTGAAGCGACAATAAGCACTAGGGCCCAACTGGCAGATTTGTACAGGAATTCATTTGGTGTGCCTCAGGACTTGGCATTCATTTCTGCGTGTTCGAAGATTCGCTCCGCGGACGTGCCTGAGTTGGCTGAGGCGCAAGGAAGGATATATGCCATCGGAGACCTTGGATCGGAGCTTCAGCGCGGCATTGTGTTTATACCACGCGAGGCCTTACCTGCTGGAATCAGCTTTGAGTATCTTAGGGACAATAATTGTGTCATGCCTGAAGTTGGTGCGTGGAAGGCAGAGGAATATGTTGAGGGGAGAAATTTGCTTTCTCGACTCAAAGAAAGGAAGCTGGACTTGCCTGCCAAACTGGTTGTAGGTTTCCTTGCTAATGGTCTCGAATCAAGACTTCGCGAAATCAAAGCGACAATGTAGTCAATGTTCAAATCCAACAAGAGGAAGGGGCAGTTCAGTTTGGAGGATTATTGAAGTATTTTCTTACTGACTGAAATATTTTCTAATTTCGTGAGATTCAATGAGTACTTTGACTAATGTTTCACTATGTTTAAATATCTCAGAAGTATTCTCCAATAATGGCAACAAGGACAGCCACAAATGGGGGTACACTCGAGGTAGAGGCTGCGCTATTTGATTCCATAGAGTTCCCACTCGACAATCCAGATAAGATATTGGCCGAATTGAGGAGAATGCTCAATTCTGGGATTCAGTCTGTTAGAATTATGCCTCCGCGACCTGAAGAAGGCAGCCGAGGACGGACATTGTACTTAGAGTATATCATTCCAGAGGTTGCTCTCGGTTCGCATGGTGGTGTGTATGTCATTTATTCTGATGAGAAAACATACAGACGAATACGCATGATGGTTCCCGGTGGGGCTGGAAACATTGTTGGAGACCATACAAATTCATACCATTTGAGAGAATTTGAAGATTAGTAGATTATTGAGTTTGGATGTGGTATCATGGGAAGAGTCTGGCAGTTGAATCAGAATAGTGAGGGTGTTTTGAAGCATGCACTTTCTGAGAATTGCTATGTGTTCACAACCAAGACAGTAAGTGGAGGAGTTTTCTACATGCCTGCAAAAGGTGATTTGAGTGGAGATACATTCGAGGTAGAAGAGTCAGATGGCGAAACCTTAACTGTAATCGTGAGCGACGCTAAGGGACATGGGGCTGGAGCATGGCGAACTCAGCAACAAGTGTCAGAAGGGGTTCAAAATGTCAAGCATGCTTTTGTTGCCGGGAATGTTAGACAATTAGAAGACGTTGTTTTTGACCTGGACTCTAGATTGGAAGGTCTGAATGAACAGCTAGCTCTCACTGTTGCGTACAGTTCAAGAAACAAGGACTTGCGTGTTTTGAATTTTGCAGAGAATGCGGTCTTGCTGTATGATAGAAGCAATGCCAGATTTATTGTTACTCCCGAATCCGATATAAATGTCGATAACGGTGGAAAACTTGGATGGCTTTCGATGTTTCGTGACTCAGCTAGACAAGAGATTGGGCGGGCATTGCGAACTCCTGTCCGAACTGTAGCTAAGGGAGACAAGCTAGTATTGGCCACGGACGGTGTCTATGGCATTGACAACGAGGGTGAACTCGAATCTTCTTCGTCTTATCTCTATTTCCATATTTACTATGCAATTAGATATTCTCCCAGGACAATTGTGAATTCAATTAATGGATGGGCTTCTAGGAATGCTGCAAAGCGCATTCTTGAGAAGGATTTGAGGCATGAGGATGATTATACATTAGTTGTGCTGGAGTACTTGTAATCTGAGTATTGTTGAATCTTTGCAGATGAAAGTGCATCAACTATATCCTTGCATGATTCTTACAAATTCTTCAGGGTTTACTATTTGGATACCTTCAAAAATCCCAAGTACTACTTTCTTCTTCCCCTGACCTTCCGGATGGCTTCCCACATGTCTTTCTCAGTGAGGTTGTGGGTGCGCGCGTGTTCTTGTGTCTTTTCCAGCAGTTTTCGGAATTCTTCTGGGTCAGGGCGTGTCATCTTCTTGAAAGTTAGAGTGTCTTTTGCAGTAGAAGTGACGATGAACTTGTCTCCTTTGTTTATGCTGAGTAGTTCTCTGAGTGGTTGTGGAATTACAACCTGTCCTCGTTCTCCGATTTTTGTTACTTCAAAGTCCATCTTAATCATAGAAATATGATTATCCTATTTATGTGTTTTGGTTTGGGTGGTGGTATGCGCACTGAAGTCGAAGAACTTAGTTTCGAGATGATTGCAGCAATGTGCAGTTCAGTTTGGAAGATTATTGAATATCTTCTTTGATTTCTGAAACATTTCCAGTAACAACGCACTATTGAAAGGTATATTCATCATCTTTATATATTTTTGAAACTTTCTATTTGCATGACCGCTACGGAAGTGCCCCCTGATTCTCACTTGGATCTCGATGTAGCCTTGCTTGATAGTGATACATTTCCTTTAGACAACCCAGATAAAATACGTTTCGAGCTTCGAAGAATGTTGACATCGCATTTTGGTACAATTAGACTAGTGAGGCCAGTCGCCAGAGATCGCGAACTGTTTTTTGAGTTTGTGCTTCCTGAAGCAGTGTTAGCGTCTCGAGGTGGTCAATACAAAATATACTCGGTTCCTGACCTATACTACCGAGCATGTCAAATATTCAGAAGGGACAACCTTGTTGGAGACTCGCTTGAAGGATATTTCCTAAAGCAAATGTAACATCTGGTCAGACAGCGGAGTTGGCATTCATGCACGGATGGCGAATAAGCGACACAAGTGATTCTGTAGTAAAATATTCTCTGGGCGAAAATCCATTTGAATTTACTCGTCAGAGAGTAAAAGGTGCCGTTTTCTACATGCCTGCAAAAGGTGATTCTAGTGGAGATACTTTTGAAGTGGAAGAGACAGGAAATGGTGTTGTCACTACAATTGTTAGTGATGCCCGGGGACATGGTTATTCAGCCAACGTATTGCATGGCCTGATACGTGCAAAAATCCAATCTATTAAACATGCCTTTGTCGCTGGCAGAATTTCTCAACTTGAGCGTGCTGTTTTAGAGCTTGATCTGGATTTGGCAAACAAATCCGAGCAACTTGCCTTGACAGTTTCGTACTTAGATAATGCAGGACACTTACGAATCTTGAATTTCGCGGAGAATGCCGTATTGGTCTATAACCACGCAAATAATAATTTTATCGTTAACCCTGAGTCAGATGTGAATGTAAGAAACTGTGGAAAGCTTGGCTTTCTCTCCCTTTTGCCAGAGTTAGATTTTGGACATTTAAGATATATGAATCGTAATCCAGTTATGGTTGTTGGTAGGAGAGACAAACTTGTGATTGCTACTGATGGTGTTTACGGATTAGATAGCCAAGGCATGCCAGAATCAAGCCCTTCATATCTCTACTATCACATCTTCTATTCCATTAGATATTCTCCTAAATCAATCGTTGGTTCAATAAATAATTGGGCTCAGCGCAACGCCCAGAAAACAGATGTTGAAAAATGGATGAGGCACGTTGATGATTACACTTTGGTTGTGCAGGAATTTCTGTAGACTTTGCCCGTTAGGGGAATTACTTTGACATTCAATGGAAGGTCGTTAGGAGTTGAAGCGAAATGCATATAAACTACTTCGTCTTACTATGTCTTATGGAGAGCGTTACCATAAAATTGGACAATGCATTGCTTAGGCGCATGGGTTCTTCCATGGCAGTTCAGGGCTACAGCACGAAGACTGAGTTTATCAGGGAGGCCATCAGGGACAAGCTTGATTCAGATGACCGTGAAAAACTGATTAAGGAGTTCATGAAGTTCAGAGGCAAGGCAAAGGTTAAGACGACTTACGCCGAGAACAGGAAGGTCAGGGAAGAAGTCGGGAGAGAGATTATGCGTGAATTTGACGTGAAATTCAAGTAATATTCTAAGGTTGTTACATTTCGACCATACCTGACAATAGTTCACTACCTATTGTGCTGTCTGGTAGCGCTGACATATGTTTCGCTACGAAGGAGTTCCTCGACGAGCTGTTTCTGTCCTTTCAAATAGTTCCAGTCATGGTCTTTCTCAAATCTTTCAGTAAAATCTGTAATTGGCATGTGCAACACTTCTTGTGCGTATAACCGGTCGTACCCGAACCTGATTTCTTCGCTCTTGAACGGGAATGACCGTAAGAACTGTCCTAGAAGTTTGACATCTTTTGCTTCTATCTCCACGAATAATCCAAGGTCTTTGACTTCATCCAGACATAACTCGAAGTCCTGAGCGTTGGCCTTCATCCTTTTCTTCTCTACAACCACTCTTTCAACGAAGTTGAGCTCACGTAAAATCGATTTCATACTTTCTGCGTCAATTTTTTCAGATAGCTTCTTTTCACATTTGATATTCGCAATTCTAAACAATTCCTCAACATCAGTTCTTGAGACTGGAAACTTTTTTTCAACTTCAAGGACGAACCATGGGTGTTCTTTCCTCTCTGGAATTCTGAAGATTGCCTTGTACGTTATGGCTTTGTCATTCCGTATTCTCAATGCATGACTGTGATTGTAGTAGAAATTGTCTTTTGTATCAATGTAAACATCCTTGTCTTGCTTTGGCTCACTGAATTTGACGTGAAACATCTGTTCCAGCTTTTCCTTAACTTCCAGAACGCTTACTTCTTGAAGGATTCTCACCTTCACTTCTTTCTCTTCGGCCATCTTTACTTGTGTGATACTACAGCATAAACCCCTTTGTGCAAGACCACGTCAATCTTCTCTCCAACCTCAGCATCAACCGTGTTCTGTACTTGTTCTGCCTGGAATGTTTTGGGATGCAGAACAGTTACTCGCGGATGAGTTTGAACAACTTCCAGCTTGTAAACTTCCATCTTCTCGTGCTCTTTTTCAGGATAAACCAGTGCGTTCTTTCCTGTTATCAAGTTCACACCCTTTATTTGTTTTCCAAGAGAGCGAATGTAAACGAGCTTATCCTCCTGCAATACAACATCTCCTTTATCGAAGTCGGGAAGCTCAAGATAGAATGACATTCTGAAAAGTTCTTTTTGGGTTTGTCTGTCTTTTGAGAACAACTGTTCGTTTTTCTTTAGAACGCCTCCAAAACGGCGGTACATCTTGTCGCAAATTCCTGATGCAATTGAATTGCTTGTAATAAAATAATCCTTGCCCGTTTCCATCTTGACTTCTTTTGTTATTTTTAGTCTTGGTGCTGCATCGTTAACGTACTTCAACAAAGCATTTTCTCTTTCTTCGTTAAGGTTTCTTGCCTGTATCATTCCCTCAAAGTACTTTGTATCTTGAGAGCATAAATCGCATTGTTTTCCGATGATGCGTAAAGGCACAATGTATTCATTGCCGCCGTGTCGAATTGTTACGTCAATGTCTTTCGTTTTATTGGGCATTGGTTTACTTACATTAGGAACATGTATTGTTACAGGATGCTCGGTTACTCTGTCTTTGACGATTCTACGTAAAGTGGCGGGCATGTCCTTTACAGGCTTCCAAATACCACCAAGAAGCATCCTTCCGCACTGGCATGCCTTCACTTCAAAAGGAGCATACGTAATCCCTTGAGGAGAATGCTCACTGCAGAAACTCCCTTCCTTTATTCCCTTTCCGCAGACTGCGCATTTTCGAAGTGCCATATGTTGAAGGAAAGCGCTTTGCCGTTATTAAATGCTCTGTGTTGTTAAATCACAACCCATTTAAATGCTCTGAGTTGCCCTAATGCATGAAGAAGCCAAGGAAGAAGCCGGATTCATGGTACGGTAAGGCGTGGTTCTTTATCTGGCATGACAACAGCATATGGTCTTGGATTGTTAACATAATATTGGCTTTTGTGCTCATAAAGTTCATCCTCTATCCTGGACTAGGCCTCATCATGGGAACACCCTTGCCCGTGGTTGCTGTTGTTTCCGAGAGCATGGAGCATAGAGGTTCTTTTGATGATTGGTGGCACAGTCCGGCTGTTTGTGATTCAGGTGCGTGTACTCAGCAGGAATGGTATCTTGAGCGAAATCTGAATGAAGCTGACTTCAAGACTTTCCCATTTGACAGTGGTTTTAACAAAGGAGACATAATGATTTTAATTGGAAAGAAGCCTGATAAGATTAAGGTTGGTGACGTAATTGTTTATGCGTCAGGTAAAGACTACCCTATCATTCACCGTGTTGTTCGAACATGGACTGAGGAAGGGATATTATACTACGAGACAAAAGGGGACCATAACGAGCGTCAAATACAGGATCTAACACTTAACGAGAAGCTCGTGAGGCAGGACAAGGTCTTCGGCGTTGCAGTCATAAGAATCCCCTGGCTTGGGTGGGTGAAGATTCTTGCAGTGGATTCCCTTAGAGCAGTGCTTCACTAAGCAAAACGTTTTTATACCCTTTGGCGTCCTTTCCTAAAATATGTTGTTCTGTCCGGATTGTGGAGCGATGCTCAGGCCAAGGCCCGAGAAGGGAAAGAATGTATTGAAATGCTCGTGTGGTTATGTGAAGAAAGACGCTGCACCTGCTATGGTTGAGAAGATTAAACGAGAAGAAGTGCCCAAAGGCGTGATGAAGGAACACGCTGAAGCCTTACCTTTAACGGACGCTGACTGTCCTAAGTGTGGTAATGGAAAAGCAAGATATTGGTTAATACAGACAAGGGCGGGTGACGAGCCCGAGACAAAGTTCTTACGTTGCGATAAATGCAAGTTCACATGGCGCGACAAGAGTTAGATTCTTTAGTTAAAGATAATCTTCTTAGGGTTAAAGTAAAGCCCAACGCTTCGAAAACTGAAATTATAGAAATTCTCGATGGAAAAGTCATTATAGCAATCAAGGCACCTGCTGATAAGAACAAGGCAAATGCTGAATTGGTAAGGTTCTTGAGCAAAGAGCTGAAAAGGCAGTGCAGGATAAAGAGCGGGTTGACGAGTAGAGAGAAGACGATTGCTTGCTAGCGCATCTTGTCATACTGCTCTTCTTCGTTACTTAAGCAGTCGAACTGCACGCCTGCATCCTTCAACATTTGCACCGAATCATGATCTGCATGATATCTCTTTTCTGCAACGATTCTCTTTATTCCTGCGTTTATCATCAGTTTAACACAATCAAGACATGGTGCCAGCTTCATGTAAACAGTCGCACCTTCTACGCTTGTTCCATGTCTTGCTGCCTGGGCAATTGCATTTGCTTCTGCGTGTGTTGTTCTCACACAATGCTGGTGCTGTCCACCTCGTTCATCGTAGACTGTTTTCATCAGATGTCCTACTTCATCGCAGGTGGGCAAACCTGCAGGCGCACCAACATAACCCGTTGCAACTAAACGTTTGTCCTTCACAATAACTGCTGCAGTTCTCCCTCTATCGCAATTTCCTCTCTTTGCTGCAGTATGCATTATATCGAGGAAATACGCATCCCACGAAGGTCTCTTGAAATCAGGGTTCTGTCCATAAGCGAGTTTCTTTTCAGTCATTCTTCCACCCCCAGTTTGGAGTATATTTGTTTAAGCTGCTCGTTGAGCTCTTCAACGCTTCCCTCGTTTATCACTGTAATGTCCGCCATTGCAATCGTGCCACCTTTGTGCAGGACTTCGATTTCGTGGAGGTCTCGTGAACGTGTCTCTTCGGGTGTGTACGGTCTTACAGTTCTTGTAGCAATTCTTCGTGTTCTAGTTTCTGGGCTGGCTTGTACAGATACAACCTGAATTTGGTCTTTGAAATAATCCTTGAGAAGAGTGTATTCCTCAAAGCTCATCATATTGTCAGCAAGCACAGGGCCACTCTTCAGCATCTTCTCGAGTATTGGAACTGCTAGCTTGGCAAAGCCCCCCATTCCATATTGATTTCGTATGGCTTCGCGTTCCGCTCTTTCGTTCGCTTCGTTTATTGGAAGACCTTTCTTTGTCAGGTTGTCAATAGTAACCTGTCCAAACCGGAAGTACTGAAATCCTTTGTCTTTGAAGAAATCTGCTACTGTTGTTTTTCCAGAACCAGTAAGGCCTGTAAGTGCTACAATCATGAGCGTGCGAAGAATAAGTAGTATTTATCACTTATTGAAAATGTCGCTTATGCGAGATTTTCAATTCCGAAAGTTCGCCACCAAGATTTGATAACGTGATAACATAGAAACCTAATAACAGGATAGATTCAAGCAGGCGAACTTTCGTTACTCGTCTTCATCGCTGAAGAAGCTCGTGAGTTGCTTGCTCTTGTTTTTTGGGTCGAAGCTGATTGCTGTCATTTTTCCCAACTAGAAGCCCTGGGGAAAGACCCTTTTAATACTTGGTTGTCCCAGAATGGGTGTTAGGAAGTATACTGTTTGGGAACCTTGCATTGCAATGGGTTCAAAAGGTTTAGAAGTGTCATTATTTGCCGGTGGAAGTGCTTCCCAGCCCTCCAGCCCCGGTTGTAAGCACATTGAACTTTGAAGTGTCAAGAATCTCACCAGTTGAAGCATCAATCCTTATGTTCACAACGTGGAATGCGTTTGTTACGCACGTAACGTTCCAAATCTGCTTGTCCAGGTGCTGCAAGATGGACATCATTGTCTTTACAATCTCGGCAGAATGATTTTCCCGCATGTACTTTGCAGCTGTCTCATGCATCTGTTCCTTAGTAATCTTTACTTTGTTTAAGTCCAGTGCATTAATTTGCCCGGATTCCTTGAATACTTCTTCTTCAGGATT
>JBDRGA010000030.1:0-14597 GCA_043818175.1 Candidatus Woesearchaeota archaeon | reverse complement strand
CAACATTTCGTTTACCAATACAAAATCGGAACAAGATTAATATATCCCGAGAAACTACCAGATTCCATGCTTCAACATATTTTTGATGATATTCGAGGAACCCTCGTATTTATCTTTGTATTAATCATATTTGGGGCAGTCTTTGGAGCAATTCATGACAGCATACCCCAACAAGATACTCAAACCAGAGAAGCGGTTGAGAACGTGGGTAATTCAGGCCTTAATGCTTTAATGATCCTATTTATTGGAATGGGTATATTAGGCACAATCGGCCTTATAGTGATACTTGTTTCATTTTTCAAGACTTAATTTCAGAAAACGAGTCCTCTCGGATGCCAGGATTATATCACGTCCGGGCGGGGCTATTACAAACAAATCTCGGAGGATGTAATTCATCCTAGAACAGGAAGATGTCCCAGTATGATTGTTGAAGCTGTTGTACCATGAATTTCAATAGAGGCTCATAATTCGAATCGATAGCTATGATGCTCTTGCGTATCGCCTTGTCTGCGCGGCTCATCACATCAAGGTATTCCTCCCTGTCCTTTCGATGTACTACGAAAGGAGGGTATCCTGCCTTTATCAATATTAGATTCATCAGCATCCTTCCCGTACGACCGTTGCCATCGCTGAACGGATGGATGCTCTCGAACTTGTGGTGAAACATCACTGCGAGCACGAAAGGGTGCAATTCATTCATGTTCTCAGCATGCCATTTCAAAAGAATACCCACGTCATTCTTCACATGGATTGCAGGGCTGGGCTCGAATGGCTGTCCCAAGATATGAATGTCGTGATTCCTGAATCCTTTACGTAAATCTATGTTGTCAAGGAGGCCATCATGAGTTTTCACCATTACGTCATTACTCAGCCGAGGCATACCCTCAATCAGTTCAAAGAACACCTTCCTCGTGTTCGTAAGGTCATAAACTTCCCTCATGGTGTGGTCTTTAGGGATGATATCCTCCCGCAAGAGTCGCGCGGCATCTTTCATGCTTATCGTATTGCCCTCAATAGCCGTTGAGTTAGAAGCAAAACTTATCAAAAAATTCTCAAGAATATCTCTCCTGGTTTTGGCATCCAGTTTTAGAAACCTGCTGATATAATGAAGTCTAGTGGCTTCAATAATTTCACTGTGCTTATTGAGCAATAACTCTTGCTTCTTGAGTTTGAGCGCCTGCGCTTTCTTCTCATAAACATTTGATTCCAGAAACCTCTTCAACGTCTTATGTGACCTGCGTATCTTGTCGTGATACTTCGTTTCCAAGTCTTCAAGCTTAACCTTTGAGAGGTCAGTACCCAAAGAACAGATATCTTTAGTGATAACCCTGCTGCCTTTCCGCTCGGAAACTCTGAGCGTATAATATGTTTGATTACCAACCTTTTTCTTGTGAATGTAAGCCATGAACAGAAGGAGGAGACTATAGTATATAAAGTTTTCCCCCTACATGTGGAAATATTGTTTGTAAGGGGAATAGTGTCGAGTCCTCATTCCCGGCAGAATCGTCTCCGTGCGGGGCTACTCTAAATTTCTCCTAACTGTAGGGCTTATAGGAACATAGAGACCACCTTTATATACTTCAATCCGTCCACACCAAGTACCTAGATTGGTCGTGAACTGATGCCATGAAAGGTGAAATGGGATTGGAATGCCTGGTACAAATATAGGCATACTAAAGAAGGGCAGGTGTCAATGTTACTCGCTTTAATAGCAGAAATAATCGTAGGGCTCGCAATAAGCCAGTTGATTTGAGATTACAGAATGGGTGAACAAAAATGAAGAACGCAATTATGCAGGTGAACAGCACAACTAAAATGCTTTTATCGTTGCTTATTGGAATGGTGGCGGTGGGAGTAGCAAAACTTGTCCATCCGAGCTGGAATATTACTCAATTGTTGCTATTTGGGTTAATGGTGTTTGCAGTAACATTTGTAATAACTCTACTGGTTAATAAAGGCAAACAAAAGAAAGGATAGTTAATTATTCCTAGTTGATGAACTGTGGTTCGGAAGGGAGTATTCCCATCCAGTATGCATGATATGCTACTTCCCATTGTAAACTATGCTTTTTTCACAAACCACGATTTAGATAAGAACATACAGCAAAAAGATTCTAAAAAAGTATTTAAAGAAATGCACATGAAGAGTTCTGTGTCAATAACTGACTTCCTAAAGCAAAACAAGAAAGGAGTTCTGGCAATATTCATTATTTTAGCTGTTCTTTGGGCGATATTCATAACTTTCTCTTTGTACAATGCACCAGTGCGGTGTTATGATTATGCCATAGGAATTCCTCCTTCGCCAGCAGGCGGATGTGAAAAAGTTTACTCTTTGGCATTGCAAGAAGCTATTCTTCCGACAATACTCTTTGTATTAGCATTCTTAATGCTTATTTCCTTGTGGTACTTTCTCAAGAAGAAAAAGTAAGATTTTGTATTCATAGTCCTTCCGAACCTAGCAGTTTGTCTTGCGTTATCCGGGTTTTCTTTTAGAATAGAATCAGGACAGGGCTACTATTTTAAACTCGGGCACAGTCCCGAAGAGATGAATCCAGTTTCGCTTTATGGTACGCTAACGAAGAAGCTTGCTCCTTTGGCCACAGGTGCAGTTATTTTCTTTAATCCAATAGGTGCAGGAATTGAATCTGCCATAGGCCTTTCGTGGGACGTCAGTCTTAAATCCAGAGTAGTCACTACAAGTACGACTTACCTATTATTACCTGCAGTTATAGAAGGAAGAATACTCTATTACGCCCGTAAAGGTGTTGATCTTTCAGACACTAACATCACAATTACAAGTACGGACAGGAAGATTGCAGGAATTGCCTCTCTCGTGATAAGACCTATTGTTTATTTGTCAGCAGGAGAAACTGACTGGAAGAAAATTGCCTTCGGGAGTGTAGCAACAGCAGCAGTAAGTGCTGCCCTGGGACCAAAGGTCCTAAGAATACTTGACAAATATTTAGTTGACCCGGCAAGCATCGTACCGGAAAGAGCAAAGCAGTGGGCAGAAAATACCGGTGTGCACACTAGACACACTCTCAATGCAGTCCTCATCGCGGGTTCAATACTTGCTACTTCGGGCGTGATAGCCCACAATTACCTTAGCCACCAACAAGCTAACGCGGTTGAGCCTTCCAGATTGGAACAAATCGCTGTTGAGCACTAGCTGGAATTACTCCTCCAAACATTCTGCAATGCATACCTCAAAGGAGGCATTATTCCTGTGTAGAGGGCAGTTAATGCTGCTTGCGTTTGCAATGACGCGTGTACTGGATCAACACCTGCTTTCTGTAGCACATATTGAGTTGCACCTCTTAGAGTTCCATAACTAAAGAAAATAGATGCTCCAAACGATAAGTATTCGCCTGCTTTCCTTGCAATCATCGGAACGCTAATCCTCCCATTCTGGTCACGGATTTCTTTTCTGTCTCTGAACATCAGTTGACCGAATAATGCTGCATTGTATGTAACGAGATCTGTTGCTGTTGCAATACCTGCAATAGCCTCTTCTGAGCTCACTCCATGATTCTGCGCTAATCTTGTGACGAGAGCAGTCAGTCCTGCAGATAATCCTGCAGCAAGTAAGTTGTTCCCCATCGTGGGAAGTTCTTTTTTGTATGCTCTTTTCAACCAGGTTTCCTGAGTTTTGGTTTCGAGGCTCATTTTGTTATTATTACCCCCATTTCATGAGTCATGAAGTCAGGCAACGTTCGAAGATACTCTCTAACTCTTGATTCAGTCTCTTTGCTAATTTCCTCCTGCTCCAAGAAGAATGTAATCAGATTCTTCCCGTGCACATTCCCCTCTTCCTTGCAAGGTCTGATGTCTACTTGCGTTTCATATACTCTGCAATCATATTTGATGCCTAGCTCGTCCAGCTTGTCTGTGATGTCGTTATGCGTGCTTATGAGGTGTTTGCCCTTCGCAACAAGCTTAGGGAATTGCTGGTGTACCTGGTTGATTCCTCGCTCACCATGATAGACAATAAGCATTCTTTTACCCATTCTTGACATTCGTCTCAATGCTTCAGTCTGGTCAGCAACGTAGTACAAAGAATGTATTGCTGTAACAAGGTCCGCAGGCTCTTTGGGTTCGAAATCTTCAAGAGTGCTCTTGACTAGTGTAGTTTCAGGTCTTTGGGGGAACTTGTCAAGCATCTCCTGGAACGGCTCTACCCCTGTGTAAACAAAAGGCACGTTGTAATGGTCCAGAACTTTGAAGATTCTGGAGCTACCCGCGCCAGTACCACAACCAACGTCAACTATACTAATACCTTCAGGAGAAAGCCACTCGTCCTTTCTTTCATGAAGCACCCTTTCCAACACATTTCTTTCGTTTGCGTGCAGAAGCCATGAATCGTATTTGCCTGTTTTGTAGACGCTCATTTCACCCACCTCTTTGTTACTACTATTGTGTGAAACTGAGTATTTAAATATTAGGTACCCCTCAAGGGTGCCTATGAATGAAACTGCGTTGAGAACAATAGGGTTAACGGACTCGGAAATCAAAGTTTATAGAGCGCTCCTTGAACTCAAAGATGCCACGCGAGGCGCAATAGTGTCAGAATCAGGGATTGCAGGCTCGAAGGTTTATGACGTGCTAGACCGCCTACAACAGAAAGGGCTCGTTTCCATCTACATGCTCAACTCTGTTAAGCACTTCAAGGCAGTCAGTCCAAAACAAATACTGACCTATCTAGAGGAGAAACGCGAGGACCTAGACCAAGTAAAAGTGCAAGTAGAAAAGATTCTGCCTAATCTAATATCTCTTTTCGAGGATGGAAGAGAAGAACAGGAAATCGAGCTCATGTCAGGATTGCAAGGTCTTAACATCATCTTCAAGGAACAGGTAGACATGCTCAAGCCAGGAGAGACCTGCTATGTAATTGGAGGAACAAAAGGCAGCGATGAAGAAGATGTTCTTGCTTTCTTTGAGAAAGTACACTTGTGGCGCGAAGAGAAGAAGATAAAAACGAAAATGCTCTTCAATGTAAGACAAAAAGGGTCAACCGAGACACATTATCCTGGAGAGAAATTTCCAAACTCAGAGACCAAATACATAAAGCATACTTCCCCCGTAGCAATAAACATCTGGGCAGACAGAACTGCAATACTAATCTTCGGCAAGAAAACCAGCGCAATCTACATAAAGTCCCAAGATGTAGCCAACAGCTTCATGGAATACTTTGATATCCTGTGGAAGACAGCACAATGAAAAAATAAGAAAAAGAATTCGAAATTAGTATCCTTTCTTTGCTTCTCCTGAAGTGATTGCTGCTTTGGCCTTAACTTCTGACATCATAGCACAGAGGGTTGTGCCGCACTTTGCATGCTTTCCCTTGGCCATGTAGCCTCCTCGCTCCGTCTTGTGGATGACGGGAGTTGTCATTGTAACGCCTTTTTCCTTGCACTTAACGCAGTATGCCTTTACCATTGTATTATCCTCCAAAATCAGTGTTTTCCATTGAAATGACGTTTTCTCTTTAAATAAGTGTCTCTTCAGGAGCCCAGACAGGCATAAATATACCCCTTGAATCCCAATTCTGAAGTGGTAAACCATCATAAGAAAAGAAGTACATTCAAAATTTGGCGTCTGGGTCTTCTTGAAGGCGATAACGAACTTTTCGCACTACACACATACTCCAAAGGCGCACAACTCGGAACAGTACCACCTGATCTTAGACATTTTGTTTCAGAAGAAAATGCGGCACACGCGAGCTATTCAGGAGTTAAGCCTGGCTTTGTTTCGGTGCACTTACTAAAAACAACTCCTGAAGCGCTTTTCAGACTAGAACTTGCCAAGGACGTTCAAGTATTCAATCTTGAAGACGAAATACAAATTGATTCGAGCGCTGACCAACTTGATTTCTGGAAGGTAAACAAAAAGAAACCACGTGCTGAAAAAACCATGGCTCTAGATGAAATTGCCAGGACTCATGGAGTTCAAATGAGCACGTCTGTTGAAGGAGAGCTCGCGGACCTAATTTACCAAGGCGTACTTAATGATGTTGCGCGTTTTACGGGAGACAAACCACCTAAGACTGCTCCTGAACCGTTCTTGAGAACAGGTGCAGCATTACAACCCAAACCAGTCATTGTTCCCATTCCGCTCGTGCCCGGAAAGCTGGTCAGAAGAGGTAAAGGCCAATATTTTGATACGTGCGCTTTGGATGTGGGCGTGGATATATCACAAGGCTGCATTGCAAATCAAATGTCAGATGGAAGGTATAACCCCTATGAAATGTGTAATTTCTGTTATGCACAGTATGAAAACAGGGTTCCTTTTGCTTCCTCGCTAATGCGCGTGTCATCTGAGGAATTTGTGAGAATATTCAATGAAAGAATCAAGGGGATGAAATGGACTCAAGGCAAAAGCACAATCAAGCCATCCGACAAAAAAATCCTAACGACGAGACTTGGACAGGATGCTGAGTTCTTTCCTCCACCTGCGATTCAACAAATGGAAGGATATATTGACACACCTAAAGAGATTCTTGAAGGACTCGTTGAACTCAAGAAGGAATACAATACAAGAGGGGTCTGGTTCAGAACAGTGGCGGTAACAAGGTCTCTTACCTTTGATTCGGACACGGCAAATCTCCTGAAATCATTGAATGCTTCGCTCATGTTCAGTGTTGGTTATGATTCTCTCGAGCCATGGACTAACTGTTATGATTGTGGCACTGAGAGAAGAATCGAAGAATCAATAAGATTTGCTGAGAGCGGTGTTAGAACTGGCTTGTTCGTAATGACCGATATAACGAGAGGTCCTGAACAATTTCAACGAGAAGCAAAACTGGCAGTAACACACCATATTGCATATCCTCAAATTGGCTTGCACTGGATAGATGCCAGAATTACTGCAAAAACGCAAGCTGAAATCATTGGTGGTGCTCCATGGAGCTGGCTAAGGGGCACTTCAAAAATGCGGCGAGAAGAAGGTCTCTTGACTTACGGATTCGAAGCAGGTGGTTGGGAAGCAAAGAGTGGAAATTTGGTCGCGAAAAGAGTCCATCCGTTCTTCCAAAGATTTGCACGCGAGAAAAAATCCCCCACCAACCTTGAACGGCTATGCTATACACACGGAACAGGAAAATACAACAGTTGCGGCGACTGTTTCCTGAACGTGTCGCGTGAATAAGTAGTATTCTCAATAAACTATTTAAATTAGAAGATAAAGACACAATTTAGGGGTGTCAATCATGAAAACCTGGATTCTGTTGATTATTGCAATGTTCGTGCTAAGCGCATGCGAATTCATAGCGTCTGACGACGAAATCAATGCTGCAGTTAAAGCAGGCGATGCTTCCATGTGTGACAATCTTGATACGAGCAATAATGCAAAGAGAATCGACCGCTGTTATTCGGAAGTTGGCTCGAAAACAAATGATGTTTCAACTTGCGAGAAAATTAGTGATTCCAGTTACATGAGCCAATGCTATGAGCACGTTGCTGTGAACACAGGAAAGGAAGAGCTTTGCTCTAAAGTTAATGCACAGGTAAACAGGAGAGAATGTTATTCTGGTATTGCTGTGAAGAAAAAAGACATGAGCATATGCACTTCACTGAATGAAGATATCAAAGATGGATGCATTCAGGAATATGCCATTGGCGCAGATGATTTTGATGCCTGTTCTCAAATCATGCCTAAATCAGGATGGGAAGATGATTGCTACATGCATTTTGCCATTGCCAGAAAGAACGAGAACATTTGTCCTGAAATCAACTCAGCTAAGGAGAAGGATAACTGTTACTATGAGATTGCCAAACTAACAAATGGAAATCTTCTATGCGACAAAATTGAAAACAAAGATACGAAGGGCAGGTGTGTCATGGATATGGCGCGCAGTATGGAAAACGAACTCGAATGCAATCGCCTAGATCCCGACTCATACTATTGGGATAAGTGTGTCACGCAAGTGGCCGTATTAAAGAAGGATGTTGCAACGTGCACGATGTTAGAGGTTGGCTCTGAGGCTATGAAAAGTTGCGAACTGCAGGTCAACAATGCAATTGTACAGTCCACTGCATCATCGTAATTAACCGAGCTCAAAGGGAGAAAAGCCCTGCAAAAGTATTTAAATGACGTCGTGCAGGAAAGTATAGGAGGGGTGAGGTGAAGCACTGGATACTGATAGCAGTTCTCTTTCTGGTATTTCCACATATTGTTAATGCTGCATGCAGTGTTGAAGTGAATTTCGGCAATGGGAAAGTAACTACTGCCGAACTGCAGGAAGTATCTGTCCGGCTCTGGGATTCAAATATTGTTCTGAACGGCACCATAGTGCCTTTTGGCTCGTTACCTTCTTTTACCCTGAATGGCTCCATACTCAATCTGAACCCATTAATGGAAGAATATGGACTATACAACGCCCTTGTTGTTGTTTATGATTCTGATGGGTGCTTTGCAGTACAACCAATCGACATAAAGGTGCATGCAATTCCAAGAATTACAGGAGCTACACCAAATTCAGCGAGTGTTGAGGTGCCAGAAGGCGGCACTTTTTCGTTTTCGATAAACGTGTCAGACCCGGACTCTGAACAAATCATATTAACATGGTTCGTTGACGGTGTTAAGGCCGGTTCTAATACGTCATTCTCATTCTCTCCTTCTTATTCCATGGCGGGAGAGCATAATGTTACCGTAATTGCGAAGGACGACGCAGGTTACACATCTGCAAAATCATGGAAGACAACCGTTACAAACACGAACAGAAGACCTATACTCATGCTTCCTCTTCCCGAACCCCAAGTATACACTGAAAGCGACACTGCACTTTTCAGGTTAAGCAGGTATTTCGTGGACCCAGATGGTGAACCACTTACCTTCTCAGTCATTTACGGTGATCAGAGGAATTCATCGGTGAGAACTACACAATTCAAAGTGCAAGCCGATGCAGATGGAAAAGTGAGCATGCTAACAACCAAATGGACTGGAAAGTTCCAGATGACCTTCGAAGCAGAAGACCCGTATGGTGCGCGTGCGAGAAGCAATACAGTTATCACAAGCATCAACAAATATGAGTTAGGTTCAGGCTCTAACGCTACTGCTCCTGCAACTGACAATCTATGTGGCGATAACGTATGCTCATTCAAAGAGGATTGCAGTTCCTGTGAGGAAGATTGTGGGCTTTGCGGCGGTGGATTCTTTGGATGTCAACCTGCATGGAATTGCACTGTTTGGTCTACTTGTATTATTGGAAAGCGTCAGACCAGGGACTGTGTTGATGTCAGCAAGTGTGATGTAGTTTCAGAAACTCCTGAAACAAGCAGGATTTGTTCTCTGCCTGCTTCCTGTTTTGATGGAAAGATGAACGGTCTTGAGTCCGGCGTGGATTGTGGAGGGGAATGTGATGCGTGTCCTACCTGCAATGACAGGATTATCAATCAGGAAGAAACAGGGATTGATTGTGGAGGACCCTGTCCCTCATGTGCATCTTGTTCAGATGAATTCAAGAATGGGTTGGAATCTGATATTGATTGTGGGGGTTCGTGCACATCCTGTTTGCCAGGTCAAAATTGTGATGCAAACACTGACTGCAGCTCTCTTGTGTGCAGGTCTGGATTGTGTCAGGTGCCTTCGTGTCAGGATGGAACGCGAAACCAGGATGAAAAAGGGATTGATTGCGAAGGTTCATGCGAAGTTCCATGCCCGACGTGCATCGATGGAATCATGAATCAGAATGAACGTGGTGTTGATTGTGGAGGCTTTTGCAGTCCTTGTGCATCCTGTTCTGATGGCATTAAGAACCAAGGTGAAAAACTGACTGATTGTGGAGGGCCTTGTAGTGCGTGCACAATAAAGAATCTTCCAATTGGACATTGGTGGATTGGAATCTTGATTCTTCTCTTCGTGTTTAGTGGCTGGTTGTTCTTGCGTAAGGGAATCAGCATGAATAGCCTTCTTGTTGTTCACAAAATCATGCCCATGTCAAAACGGGAGCATGGTGCTGTTGGTGTTTCGCTTAGAAAAGCACTGGATAGATTGGCAGTTCTCGAGAATGATCCTCAATTCTTCTCAGGCAGGGAACCATACCATGATTTCCACGCAATTCTGGAGGATTGCCTGACCGAGATAGGCGGAATGAGTATTCATGCCCCTGAATGGGTTTCAGCAGTTGATGCCTTGCCATACTCTGGTGTGTTCAGGGCAATATTGAAACGGTATAAAAAACAGATAGACGAAGTGCAGGAGGCCCATGATGTCATAGTACCTTCAATGGTCGTTGACTTAATCAAGAGTGCAAAAGACGTTCTTGAAACGCTTCTCCGCGAGGCCTAGAGTTTGGAGTTACATTCCTGTTTCAAGTACGCACTGCTGATTCTGTCACAGTATGATTTGTCATTAGTGGATATTGCTACGTTGAGATAGCACAGATCCTGTGTGCCAACGTCTGGAACTTCGGGGTCCTCGCATATAGTTGCGTTCTTCAATTTTGCGGCGAGAACGACATAGCAAACTCCCTTTTGGTCCAGTGATATGTACGAACAAAGGTTGGTATCGTTATGTGCTTTGGCCATCTCGTAGAGGCACGTGTCCCTTTTTCCCATGTTTCTTGTTGACTTGCAGAACCAGGGGTCGTCAGTTATTGGTACAAAATAGGTCATGCACGCGTCATTCCAATAATTACTTGTGAGGCCTGTGCAGGCACTTGAATCGTTGAGCGCCATGCCTATCTGTACTCTGCATGCGTCTTTTCCTTGTGCTCGCAACGTTAAATCACAAACTCCCAGGTCGTTCGTGACAATTCCGATTTCAGAATAGCATGTATCTTGAAGCGCTTCGTTTTGGATATGGATGCACTCCTGTGGATCTAATTTGGTTATTGCATTGTCGAGCAAGCAAGAGTCCTTTTCAGCACCCGTTCCACTACATGAACTGGCAGTTGACAATGCATAAATGATTGCAAGCACGGCCACAATTATAAGTGCCGAAATTGTCCATGCAGCACTCCTCTTCATTTGGTTTGTTTCTTTGGCTTTGGTCCTCTTTTTTGTTCGAGCCATATTGTTACCTCTTCTTTCATGTTTTCTATTTTCTCGGTTACGAAATCCTCAATAACTTTGTCTTTGTCCTTTTCGGCATCTTCCTTCGTAATTTTCAACTGTTTGCTTCTCATCTGCGCGATTAGCTTGTTAAAATCTGTATCGAACGCTTCTCTTGCCTTTTCGTACGATGCGCCCTCCATCAGCTGTGCTTCCATTCGCAATGTAAGCGCTTCCTTCCTGTCTTGATACCAGCTTTCTACTTCTTCTGCATCCATTCACAAGCCTCGAAAACTATATGAACCCTTCCTGTTCTTAAGTGTTATGAAGCAGGTTATTGTTGTAAGGGCAGATTTGAAGCTTCCTAAGGGGAAGATGGCCGCACAGGTGGCACATGCTGCCGTGGCGGCATTGGAACGGGCATCCCCCTCAGACGCTAAGAACTGGATTGATGAAGGCATGGCAAAGATTGTTCTTAAAGTAGAGAGTTTGGAAGAGCTGAAATCGCTGCAGGCAAAAGCCAGGGCAGCGAAGCTTCCCAATGCGCTTATTACCGACGCAGGAAAAACCGTTGTAGCACCAGGAACAGTGACCTGTCTTGGCATAGGTCCTGCCGACGAAAACAAGATTGACGCGGTTACTGGTTCTTTAAAAATGATGTAATAACCGAAAGCGTTTTAATGAGACATCTTGTTCTCAGGCAGACGCCCCCGTAGTCTAGCCTGGATAGGATATGGGCTTGCGGAGCCTAGGGCCCGGGTTCGAATCCCGGCGGGGGCATACAACCCTTGGGATATATATAAGGCTCGAGTTTTTTTACGCCTTTATAAATAAGGCACGGTATATTTAAATGCAAATCCGCGCTCTTAATCTTATGTTGTTTTCACAGAGAATTGGAAAAAAACCTGTTAAGATGACAATTCAATCTGAAAGCATGGATGCTGACCTTCGGAACTCTCTCTGGAATGCACTACAAATTTTCTACCTGGATCCAATTTCTGAAAGCTACAGAAGAAATTCAGGACAACCATATGAGTTCGAAAGTTTTTTGATGAGTTTATGGATAAATTTCTTCAAACAGCCTTTAGATACAATGCCAGAGCCCTATTATAAGCTGCATGAGTTTTTGCGAAAATGGTTTTTTTCTGCGGAATGGTGCGAAGTTTATGATTTACTGGAAGAAATAACGAAAATTACTTCTCCAGCAGATGTACGCACATTCCGAGAAACCTGTAATGAGTTTCTGAAGCGAGAATTATCTGGATGGAGGTTTGTGGATGCTGAGATCACTAGCATAATAAATCCGCAAGAAATTGATAGCATAGAGACGGCAATCCAAACTGTAGGTCAACACAAACTCCACGGAGTGCGTACGCATTTGAAGACAGCTTTAGAAAAGTTGTCCGATAGAAAGAGCCCAGACTACAGAAATTCAATCAAAGAATCTATCTCGGCTGTTGAGTCTTTGTGTGGTCTCGTTGTTGGCAAAAAGACCGATCTCTCCAAGGCATTGACATCGATAGAAAAGAGTGGTAAAATTCAGGTTCACCCTGCGCTAAAGGATGGATTCAACAAAATTTATGGGTACACTGGCGACGGCGACGGAATTCGCCATGCATTGCTCGAGGCTCCAAATTTGGATTTGGAAGATGCTTTATTCATGTTAGTTTCTTGCTCTTCTTTCATAAATTACCTGATGGCTAAGGTGCAGAAGGCTGGACTAAAGCTAAATTAGTTTTCAAATCTGATCAGGATAATTCGAAAGTCGAGGTGAAGTTGAGCACATACTTTGAATAGCAAGAGGGTCTTATGTGTTGTTCTGGAATCATTTGCTTGTCATATTCAAGATGGTTTGTGTGCACTTCCTAAGCTTTATTTGTTCCAAGTTAATTATCGTTTTCTTCCAATATGCATATCTCTGTCTGCTTATGCCTAATTTCCTGCGTTCCTTCGGACTCAATGCTAGGATTCGTTGTTTAAGCTTCTCTGGGTCGCTGTACGTAGTGAGCTGTTTTTTTCCTAGTGGTTGTTCTTGGATTTTGTTGGTTTCTTTTCCAATATGGACTATATTATTGGGTGTGATGTGTCTTCGTTCTAAGGTGCCTGTCGTTCCTTGTAGTTTGTCTTCTGGATGATTGATGTAGTTGTCTAGTAGGGTGCTTAGTGGTTGCCAGTATTCGATTCCGTAGAGCGTTCTTCCTGTTTTGTAGTCGATGAATGGCTCGTGGGCGATGGTTTGTGAGTTTTTGTTGTAAGGTGCGAGTGGTTTTACTCCTTCTTTGTTTCCTACGCCAACCAGGATGAAGTTAAACGGTTTTATTTGTTTGTGGATGGATTGTGTTTTGTTGAGTTTCTCGAATTTCTTCATGATGTATGGTGTTGTGATTGTGAGTTGTGTTAGTGCGTAGAATTTCCTGTATTTGTCTCGTAATTGTCTCTCCGAGATTTTATTATAGTGGTGTTGTAGTATGTCTAGCCATAAGTCTCGATGCCAGTCCTTCTTCGTGAATGGGCTGAGTAGGTGTCCTAGCCCGTGTAATTTGTATTCACGTTCTTTCAGGTCTTCTTCGATGTGAATTTGGCCTTTCTTGATTGTGTAGAGGCAGTATCTTTTGCTGCTTATGCCGTAGAATAGTCTGTTTTCTTTTTCGATTTTTAGGAATGCTGTGTTTGTTTTGTAAGGGTTTAGCCTTTGGAAGTATTCGCTGAGGTCAGATGCTATGTTTGGTGGTACGCTGATGCTGTCAGTATCCATGTATGTATAGTATTTGCCTCTGCTTGTGGCGTATTCTTCTGCAAGTGCTAGCAGTAGCCTTGCTCCTGCCACTAGCATGACTGCGATAAGGGGGTTGAAGTACTCTCCGAGGGCTTCGTTCTTGTTTTCGGAGGTAAAAAACTGGGTGTTGCTGTAGATATCTTGGTCTTCTACCTTGTCATCAGGGTTGAGTTCGACAAATATGCCGTAGGTTGTGCTGTTCGCGAGGATCTTTAGGGCTTTTTGTACTGCCATCAGATGCCTTTTCTCTGTTAGAGGAGCTAATGGGATTGCTTTCTTTGTTTTTTGGCGTTTTTCGACCAGTTCTCGCACGAAATTAGCCTTGTACGGGTCAATGGTCATGCCTAAGATGTTGGTCTTCTTGAGATCTTTCTGTGGTTTAGAAGCAAGGAATCGTGTAGCCTTCTTGATTCGTACTGGTTTTTTGTCTAGTATTCTTGCTGCGAGTACGTCACAAAGGGGGTAATACAAGCTTTCTTGGTTGTAGGTGAGGTGATTTAACCCTATCGTATAGCTATCCTGCATGCTTTCCTGATGGCTTGATTGATGGCTAGTGCTTCGTCGTTTCTGATGCTTACTTTGATGGCTAAACTGCGAGTAATTCAACCTCGATGGCAGTATATTATCTTGAGGGTAGATTTCTACAAGCACATTGAGGTCTTGCCATATCTCTTTATTCATTAATTGACCTGGTGTTATGTTGTCAATGAGTTTCTGCACGTTAGCCGTGTCATCTTCGAATGTAATTTGGTCGGCAATAATGTACTGCCATAGCCCCATTAGCGTCGTAACGCTAGGGTACATGCTTGTAAAATCAAGAGTACTAACTAGCAC
>JBDRGA010000029.1:0-20578 GCA_043818175.1 Candidatus Woesearchaeota archaeon | reverse complement strand
ATTCTTTGGACACTAATTTTATCTGGTTCTTCTAGTTCTTCCTTAGTCATAGAATTCATGATATACTTCCACTTCTTTAGCTTCTCTTCTTGTACACTCAATTGATCCTTAGAAATGTTTAATTGACCCATGCCCGGAACCATTTCCATTATTTTGGACAATGAGCCCATTTTCTTCATTGCGTTCATCTGCTCGTACAAGTCAAGAAGATTGAACTCGCCCTTCAATAATTTCTTTCCCAGGTCCTGTGCTTCGTCTTCAGTAATGGCATGCTTTGCCTTTTCCAACAAGGCTTCCATGTCGCCCATTCCTAAAAGTCGACCTACGAAACCTTCGGGTTTGAATTCTTCTAAATCGTCAACTTTCTCTCCAACTCCTATGAATTTTACAGGAGCGCCAGTCACAGCACATGCAATCAACGCTCCTCCACCTTTTGCAGTGCCATCTAATTTAGTGGTTACAACGCCAGTAACGTGAACGGTATCATGGAATGTCTGCGCTTGCTTCTCTGCTGCCTGCCCAATGTCCGCGCTCATGACTAATAATTTCTCGTGGGCGTTCACTGCTTTATCGATTGCGTTCAATTCCTTTACGAGTTCATCGTTAAGAGCGTCCCTTCCAGCAGTATCAACAATAACAATATCATATTTCTTCAGCTCCTTCTCGTATTCCTTGTAGATTTTCTCGGGCTTCTTCTCTTTCTTGTTTCCGTAGAAGTCAATTCCGACTTGCTTTGCCAGTTGCTGTAACTGGTCGTACGCTGCAGGTCTCCACGTATCAGTTGTTATTACTGCTACTTTCTGACCTCGTTTCTTGAAGAATAATGCAAGCTTGCCTGCTGTTGTTGTGTTATGAACTACAATGCCATCTGCTATAAAGCTGTGGTTGTCCTCGACTGTAAGATCGTACACATACCCATGTTCATTCTCAATGGATTCAACTTTGGTGACTGGAACCCAACATACGTCTGCCTGCGAGAGGATTCGAATTGATTCCAGGACGTTTGTTGGCTGCTGTTTCAGACTACTCCTGCCTTCTTGAGTGAGAATTACGCCTCCAGATGTGACATCAACGAGACCACGATATTGTAGTTCGCCCTGAAATGCATTAAGTCTAGGTCTGCTTTCGTGAAAACTTCTTTTCGCGACTTGCGATAAGTATTGTTTGAAATTGGGAGATTCACCTGAGTCGTAGAATGCCACAACCTTCCTGAGTTGCTGTTTGGAAATCCAACCCTTTGACTCGTACAGTCCATAGGAGGATGCATGGGTTTGAATCTGGTTGATTGAATATCCATCGTTTCGTCTGAGTTTTTTCAATACACTTCCTACAGGTATCATGTCCTGGTAGCCGGCTCCTTGCTTGTCGGACATGTAGATATATTGCCTCAATGACAATTTTTTTCTAGCAATGATTGGGTTGAAGTGGCAGGCAAAACGGACTGCGTATTCTGCTTCAATATTGAGTGCATAGTATTCTGTTTCATGTATTTGTTTACTTCTAAGGCTTCCAAGGATGTTGAACCGGAGAAGTAGGTGTTGGATTTGCTTTGCGAGTGTCTTGCTCTCTGTAATTAGCTCTATTTGTCGCTGTTTAGGTGAGAAATGTCCATCACAATCGAAATACGCGCTGATGAATGAAGCCAGCACGTCTTGACGTGCGGTCTGGACGCAGGAGGGAACGCTTAAATTCCTTCCTTTTCTACCGAATGGCAGTCCGAAGCACATGTGGAAAATCTCTGCGAGAGTCTTTGACGAAATCCGGAGGTGTATTGCTTTGCTTCTCTTATCCTGGGTGAATGTTGTTCTGATACTGAACAAGCTCTGGGAAAGGTGCGATACACGTTCCATGACTTCTTCATCGGCCGTGCTGATATGGAGTCCTTGTTTGCTGAGGTATCCATCACCCAAGACGTATCCAAGCAATTCTGCCAGCTCAGAATTCAGGGATGTGGGGAAATGAATGGGCACTTGAGAACCAGAAGTCCTGATTAGCACCTTTGACGGCAGGTCTTCGAAAAGCCAAATGGGTACTCGGTTTGATTTCAGGTTTGATGTGAATGTGCAGAAATTTCTGCTGTACGGAAACGATTCAATGGAGTTTTTCAAGGTCCCATATTGAGTTTTGAGAAGGTTGCGAACTGCCTTTGCTTCTTCTTGTGCGACCAAAATGTCCGCATTCATTTGTTTGAGGATGTGTGAAAAGCTGTACTGTTTTCCTTCTGACCTGCACACGTTAGGAACTGAAACGAAGTCACCAATTTTGAGCTGGTCAGCCCGCTTTTGCGTTACAGAACAGTTGTCCAGCACAAAAAATGGATGTTCGGGTGTCGTTCTGACCGAAAAATCATTTCCGTTTCTCAACGATACCTTCATGAGGTCCTTGCCATTGAGTTTCCAGAGATGGGTGACGCGCTTTCTTTCAATCGTACAAGTATGTGGATTAAATGATGGTACGTACAAGGGTTCAGCAGGTTCGCTTACTGTTCCATCTTCGAGTAGCAGTTCATCGGATTTGTACTTGTCGTATAAGTCCTTTGCACTTAAGCTGAGACCGTCCCACAGCAAAACATTCGTGTCTTTATGAACGCACTTACCATTACCAAACAAACCAACAAGCATTATGATGAATGGCTTCTTGTCCAGAGTTATTTTACCACCAGGCCCACCTAGGAACTGAACGAGTTCTTCATAGACAATCTTGATCAGCCATTCCTTCCTTGACATGCCTCCAGGAGGCTTTTCCTTCATGGCCCTGTCCTTTATGGCAGTGCTCAGCTTCATTACCAACTGAACATTAACATCTGATTGCAGAAGAGCTCTCTGAATATCCTTTACAAGCTCGTTGATTAGTTTCTCATCTACGAAAGTGGCCTTTGTTATCTTGGCCAGGGTCTGTTTCAGCGAGTCACCGAGCTTTTCTAGGACCATGTGTCTAAGGACTGGTTTTGCTTATTTAAAGGTTGGTGTCATCTTCGTCAGGTTCTATCATCATTTGTAGGATGTCTTTTGTGCTTATTGTGTTGACGATATTTTGGCTGTCGAAATGCTTGTCTTCAGTCCAGATTGGGCAGTCACGTTCTTGAGCAAGTGCGAGGAATGGAAGGTCGAAGTCGTCTTCTATAGACGCAAGTGTTGGTTTGAGTTCTGGCGTGGGCAGCAACATCACTTTGGAAAGGATGCTTCCCAGCAAGGTTAAGAACTGTTCAGGACTGCTGCCTGTTCGTCGATATAGTTCTTCGTGATGCTTTCCAAGTTCATAGACTAGATACGATGGTGCTATGAACCTGAATTGATTGCTGAAGAGGATGCGCCGGCACGTCCCGTCTGCGAAGAGAGCAGCGATGACTCTGTTTGTGTCGATGACGATTTCTTGAGGGATTCTCTGTGTCTCTTGGCGATTCCTGCATTTATCTTCCTGCCTATTTCGATGGCGTCTTTCTCGGTCAGTTTGCTCTTTGAGAGCACCTTGTCCATCCATTCCAGTTCTTTCAGTTTCTGCGCTTGATTCCACATGGCTTCCCTTGCCACGTTACCCCAATGGATTTCTTTATGCTTCCGCATGATTTCATGCAATTCTTCCGGAATACTTAATGTCATGTTTGCCATATGTGGAGTGTGTGGAATATGGTATTTATGTGTTTCGCTTTGAGAATTAGTTTCAATATTGAAAAGAATAGTTAAAAAGTAAAGCGTGTGTTTTTGCAGAACACCACAATGAGCAACTCGTTTTTTACGATTTATGGGGCCTGAATGATTCTATTTCATCCAGAAGAGCGAGTATTGCAACGTCCTTGATTCGTTCTCGGGCATATTCGTAGAACTCATCGAGGCATTTTTTGTGCTCGTGTTCATATGCAAGTGCCCACATGCACATCTCAAGTCTGTCAACATCCTTCACGAACCTGCCTTCAGGAGTCTTTAGCTCTTCGATTTCTTCCCATGCTTCAATGATTTCAGCGCGAGCCTTCAGTCCTTCCACAATATTGAGGACGCCTTCGCGTTCTTGTGCGTTTTTCTTTTCAACGCTTATGTTATCATGGATGACGTTTTGGTCTCCTGCGTATGCTTCTCCAAGCTCGTGAAACACTCCCAGTTTGAGTATTTTGTCTGCATCAAGGTCTGGTTTGTATTCTTTGGCTAGAATGAAAGCAAGAATCGCGACACTCCATGAGTGGTCTGCCACACTCTCAACATAGCGTTCTGAGATGTGTCTGAGCCATCCCTTTCTATAGACGTTCTTCAGGTGTCCGTATTCCAAGTACGACTTAAGAAAAACGGGCAGGTCTTTGCCTTTGAAATGCTTTGTAGGCATTGCTGTTTTCTCCATGTTTTTCGAAGTATGTTGGCTTATTTAAATCAACCCCAAGAAACCTTTTTAAGTAATGCTCGTTCTCTCGCCCTCAGGCACCGGTAGTCTAATGGCTAGGATAGAGGCCTTCCAAGCCTTTGATCCGAGTTCGAATCTCGGCCGGTGCATTTAGTTCTCAGAAAGGTATGCAATCAGAAATTGTTCTTGTTGTCCAGTATGCAGCTTTGCCGACTCGTCCGAGTGACGCATATTTGCAATCAATCTTTCTCGCTTCTACGACACGCATGTCGACAAAGATATCACGGTCGATTGGGTTGGTCAATACGCCTCTGGACAGTCCGGCACGGCCTTGCATTACCGTCCAGTCGTGCTCCGTGGCCAGTCTTCCAAGATTATATCCGTCCCGCAATTCACGCAGCATTGTCATTACTGAAGAGAAGTTACTGGGCTTAAAAACTTTTTCGTTTTTAAGGTGCTAGTTGGTCTTTGAATCGAGAGATGAAAGAATGAGCTTAGCGAACGATGGGAGGTATGCACTATACTCATAAATGGACGTAGCATGAGTTTAGTGCGGTTCAGTCCCACTTTTTGTTTCTAGGCTGAGGGTGTTCAAATCCTGCCCAAACTATTTAAATGCCGACCTCTGATCTGAGTCATGTCTGTCACTTGGTATCCATCTGTTGACGAAATAGTTGCTTTGAATTCATTCGTTCTGCGCAGGATAGTAGTGAAGCGGGCAGACAGTCCAAGATTATTGAGTTATACCAAACTGGTTTCTGTCATTGAGAGCGTTCAGAATACCAAAGGCAGCGTGTACGCTAAAGCTGCGGTGCTCCTCCTGGGTCTTGTTCAGGCGCATGTATTTGCAAGCGGTAACAGACGCACTGCTCTCGCAGCTGTCAAGGAATTTGTCGTCAGGAATGGCGGGCAGTTTGCCGTGGAAAACGTTCCTAAGGAGGCGTCGACACTCGTTGGGATACGCGAAGGTTTTTATACTCTTGAGGACATTTCAGCTTGGTTGAAACATGGCAAAATTCGTGAATTCAAACGGAAAAGTTAAGCTGACCCCCGAACAAGAGAAGCGATTCGAGGACATCATAAAAGGACATGAAGCTCTCTTCAAGGCAATTGGAGAACTATAGGAGTTCTCCCATATCTGCGTAATGATGAGTGCATTCAGTATCACTCTTTGTTTCTAGGCTTGGGGTGTTCAAATCCTGCCCAAACTATTTAAATGCCAATCGGACATTCATGTTCATGGTTAAGCGCATCATCATTATCTGTGCCCATGCAGATGACCAGATTCTTGGCGCGGGTGGTACGATGGCCAAGTACGCTTCAGAGGGCTATGAGGTTAGAACGCTCATAATGAGCAAAGGAGAAGGATCTCATCCTCACTTGAAGCCAAAGGTAGTAACCAGGATGCGTTTTGATGAGACCAGAAAAGCGCACGAGATTATTGGATGTCCTCATTTTGATTTCTACGACCTTAAGGAAGGCGCGTTTGAAAAGGATGCTGTAGAACAAGGCACGCATGACAGGCTTGCTAAGCTTTTTGACCTGGTAAAACCGGAAAAGGTCTTTACGCACAGTCATGACGACGTTCAAATTCCAGGAAATGATCATAGAGCAATAAACCATATAGTGTTGAAGGCATGGGAAATGAGTGAATCAAAGCCCGCGCTTTACACTTTTGATGTCTGGAATCCCTGGAGTTTCAAGAGTAGAATCCGTCCGAGAATCGTGGTCGACGTTAGCACTTTCTTCGGAAAGAAGATGGAAGCCCTGAAAGCATTCAAGAGCCAAAAGATTCAAATGCAAATACCCTTAACGGGGTTGGTGTATGCACGTGCCATATTCCACGGTTTCATGAACAACATGCGGTACGCGGAGGTCTTTTACAGATTAAGATGAAACTCCTCATAGCAACGGACTCATACCTTCCAAGATGGGATGGAATTTCAAGGTTCTTAACTGAGACAGTGCCTTTCCTGGAGAAGGACTTTGAAGTGCATATTATAGCGCCAGCATTGGGAATGATTTCTGATGAGAAGATTACGCGTGTAAGTCTTTCACCATGGAGTGCGGGGGACTATTCCTTTGCGAAATTTGCATGGTTTACTCTAGGAAGGGCAATGCGCGGTTCCAATGTCGTATTTACGCAGAGTATTGGTCCAATTGGTGGACTTGCGATTATACGTGCAAAACTGATGCGTATTCCTGTGGTTGCGTACATTCACAGCATCGAGTACGACCTTGCCAGCAAAGCAGTTGAATTGCCTGTTATGAAACGCTGGGCGAAGGCATTTGTGCTCTGGCTCAGCAAACGACTGTACAGAATGTGTTCCCTGCTTATTGTGCCCAGCGAGGGTGTCCAGGAGATTCTGGACATGCATAATTTGTCAACCAGAAAAACAATAATTTCGCTTGGTGTCGACGCAGAGAAGTTCGTTCCGGGAACCAATGCAAAACTCCGTGAATCTCTTGGAATAGCAAAGGACGCCTTTGTTATTGGATATCATGGACGTCTCAGTAGGGAGAAAGACCTTCTAACTCTTCTTCGAGCGTATGCGCGTCTTGAGCGCTCAGGACTCAACGTGCGACTTCTCATTGTGGGTGACGGTATCAAGAGCCTGAAGAAAACGCTTGAGAAGCGAGGCGCGATTTGCGTCGGAAGCCAGGATGACGTATTACCTTACTTACATGTCATGGATGCTTACGCATTAACTTCCCTTACTGAAACAACAAGCCTTACTACATTGGAGGCGATGGCATGTGGTTTGCCTGTTGTTGCTACAGAAGTCGGGCTCGTGAAAGAATACGTTAACGATGGAAAGAACGGTTTCTTGATCAAGCCAAAAGACACTTACAAGTTATTCTTGCACTTGAAGGAGCTGGCTGAGAACAAGAAGCTCCGTGCTGACATTGGTGATGCGGCAAGGAAGAGCGTGATGCGTGGCTGGAACTGGAAGACGACAGCACAGAAGCTCAAGCAGGAGCTGGAAGGCGTTGCGAAGAAATGATAACTGAGAAATGGGAGCAGGAGGGGCTTCACGTTGATGCAGTATGGAGAGATGCGATTGAAGAACCATCTTTCACCAAAGTTCCAAATGTGAGAGGATTCGCGTTCACGAAAGATGGTAAACTAGTAGTGCTAAAAGGTGTCAAGGGTGGAGGCAAGTGGAAGATTCCAGGCGGCAAGATTGACAAGGGTGAGACGTCTGAAGAAGCGCTTGTCCGAGAATTAGAGGAGGAGGTTTCTGTTCGTATTGGCGCAATGAAGCTCCTTGGAGCGCAGGAGGTTAACGCTCCAGGATACGAAGGTCCCGAAGGCGAGCATCATTTTCAACTCATCTTCGCGGCAATCATAGAGGAAGTGCATCGCCGGACCGTTGACCCTGACAGGGGCATCACCTGGCCCAGGAAGTTCATCAATCCAAAGGACTTCGAGGAAGTCGTTGGATGGGGTGCCGTGATGAATCACGCGCGAGACCTAGCCGTTGAAGCGTTTGAAAGATGGAAGAAGACTGGTAAGCTCTAAATCTTCAACGTTGTAACCTTCGAAATTCCATGCTGGTTCATGCTTATTCCATAGAGGTTCTCTGCTTGCGTTATGACGTTATCATTATGTGAGATTATGATGTACTGTGCCTTGCTGCTGTACGCCTTCACGAGTTCTGACAATTTCTCGCTGTTTCTCTTGTCCAATGCCGCGTCAACTTCATCAAGAATGTAGAATGATGCTGGTGCGTGCTCCTGCACTGCAAAGATGAATGCCAAAGCCGTTAGTGTTTTCTCTCCACCTGACAACGACCTTATGTCTAGGAATTTCTTCCCTGTTAATTTAACCTTGATGGTTGCGCCGCCATTAAATGGTTCCTTAGGATATTCCAATTCAAGGTATGCCTGTCCTTTGCTTGATAATCTGGAGAATATATCCTGGAAATTCTTGTTTAGTACTTCGTAAGTGTTTGTGAACAATTCTTTCTTCTTCGTGTCTATCTCGTTTATCATGATGAGAACGTCCTCTCTTTCTGTTTGTAAAGACGCGCGTTTCTCAGTCAGTTCATGATAGCCTTTCTCGACCTGCTCATAAATCTCAAGAGCTTTCATGTTTACTGCACCGAGGTCCTGGAGCATCTTCTCGAAGTCGCTTATCTCTTTCTTAATCTTATCTTCGGGCTTTGTTGTGAATATTTCCACGCCTATATATTGTTTGAATTCTTCGTGAAGCCCTGCAAGTTCCGCCTTCGTCTTTGCGTTCTCCAGGCTAATCGCGTTCTCTTTCAGCTCGAAATCGCGCACTTTCTGGTTTTGCACTGTATTATTGGCTTCAAGCTTGCTAACACTATCAGAGAGTCTGCTTCTCTTCTGGAACAATTCCTTGAACTGCTCGTAGAATTGCTTCTCTGCTTTTTCCTTCTCTTTAAGGTCTCTTTCCTGCGTGACCAGAAGGTCAGTTACTTGTTTTTTCTCTCTCGTGAAATCTGATATTTCTTTATCGTGCTGTTTCAGGATGTTCTTTGTCTTCTCCTGCTCCGGCTCCAGAATGTTCTTTATCTCGGACTCGATGTTTCGCAGCTCGCCCTGTATGGCTTGTATTTCATCCTTCAACTCACGCTTCTTGTCCTCAAAGCTGTTCAGTTCAGCAAGCACTCTTGGATTTCTCATCTCGCTTATCTGCTCGCGCATCTGTTGTCTGTCTATTTTGAGTTTGGCTAGTTCTCTGTTCTTTACAGCGACGCTTGCCTGAACTCTTCTTAGCTCTGTATCTATGTGCTTCAACTCTTCTGCTATCTTTTTCTTTTCGTTCTTGGAAGCATCGAGGTCTTCTGAATCAAGGTGTAATGATTTTTCGTCCTTTATTATCTCGCCTTCTAGTGAGTGTTTGAGCTCGCGAAGTCTTGCAATCTTTTCGTCGTATTCTTTTCTTTCCTGTTCTAATCGTGATATGATTGCCTGCTTGTCGGCCATTTCTGCTTCAAGCCTGTCAGCCTTAGAGGATACGTCTTTCTCCATGAATCCAAGACCTTTCT
The DNA here is from genome assembly GCA_043818175.1 of Candidatus Woesearchaeota archaeon. Lineage (GTDB taxonomy): Archaea > Nanobdellota > Nanobdellia > Woesearchaeales > JBDRGA01 > JBDRGA01. The sequence goes on along the minus strand of JBDRGA010000029.1, from coordinate 11,231 downwards.
TCTGTACTCTGTGGCCTCCTGTCATGGCTCCTGATGTTTCAACAAGGTCTCCGGTCATAGTGACCATTCTTGCTTTGCCTATGCCTATTCTTCGTGCAGTTGTAATATCATCTACTACGATTGTACTGCCAAAGACGTGTTCAAACACGCTCCTTAACTTTGAGTCGAACTGAATCAAATCAATAGCTAATCCTTTTGCGTCCTGGAGCTTTCTTAGTGTAACGTCAACAGGTTTTGGTTTGAGTTTATTGAGTGGGAGGAATGTTGCTACTCCTAACTTATCCTGCTTCAGCATCTGGATGCATTCTGCTGCAGTTTTGTCATCCTCTACAACAATGTTTTGCAATCTTCCTCCTGCAGCAACGCCAAGTGCTAAAGAATACTGGCTGTTTACATTGCCCAATTCTGAAACGGTTCCAAGAATCTTCTTGTTCTTTGCCCGCATTGCAAGAATCTTCTGTATTGCAACGCCTCCTGCTATATTTTCTCTTATTCTTGCCTGTTCTGCCTGCACTTTTGACAGTTCTTCTCTCTTCGCGTAGAATTCTTCTCTGGCGTTGTTGAGCTGTGCCATTACAGCATTATCATCTGCGATTACTTTTGCTAAATCCGCTGTTGCTTTCTTGAACTCTTCCTTCTTCTGTTTGAGCTTATCGAGTGCTGTTTTGTTCTCCCTTTCAATGGTTAGAACTTTTTGGATTTTCTCATCGTGACCTTGTCCTTTGACTTCAAGGCGGTCTTTCTCTCTTAGGAAATTCTGTTGTTCTTCCCTGAGCTTCTGTATTTCTTCCTGAATTACATCTGCCTGCTTGTCAAGCTCTTCCACTTTGGAGTCTATGCCTGAAGCATCTTCCATCTTGTGCTTCTTCCTGAACGCAGCAAGCTTTACTTCAATTTCAGAAACCTGTTTCTCTTTTGTGAATGAGCGTTCCTTGGCTGCAGCGATATTTGTCTTCATCGCTTTTATCTTTTCAACTATCTCATTGACCGACTCATTAAGCTCTTCTTTTCTGGTCGTTATCTTCTGCAGTTCCTGGTCGAGGGTCTGAACTCTCTGCTTGTTAACTGCAATGTTGACCCTTAGCTGCTCCACTTCTTTATGAAGAAGAACCTGCTCCCTCTCTCCCTTGAGTTCTACTTCTTTGTTTATTTTCTCGATGTCCTGCTTTGCCTTCCTGATTTCGTCTTCTCTTTTTGCGATTTCCTGTCTTATTGCATGGGCTTGTTCCTGCAGGCCTTTGATTTTGTCCAGAACTTCAGATGCCGCTTCTTCTTTGTCTTCTATTTTTCTGTGAATCAGGGTTGCCTTGTTTTTCTTGATGTCATCATCAAGCCTTTTGAATTTTAGTGCCTGATCTCTTTCCTTCTTCAGTTCCTTCAGGTGGGTTTCCCTTTCCGCTAAAATTATTCCCGCTTCGGTGAGCTTCTCATCCACTCTTTGCAATTCTCTCATTGCCTTCTCTTTCTTGTCTTCGTACACTGAGAGCCCGGCAACTTCTTCGATAATCTGTCTCCTTTCTACAGGATTCATTTCCACGAGCCTTACAATGTCTCCCTGGAGTATTATGTTGTAGCCATCGGGGTCGATTCTTCCCCTGCTTAGAAGTTCCAGAACCTGCTGTCTGGTCATTGTCTTGTCATTTATTTTGTACGTGCTTTGTCCTGATTCCCTGATGCTTCTTGCCAGAACAATTGCATCTGTTCCCGTTCCAAAGACATCTCCAGGATTTGTGAAGCTGATGCTTACCATTCCTGATTTTGCAGGGCTCTTGCTCTTTCCCCCGTTGTAAATCAGATTTGCGCTCTTCTCTGCCCTAAGCCCTTTCGCTGAACTCTTTCCAAGAACGAAGCAGATAGCATCCATAATATTGCTCTTTCCAGAGCCATTTGGACCAAGGACGCAGTTGAACTTCTCTCCAAAAACAAGGTCTGTCTTGTTGGCGAAGCTCTTGAAGCCCCTCATTTCCAGGTTGAGAATCCTCGTCATCTGCATAAAATCGGGCTTACAGTAGTATTTAAAGCTTGTTGTATCCAGAAAGGGACTGTTGTGCTGCATTGTCTCGCATGTTTTTCCAAGGTGCCCAGCTCTTCCTGAACACGGGGTACTTGTTCCAGTACTTTGCCAGAAATTCCGTCGTTAATGGGTCTGTCATGTACCCTGAACCGCATTCTACTCCATACTTTGCCTTTATCTTGTCTACTTCCCTGTCCCGGGTTACCTTTGCTATTATGCTCGCAGCAGCTACTATTGCATGTCTGTAGTCTGCTTTATGTTCAGCAATGAGCTTTATTGTCTTCTTTGTATTGGCTCTTAGTAATCTGTTTATTCTAGCACTGTACGCTTCGATGTTTGTGCTTGGGCAGTCCACTATTGCCTGGTCTGGATTTAGTTTTGCGAGCATGTCAACGGTTGTTTCTGCTTCCAACCAATTCAGGTTGCTTGTAGCGCTCGTGACATGTTCATCAATCACACTTGGCTCTACAATTCTAACTTCATACTTTATCATGTCGAGTAGTGCTTCGAATATTCGTTCTCTCTGTTCTCTAGATAGTAGCTTGGAGTCCTTAACTCCTAGTGCCTGCAGCTTGACAAGGTCGCTTTCTTCCATTGCTGCAGCGCACATCACCATTGGCCCAAGCACGGGACCTCGGCCTGCTTCATCCACTCCTGCAATAATCATATTCTTAGATAACCTCTTGACCTTAAATTGGTTTGGATTGTCTTCCAATATTCATATAAAAGAAAGTAAGTTCCCCCTCTCATGATTGACGTGCGAGAGCCGGAAAGACACACGATTGCAGTGCCCACACTTGGGCAGAAGGTATATTTTGCATTAAGAAAGGATGAGTGCACGCTTCTAAGCCAAGTGGGAAGCCACTCCGTTGCGTCCAGCGAGTTACGTGGTCATTTGAAGCTTCTTGGATTGGATGTTCAGAGTGCGTATATTGTTGGTCATGCCCAGTATTTTCCTCATTCGTCTAGCTTGCCTGAACGATTGTACGATATATTGCGCGTGGACATAGGACCCAATTCTAGGCGTGGTGTTCGTTTTGTTGATTTTGAACACTTTCCTAAGCTAAGTCCATTTCACTCTGAGATCGCGCAGGGTGTTATTGAATTGGAAGATGGTCTGAGTCTTCTTGTTCAGGTTGAAGATTATTCTAAAACTACATCTGTCCGCAGGAAAGCAGTTAACTCCGGCACTGGTTTTGAAGTGTTCAACAGAGATCGCAGTGCTGCTGCACCAGAGAAACCGTGAGCCATCCACGTCAGATGGCTTCTTAGCAGGCTTTCAGGGAGTTCTCTTTCTTTCCAGATTTCGTGGTATCTTTGCATCATTTTGAACTGTGTTTCCTTTGTACTTTTTTCATACGTACTGTCTTTCTCGAAATTGATGCACTGCCTGAATATAGATGGATTGCTCATAGCACCCCTTCCAATCATTACATGTGAACAGTAGTCCTTGTTGATGTATTCGTGCGCTTGTTCTGGCTTTGTAATGTCTCCATTGCCTATGATTGGGATGCTTAATGTCTGATGTACTTTCCTTATTAGGTTCCAATCAGCGTTACCGGAATACTTTTGTTCCTGTGTTCTTCCGTGAATCGCTATTGCTTTTGCTCCTCCATCTTCTATCATTTTTGCAATTGCAACTGCTTCTTCGTTCTTGAAGCCTGAGCGCATCTTCACGGTGAATGGCTTTTCTATGCTTCCTGCGATGTCCTTCACAAGCTTTTTTACAACTTGTTTCTCTTGCAATAGTGCTGAACCGTATCCTTGCGCAACTATCTTCTTAGAAGGACAGCCAAGATTTAGGTCGAGTAGTTTGAATGGTTTGTGGACAAGGTCCCATGCTTTCAATATTGTATCTGCATTTCTCCCGAACAATTGCAGACCGACGTTCTCTCCTGGTGCCGTCCTGAGAAGATTCTTAGTCTTCTCGTTTTCATGCAGTATTGCGAGTGGAGACAATTGTTGCGTATACGTAAAGCCCGCGCCTTTCTCCTCGCATAATTGTCTGAAAGCAACATCATTCACACCTTCCATCGGTGCGAGGAGATACTTGTTCTTGTATGGGAGCTGCATGATGTTTAGAGGAACTGGCTGTCTTATAAATTCTGTGTGTATAGAACAACGACTTAGCAATGTCTTAACCAGGCTAGTATGAAGGTTATCTGAATTCCAAGATACTAAGACTTCGTGTAGAATATGATTCCGTCGTCAACTACTTTTGTCACACCAATTGGTTTGCCTTCAGCAGAACGATGTTCAGCATCGTCGTAAAGAATATGTTTAACTTGAACAAGAGTAATAATGGGCAGTTCGGGGTGCAGTTCGTGCAAAGCAGCTCTTCCATTGAAAGCAAGTTTCTCACCCACTGCATAAAATGCTTTAGGCGTAACATCCATTTTCTTGATGCTAGATAACAATTCTTTAAATGTTCCGCCTGTGCTGATAATATCGTCGACAACTAAGACAGTCTTAGTGCCTTCCATGCTGGGAACTCCAACATGAACTTCAGACCTGTAGCCTGATTGTGCTTTTATTGAAGTAATACTGGGAACACTATTCAAAATATCTTGTGCATATTGGTTAGCCCAGTAAGATTTTAATCCAGTGTATGCTGAAGTTGCAGTTATTACTTGTCCGCCTCCGTAATCAGACTCGGTGAATAACGCATCAACCTGTTCAACGTATTTATTCTGGAATGCGTGCCATGCAATAAGTAATCCTATTGCCTCAAATATTTCAGGGGATACGCCACCTTCTGTAACTGGAAACTGAACATATTCGTACTGCATTCCATTCCCGTTTGTGAATCTAAAAACGTCTAAATTATCAAAGGATGCTTTAACTATTTTTGAGAGACTGAGGAGTTCTTCTTTGCTGAGATTGCGGACAATTGCAATTCTTCTTTTGATTTCTTCGGATAAATTAAACGCCATTGTTCTATTTTCAGTATACTTCACTTAAATAGATAACTGTTAAGATTTGTTGGTCATTAAGCACTACATATTTATACACAGTTTGTGTGTAGTAAATAATGAACAAATGGAACAATCTAACTCCTGAAGAAGAGAATATAATTGTGCACAAGGGTGTCGAAGCTCCCTTTTCGGGTGAATTTGATAATCATTGGAAAAAAGGCAAATACGTTTGTAGGCGGTGTAATGCCTCATTATATCTTTCTGACTCGAAGTTTGACGCTAGATGCGGCTGGCCTGCGTTTGAGACTGAGCTTAAGGGGGCTGTGAAGCATATTCCAGACCCAGAAAATGACGGAGACGAGATTCAGTGTGCAAACTGTGGCGCGCATCTCGGTCACGTCTATCATGGAGAAGGATTCACGAAAACAAATACGCGACATTGCGTGAACTCTATAAGTCTCAAGTTCGTGTCAGGTGCCAAGAAATGAAGTCTGCAACAAAGTCACAAGTCATCGTTCTAGGTGGCGGCTGCTTCTGGTGCACCGAAGCTGTTTTCTCACGAATTGAGGGTGTGTTGAAGGTTGAGCCTGGTTATGCTGGCGGCACGACGAAGAATCCTACGTACGAAGAAGTTTGCACTGGAAGGACAGGGCATGCCGAAGTTGTTAGGATTGAATATGATTCACCCGAAACGCTGCCTCGCATCCTCGATGCTTTCTTCGCAACGCACGACCCGACTTCTTTGAACAGGCAGGGCAATGACGTAGGAACTCAGTACAGGTCTGCCGTTTTTTACAAGACAAACGAGCAGAAACTCATTGTAGAAAAGGCGATAAAACATTTGCAGCAATCATTGGACAAGCCAATAGTCACGGAAATAAAGCAATTGCACGAATTCTATCCTGCAGAGGACTATCACAAGAATTACTTCAAGAAAAATCCATTGAATCCCTATTGCATGTTCGTAATCAGGCCGAAGTTGAAGAAGTTGGAACAGTTGGGATTGTAGCTTGCATCAATTTCTTGTACTGCTTGTTGCTTGGATCGCCTATGAGTTCGCTGAAGTATGCGTCCCTGCACGCGTCCCACTCTGAATCTGGTATGGTGAGAATGCCTGTGTGCTCGTCAAGTTTCGGAATGACTTTTTCTTTGTGAATGCCAAGAATGAGTTGAACGGGATCCGTAAATGGAGTTCCCTTGATTGTGCGGGTGCACTCTATGGTTAATGCATTAATCAAAAATGTGTTCATGCATAAAAGATAAGAATCAGAACTGAAGCGCGCATTGCGTATATTTATTTCAAGTTCTAGGGCGCTCCTGTCTTGGCTTCTTGTTTCCCCTACGAGCAGCCGCTGTACTTCTGCGTGGTATACATCTTCGACAGGACCAAACACTGTTTGTCTGTATGTTTTGAAGACTGACTCAAGGTCCTGAATGCTGAAGGATGGCAGCGGCAACATCTTTCTTTCATTGGCTTCTTTGAATGCATTTTCTACGATATACACGTGTACCTTTGCGGCCAAGTAGTCTGGCAACTCGGTAATCCTAGCATGTTTTGATGTTGCCTGTGCGAACCTGCCTGCTGCTTCCAGGGCGTCAACGCTGAAGATTGCGCTTGCGAACGTTGTGTCGATAGTGGCAGTCCCCTCTGCATTCGCATCTACGGACTTCTGGATTCCATCGCGAAGTACTTCAAGATGCCACTTCTGTACTCGATCAAACAATGTTCCCATACATTTGGGAGTCGCCTTTAGAATCTTAAACATTCCGTTTTTTTGAGGATAAGAAGTAGAAATATGTAGCGGGGGGTAGATTTGAACTACCGACCTTCGGGTGTCACATGGGCATTATGAGCCCGACGGGCACTCCTGGCTTTGGGAACCAAAGGGCTTGTCCTTTTGATTTTGCCCTACCCCGCTATTGTCACGCCGAAACGGCACCGCGTTTAAAAACCTTTCCGTCGTGGCAGAAGAATCACTGGACAAGTGATGACAACTCAATTTAAGTTACTCTAATTAACAGCATCATGCATATTGAGCTTGCAGAATTGCTGAATGACTTGAATACTTATCCATCTTGGACGACCGGAAATGAGTATCCATTACAAGTAAGACAAGTTGGTGATTATATAGAAGTCTTTTATACAACGTCGCAAGGGAAGACATTCACGCGAGCTTTTCCAGCGAAGATTGAATTATCCAATTGCCTTGCGTTTAGTCTTGGCCTGATAAAAGGTGAGGGCGCAAATGCAAAAGGGAAGTCTAACTACAGACGGTTCCATTTTACTAATGCCAATCCAATGCTCATTAGTCATGTGCTTCGCAATCTGGAAAAGAGTGGCTTGTTGGAAATCTCATCAATAAAAGCGGGGGCTTTCCATCTTCTTCATTTCAAAGACAAAGAGAGTGCTGTTGTGACTTGGTGGGCCAAGCAGCTTTCTTTGAGCCCAAATTATTTTCGTTGCTTTGAATCAGAGAAGAGAACCACGAGTAAGGGTGTTTGTCATTTGTACATAAGTGATGTTTTGCTCAGGAGAGTTGTGGACGCTTTGATAGATTTTGTAATGAAGACCTAGATATCCAATTCCTTAACCAGCTTCGCGTTATCCTCGATAAACTTCCTTCTAGGCTCGACTTCATCGCCCATGAGCATCGAGAACACCTGGTCCGCCTCTACTGCATCTTCAATCGTAATTTGCTTCAAAGTTCTCGTTGATGGGTCCATTGTCGTCTCCCACAATTGCTCAGGGTTCATTTCTCCAAGACCTTTGTATCTTTGAATGCCAAGTCCTTTCATACCCCCTAACTCAGCAACTATCTTGTCCTTCTCTGCATCGTCCTGCGCGTACCACGATTGTTTTCCTTTTCTTATCTGGTATAATGGAGGCATTGCCAAGTACAAATACCCTTTTTCAATTATTTCGCGCATGTACCTGAAGAAGAACGTTAAGATTAACGTTGTAATATGAGCGCCATCAACGTCCGAGTCAGTCATTATTATGATTTTGTGATATCTTGTCTTTGCGATATTGAATTCTTCTCCAATGCCAGTTCCAAGCGCAGTAATTATCGTAAGAATTTCCTGGCTGTTCAGTATCTTGTGGAGTCGTGACTTCTCTACATTGAGTATCTTTCCCTTTAATGGCAGTATTGCTTGGAATTCGCGTTTGCGTGATTGTTTTGCACTGTTGTGAACGAAGACGCCCGATGCCAGAGCAAAGTTGTGAGTGCCAGGTACCTCGATATCGTACACGTCCATACGTTCGTCGCATTGCTCAACCTTAATGACTTTATGGTTATACGCCATCACTGCTTGGGAAGCTTGGTCTTCATCCCCTACGAAGAAGCGTTCAACAAATGTATTGTATAGTAAAAGGTTTTTGTTTCGTGTTTGAAGGCGAAGCTCGTCATATTTTGATGTGTCAAGCACATGGTGCTCATCGAATATTGTTCTGAGTGCTTTTAAGGTTTCGTTGAAGTACGTTCTATTGTATGCTTCCATTCGTTTCTTGCGGAATGTTGGGGTCCATTGGGTTTTTGTCTTCTCGCTTCGCCATGCTCTTAGTGTTTCATCATCCCATTGGTTTTCTGCTTTGGATTGGAGGATTGCTTTCTGGATGGGGTTATGTTCATAGAATGCTTTGGTTCGTTCTGCTTGCATTTTCTTGTTTAATGGTTTTTCCCAATATTGCTCTTGAGCCTTCAGAAGCCTAGCATTGTTTGCGAGACGGTATTCTTCGTCGGACTCGTAGAATTTCTGGTACTGTTCCTTCATATATTTTTTGTACTCAGGATTCTTCCACTGTTCCTTTGCCTGCGCGCTTAGAACCTCTCGCGTTGCGGGCTCTTTCATTCGATTGCTCTGTTTCTGTCTGAATTCCAGAGTTAAGTGTGCATCTCGCGCCTTCTTTATTGTAGCGGGTGTGTGGAGTGTCTTTGAAGCGTGTTCTCGGTGGATTTTGAGGTGTTCTTCTTTCGTTAGTCTCGTGACGTTCGTTGGATTATTGTTGCACTTGTTAAAATCGATGTGATGTCTGTGTCCTGCTTGAGCATCATAAATTCCATTTCTGAAATTCCATTCATCAGCCAGGACGTGCGTGAACTTCCATCGGTGTTCTGCAGGGTCGTGAACCATCTCGTATCCTTCAATCGTTATTCGTTTGCCGAGACTAGATGCCTGTCTGTTTAGCGGCATGAGTGATTCTCCTCGGACGAGAGTATCTGCTCGAAGATATCCTTTGTTTCTTAGCATGAAATTATGGTCTGGCGTGCATGTGATTATCTCTCCATTATCAAGGTGAACACGCACCACTTCTGCGTTTTTTCTTGTACATCTTGGATGAATGATTTTCTCAATGCCAATGCTACCGTCTGGCAGGATTGTGTAACAAAAATTTGTTTTTCCGGATTCGTGTTCGCGCACAAGCTCTATAAACGTAAGGTTCCGTCCATCGGTCAGCGCAACCTTCTGCTCGCCCGAAAAACAACCACCTGCACTATCTCCTTCCACAAGATAGAGTTCTGTCTTCGCAGGGTCTCTTTCCTGACAATCAGCTAGCTTACCAGGAAGGGAATTACCTTCAAACAGTCCCTTTCTTCTCGTTAAATCTCTTGCTTTACGTGCTGCTTCCCTTGCCCTCATCGCATTTACTACTTTGTCTATGATTGCTTTACCTGTGCGTGGTGATTCCTCAAGTATTGTTCCTAGTCCTGTGCTGACAAGTGTTTCAACAATACCTTTTACTTCTGAATTGCCCAGTTTGGTCTTTGTCTGTCCTTCGAACTGTGGTTCGGGAATACGTACTGAGATTATTGCAGTAAGACCTTCCCATGAATCTTCGGAGCTGATTCTTTCCTTGACTTTGTGTTCTTGTGCGTACTGGTTCAAAGTTCTGGTCAATGCTGCCTTAAACCCTGTAACATGAGATCCGCCTTCGATGGTGTTTATGTTGTTGACGAAGCTGAACACTGAGTCGTTGTACGCGTCCGTATACTGTAAAACCAGATCAAGCTCAATACCATCTTTTTCTTTCTTCAATCGGATTGGCTCGTGCAATGTTTGCTTGTTCCTGTTCAGATATTGTACAAATTCAGTCAGGCCGCCTGCATAATGGAATGATTCTTCCTTGCCTTCATCCCTTTCATCACTCAACTTTATGCTAAGTCCTGGGTTGAGGAAGGCAAGTTCTTTGAACCTTGAAGCGAGAACTGAGAAGTCATATGTTATATCTCCAAAAATCTCCATGTCAGGAAGGAACGTTACAATTGTACCCTGCTCTTTGGACGTGCCAAGGTCATGTATTGGTCCAGTTGCAAGTCCTCTCGCAAAGTTCATCCTGAACTTCTTTCCATCCCTCTCAACTGTAACAATCAAACGCTCGCTCAACGCATTTACAACAGAAACACCCACGCCATGAAGCCCTCCTGACACTTTGTAAGATCCTTTATCGAACTTTCCGCCTGCGTGTAGTTTGGTCAGCACCACTTCCAAAGCAGACATGTTGTATTTTGGATGCATGTCCACGGGAATTCCTCTTCCGTTGTCAGTTACTGTTACTGAATTGTCGGGGTGTATTGTTATTGTAATTCTGTTGCAGTGTCCTGCCATTGCCTCGTCTATGCTGTTATCAACCACTTCGTAAACTAGGTGGTGAAGTCCTCTTGGACCTGTGCTCCCTATGTACATACTGGGTCTTTTTCTTACGGCTTGGAGCCCTTCCATTACTGTTATGTCCTTGGCGGTGTAGTCTGTCATAGAACCTTCAAATACTCGAATTCCGGCTGTTTTATATGTGTTTCGTAGAAAACTTGAACCCTATGCTTATTTTGAACGAGGTATGATTTTAGGAACCCTAATGGGCTCTTTCCTCTTCGAGTTCGAACTCTTCTTCCGTCCAATAATCCTTGATGTAAGCCATAATGTTTCGTGTCATGTTTTTGTTTTAATCAATTAGCCATATGTTGTATATGCTTTTTTACATATTCTCCATTGCGGCTTCCCTTTCACCCCTTATAAACGCTGCTTCCCAGTCTTCCATCCCATCACTGTCGACCTGGTCTTCAGCAACTTCATCGTCGTAGCTGTCGAGGTCGTCTATTTCATCTTCGTAATACCCATACATATTACCACCCCCCTTTACAGACCAGAAATCCTTAAATATATGCTGTGTTGCATAACTCCTGAGCTGAGGGCAAAGCTTTTGCTATGCTTCTCCGTATCTTTTGAGTCGCTGATACGCCCAGATTTTGCTTGCTGCTTCTTGCAGCAAGCCCCGCTCGCTCGTGGCGACGAGTTGCTCGCCA
>JBDRGA010000028.1:0-6124 GCA_043818175.1 Candidatus Woesearchaeota archaeon | reverse complement strand
GTAGAAGAAGTTAAGAAAGTTCTTGCAGTAATGGAAAAGAACGGATTAAAGCGAGGTAAGAATGGACTGCAGGTCTATGGTATGTGTGAAATACCTAGCAATGTTATTCTTGCTGACCAGTTCCTTGAACACTTGGATGGTTTCAGCATTGGAAGCAATGACCTTACACAACTAACACTTGGTCTGGATAGGGATTCTGAACTTGTTGCTAGCATCTATGACGAGAGAAATGAAGCTGTTAAGCGATTAATAAGACAGGTAATCAAGGAATGTATATCCAGGAACAAGTACATTGGAATTTGTGGGCAGGCTCCGTCAGATTACGAAGATTTCGCACAGTTCCTGGTTGAGGCGGGCATTCAAAGCATGAGCCTCAATCCAGATACTGTCGTGAAAACAACACTTAAGGTCGCAGAAAAGGAAAAGGAACTCGGTATATGATTCAGAAGGCATTCACAAAGGAACTATCCCTTGTCGGACTTGTTATCTTGGTGTGGCTTCCTTTCGCAATCAGAGACCTAGTAGTAGGAAATCCAGGAAGTGGCGTTACGATGTTTATCTTAATTGTTGTAATTGCTTTCTTCCTTTTTAGTCTAGCGATGAATCTTATGAGGCGTGCAAAGTGAACAAGATAATTGATGTTAAGGCGAGGGAAGTGCTTGACAGCAGGGGTAATCCCACAATCGAAGCTGAAGTTAGAACTCTCAATGCTATTGGCGTTGCGATGGTGCCAAGTGGTGCGAGCACTGGAACTCATGAGGCAGTTGAGTTAAGGGACGGTGGGCAAAGGTATCTCGGTCTTGGCGTTCTGAAAGCTGTTAGGAACGTTAACGCGATTATTAAGCCAAAGCTTATTGGAATGAATGTTGAGGAACAGGAAGCCATTGACAATCTTATGATTAAGTTGGATGGAACTCCAAACAAGAAACGTTTAGGTGCTAATGCAATTCTTGCGGTAAGTCTTGCGTGTGCTAGATGTGCAGCAAGCTCTAACCATGAGGAGTTATATGCTTACCTTGGAAAATTGCATGGTACTACAACTTTCTCTTTGCCAACTCCTTACCTGAACATAATAAATGGTGGAAGACATGCAGATAACAAACTTGCAGTGCAGGAATTCATGATAATTCCAAAAGGGAAGAATTTCAATGAAAATATAGTTATTGCATCAGAGTTCTATCATACGCTTAAGGGAGTCATAAAGCATAAGTACGGAGGCCAAAGTACTGGAGTTGGTGATGAGGGTGGTTTTGCTCCAAAGGTTGACAGAGTGAGAGATGCATTGGATTTGCTTGTTCTCGTAAGACGACAATTGGGCATGGAGAAGAAGGTGGGTTTTGGTACTGATGTTGCCGCGTCCGAGTTTTACGATAAAGGAAAATACGTGATTGACAGCCAGCCGATGAATAAGGAAGAATACATGAATTACCTTTCCAAAATAGTCAAGGAGTACAATCTGGAGAGTGTTGAGGACCCATTGAATGAAGATGACTTTGAAGGTTTCAGGAAGTTTTCAGAGATGGTCAAGGCGAGAGTTGTTGGTGATGATTTATTGTGCACGAATCCAAAGAGAATAAAGCAGGCAATTCTGATGAAGAGCTGCAATGTTCTTCTTCTAAAAGTAAATCAGATAGGCACTTTAACGGAAGCTATGCGCGCAGCAAAGATGGCTCAGAGTGCTGAGTGGGATGTTATGGTGAGTCATCGTTCTGGAGAAACCGAAGACACGTTCATAGCTGACTTGGCTGTTGGTATTGGTGCAAGAATGATTAAGAGCGGTGCGCCCTGCAGAAGCGAAAGAACTGCAAAATACAACAGGCTTATGAAAATTTCCGAACTTTTAGGTCAATAACCGGAAGATCTTCGTGTTTTGGTGCGACACGCATTTTTAGATTAGTTCTTTCACTGTAGAATGGATGAAGACATTCTTAATCTGCTCTCGAGGTACCGCAGTATTGTTGGTTTGGACAGAATTCATGATGCATTACGCGATGATAGCACTGATGAGCAGTCCAGACAGCTGGTCAGGGAACTCGTTGCAAGGGCAGAGTCATTACAATCCAGAACATACACTCTCCCTTTACACTCTGAAAGATTAAGCGCGGATCTTCAGGACGCGCTTTCCGTTGCTGAAGCATTACAGCACATGTCAAATGATTCAAAGATGCCTGAGAACGTTAGGCAAGTAGCTTCTTCGGGGCTTGAGGCAATGACTTCCAAAGCAAGGGCAGACATCGAACGTATGCCATCAACACAGCAGAATCAAATTGATTCCAGGAAGAATGGATTAAGAGGAATTGAAGCGTACGAAACGAGAGAGCGAGCAAAGGCATGGTCGGCAAGTATAAGGGAAGCGAGAACGTGTCTTCATGCAATAGCAAGCATGGCCAGTTCTTCATCAATTGATGAAGAAGTAGGTCTTCTCTTGCGTGCGAATTCTTCTCTTAGTTATGAAGAACGAGCTAGGGCAGCAATGGACATCGGCGCGCAGTATGCCTGCAAGGGAATGGCGTTCAAGCACATTTCTTTCCTGGGCCTAAAGATGAAGGCAAACGCCGTTCCAAAATTCATGCAGGACATTGCTACCTTGCCAGCATATTTCAGCTATGGTAGAATTGAGACGGCGCATAGAGTCAGTATTCCCGTGCCGATTGTTGGTACTAAAGACCGTCGTGAAACTAGAGAGTTGTGGGGTCTTGATAGAATTCAGGCATACCAGGCACAGCGTGCTGGCGTAAAGGGAAAAGGGGTTAGTGTTGGAATAATTGATACGGGTGTTGAGTATACGCATGATGACTTGAAGAAAAGATTTGGCGAGTGCAAGGGCGTAAACATAAGGGATGGAACGGATGACCCATGCAATAAAGCACCTTACGAACAGCATGGAACTCATGTTGCAGGTACGATTGCTGGGGAGACTGTTGGTGTTGCACCATTAATTTCATTGTACTCGATACGTGTTCTTGGAACTGATGGTGGTGGTTCTGAGATTGATGTTATTGCTGGTATTGACTGGGCTTTGTCGAATGACCTTCATGTAATCAACATGAGTCTTGGAAGTCCGTTTCATACGACTGCTTTGGCAGACATGTGCAGGCGTGCTTACGAGCAGGGAATGATTCTTGTTGCTGCTGCGGGCAACAGTGGTGACCAAAGAGATAATTTCCCTGCTCATCTTGATGGTGTTATTGCCGTTGCCGCTACTGACTATGAAGATGAGCGTGCTTCTTTCAGCACGATAAACTCCAAGAACGATGTTTGTGCTCCTGGTGTGAACATTTATTCTAGCATTCCTGGAAACACGTACACTACAATGAGCGGTACGAGCATGGCATCTCCGCACGTTACTGGTGCTGTAGCTCTTGGCTTGGAACGTTTGAAAGAGAACATTGAGTCGCGCTTGATTGATTCTGCATTGAACCTAGGACCTGTGCAGGAATATGGGCATGGACTTGTTCAGGCAGCCACCATGCTCAACCTTGGGTTGAAAGAACGTATCCTTCAGTACTTACGCTGATGCACGGGGGCAACCGTCGTCGCCCCAACAAAGAAGCCCCCGTGCCTCACCTTCTTTATGGCAAGCCAATAAGTAGTGCTTTCCGGGGTTGTGTGGTCATATCCTGCAGAGAAAAGTTTAAGTCAAAATAGGGGTTTCCTAGTTGAATGAGGAGAATACATTCCAGGCCTTCAAGAGTGAGCTTGTTAGAGGCATTACATGGTTTTTCTGATGACGAGGCAGCGAAACGGGAAGCAGAACTAGAGTGCCTGACTGGATTTCGGTTGGGTTCCAGCATGAACAATTACGTCGGAGGTTCGCCACTTGTAGCCCACCTGCGGTTCAATGCAGAAGAAGTATTGTTCGATGACGGTACTGAATTAGTACCATCAATGGAAAGCCCGATAGGCATAGTATCAGATGGTCTCTGGGTGAAAAGGCTGGTTACGAAAGAAGCACTGAAAGGCATAAAAGAAATAGTAGGCAGATTGGGAGTTACACACACTGATGAGCCAGGTTTTCTTGAGCTCTGCTGTGATGAAACAACAGCAAATGCAGATTACGTATTATTTCTCAACCGTTCATTCAGCAACGGTCATGAAGAAAAAATGCTTTACGTCGCTACCGATGTGCACCTCATAGAAAGAGAGGTCAGCGCGCACTTTAGAAATTTTACTCAAGAGTTGCAAGAACTCGAAAAGGATTGGGCGAGAAGATATGTCCCTCCGGAATATAACACTGACCAAATCTATTGCGGAGAAAATTTGGAAGTGGCACTGTTAGGAAGAGGCCAAAAGAGAAAGGGACAGGAACTGAGTATGCGCTTAGCAAGAAGATACTCTGATGGTTCAAGACTGTTCTCAACACACGCTAACAGCGCGCCTTATGGACCAATTTTCGACCCAGAATTAGGAATATTCTCCAGTAGGGAAGGGTATGCTGGCTGGACGAAAACACCAAAGCTGATGTTGACCTGTGAAAGATGCGACCATGACTTTGAAAGAAAGGTGATGCGGGAAGTGGTGAGGAAGCTTGGTAAAATACGGCAGGAATCTTCAGCTCCAGAACTATTTGACTATCGGGGTGGCTGGGGCTTTCTCCCAAGTGATATAGAAATTGAGGTATTGAGGCACTCAACCTTGCTTCCTCACAAGCCAATGGCAGCACCAAACCTTTAAAAAGCAGCCATTTGTTCTCTCTAACGCGCCCCTGTGGTGTAGACTCTGCAAAGAGGCACATTCCGGCCAATCATTCAGCCCTTTCAAGGCTGAGACCCGGGTTCGAATCCCGGCGGGGGCACTCTATACTTTTCTGACCTGTGAGGGGATGACTTCGTGTGGAACTTGTTTTGTTTATAAACGGCTTTCTTGAAAGAGTGTTATACGGGTGCATTACATATTCCGACATCGCTTTTTATAGTTTGAAAGCCTTTGTTTGATGTGTCAGCTTCTAATAGTTCGGATTCTGCATGGTTCTGGGTCAGCATCCTCATTCTTGTTGGCCTTGTTTTTCAGAAGGCTTTTGAGGGTTTTGACTGGAGCTGGGCTTTTCGTATGATTGGCTTGGTTGTTTCTCTTGTGAGCCTCGCTTTACTTTTCATATTGTTGCTTGTCAGGCTTATCCTGCATTTTTCTGAGAAGAAGAAGGTAGCTCTGGCATCCTTTGAGAAGAGCGTACTTTCCATAACGAAGGGCAACCTTTCTACTGCGAACTCAATAGCATGCGCTAAGGAGCAGTTGGCATTCTTGTCAGAGCAAAAATTGGCTGTGCATTTCAAGAATTTGATTGAGCATACTCAGGAGACTCTTCGCGAGAGACTAATTCATTTGAAGAAGGAAGAAGCTTGGAAGGCAGAGGAGAGAAGATTAGCTGCTATTGATGAGGCCAAGGAAAAAACCAGAGCCGAAGCCGAATTAAAAGAACAGGAACGTATTCGAGCAGAACAAGCCAAACTATTAGAATACTTTATTCAGAAGAAGTCTGTTGAAGGAATTCCTTTGTGGGCTCTGGATTTCCTGCCAGAATCGATTGAGGAGGCGAGAGAGGAATACAGGTATGCTGAGGCTGAGAGGAAGAGAGAGGAAACGCAATGGAAACACATCAAAGAGTTTGTCAGCGAGCATAAGGGCTTTCCTTCAGATTTTAGAAAATTGGACGATGATGAACAATCATCGTACTTATCTGCTTATGAGCAGCTGGAAGCAGGCAGTCTGAACGAGCCTCTGCCTGAAGACAAAGAACTTGCCGAAAAACCTGTGTTACGTTCTGCTGACTTGACTCCTGAACAAAGGGAACGGTTCGTCAGAGATTATGGATATGAGCACTATCCTTTTATCACTCTGGAAGGTAAGAGAGGAAATAACTTACTTGTAAAAAACAAGACAAATGAGTCACACTATCATTTCTGTCTCAAACATCTCTTTGCAGAGTTACATCCGGGTGCTGAGATAGAATGGGGTGTTGAAGGAATGCGCGCGGATGTAGCTTTCTTTATCATATTTGAATACCTCTGCCTTTAGGCAGAGGATGGTGCTTCTTTTGAGATGTGGAAAATTTTAAGCAGGGGCTTTGCCCCTGCTTGCTTCGCGCAGCGAAGCTCGGCGCATCAGTCTTAGAGTTTGATGTAGT
>JBDRGA010000027.1:0-2457 GCA_043818175.1 Candidatus Woesearchaeota archaeon | reverse complement strand
GAACTTGCTGAATTCTCGATGGCGATTACCGACGTAACACACAATAAGCAAGCAGGCACGTTCCGTTGGAAGGCGACAGCGTCAGACATTTACGAAGATAGTTATAAAGACAACATGACGCTGCAACTATACGGCAATTTCTTACATCGGATTGAAACTAACGAACAAGTACCTGAACAATTTAGAAGCAATTTCTGGTCGGGTGGTATGCCTTATTTGTCAGTTTCTCATTATTCTGATCTAGAAGGAAAAGCCGTTCCTGGTCCAACGAAACGAGTTTATGTCGATGGAGATTGTTTCAAAGCAGATGGTGAATTTGATAAGACCACATTAGGTATAAGATGTTACGATGCCATTCGTAAAGATTTACATGAAGAACCAAAACCGGAAAATCCAGTTCGAGTATCGATAGCATTTCTGGATTGGGCGCATCGTCATAAGAGCGAAGGAAATTTCCTGTTCGAGAGAGAAAGTGTGGACGATATTTGTCCACAATGTGTTATTGAAAAACTACTTGGAAAATATGAAGGTGTCGAATATTTGAAAGGTCAAATAGTTCATCTGGCATTGACTAGAGTTCCAGTGAACAAAAGAACGAAAATGGAGGTAGAACGAGCTATGACAACTCGAAAAGAAGATGCTGCCAGTATCATTGGTGACGATCTTGCAGATGAGCTAGATCAAGAGGCAATTTTGGTTGGCAAGAGTGAAGCAACTGAAAGTGCATCGCCATTAGTCATCAAAGCTGAAGACGAAAAGAAAAAGAAAGAAGACGAGGAAGAAGGAGAAGAGTCTGAGGCTGAAGATGAGAAGAAGAAGAAAGACGCCAAGAAAGAGAAATCTGATACAGATGCTCCTCCTGCTTGGTTGTCTGACTTGAATGAGCGATTGGCTAAGATTGAAAACGGATTGCAAGCACAGCCAACTGCCGAACTTACTGAGGTTGAAACACATCCATTAGACACTGCATTTTCGGAATTCAAGTCTCAATTTGATGCTGTTTGTAAACTATCAATCTCTGATGGTGAGAAGTTACAACAGTTACAAGAGCCGATGAATGTAATTGGGAACACAATAAGGTCGCTGGTTATGGCACAGCAAGAAACCGAACCAGAACCACAGTTAGAAGGCGAGAACGTTGATCTTGTCAAGGCTCTGTCAAGGGCTATGAGTGAGAGTTTACGTCCTTTTAGCGATAAGCTGGACTTGGTTTTGGATCGTGTTGCTCAAACGCCTTCCGTTGAAGTTCCTGTTCGTAGAAGCATTACTCCTACTCTTCAAATGCAAGCTGATTTGCATGGTGCTGCGTCTCAAGATGCTTCCAAACCTTTAGGATTGAAGGCATTTGCAAGGCGCAGTGTAGGTCTTTCCCAATAAGAATAAAATAAAAAGAACAATTAAATATCTGTCCGGTCAAGCCTCTTCGGTGTCGGAAGCTGCATACGAATAACTTTTTGGAGGTATAACAATGAGTGAGCTTTCGGGCGAAAGGGTTGCAGATTTGGGTGTGGATGCGAAGCGGGCATTTGTAGCTTCTCCTCCAACTCCTGACGCTGTTACTATTCAAGTCGCTTCTCCTGCTGTTTTACGTGCTACTGATCCTGTGATTAGTCCTACGTACAGTCTACCAGGAGATTTTGCGGCACAATATCCAACTCCACTTGATCCTACTGAAATCATCGCAATGTGTGAGGAAATCACACTTTGGAAGTATATTCCTGAGTATGGTACTGGTTTGAAACAGCACACGTGGCGTGAACTGAACGAGTTGGATTTCACTTCTGGTTCAACTTACATCGCATTTGCTGATGGTTACTGCCCTGAGGAATACGATCATGATGGTGATAACACCACCGTCACGTTGAAGAACTATGGCGCAAAGAAATCCTTGGGTATCAGTGACATCATGCATAGTCAGGCAGTTGCATCTGCCAATTGGAACGGCATCAACACTCTCGTTGGTGGTTTTCCTTCTGGTGAGGGACTTCCTGGTGCAAGCGATATGGCAACCTTCCAGCGTGAACACGTTGCTAATTTGAAAGAAAAAGAATTGCGTTTGGGCATGGCTCTAGTGTTGAATGGCTTGGATCGTCAGATTGTTCTAGGCGATGCTGGTACTAACTCGCTAGAGATGAATGGTATCGAACAGTGGGCAGATAATGTCGGTTGTTCGATGCACACTGGTAGTGCTTCTCTCGCTTCTGGTACTTTCTCTGCGGCAACCTTTGATCGTTGGCTGGCTGAGAGTTGTGCCAAACCAACCGTGATTATGGGACATTCCACTGCCATTCAGGAAATGCTATCTGGTTACTTCCAGCTTGGTTTTGCTGGCAGTCAGGTAGTGAACTTCTCTGATGGTGGGCGTATCACTCCAGGCTTCAACTTTGCTGGTTTTGTCAATACAGGTATTGGCCGTCTTGAAGTTGTAGCAGATAACAACTTCACTAAAGCTGATGC
>JBDRGA010000026.1:0-13833 GCA_043818175.1 Candidatus Woesearchaeota archaeon | reverse complement strand
CTCTAAGACTGATGCGCCGAGCTTCGCTGCGCGAAGCAAGCAGGGGCAAAGCCCCTGCTTAAAATTTTCCACATCTCAAAAGAAGCACCATCCTCTGCCTAAAGGCAGAGGTATTCAAATATGATAAAAGAGAACATCATGCAGCTCGCGTTCTCACGCACACCATCATATGTGAGTCGAAAATAGTATTCTCCAACAGGATTACCATTGCTTCTAGCAACTACTCTAAACGATTGCGAAGACTCTATCCTCGTCTCCAGACTGAGTGGAATGCCAGACATCCCTGTCAGAGTCCTTAAACCATTCATAAACATTATGGTCTTCTCTCTTGCTCCACAACATGCAAACAATAAATTCATAATTCATGAAAACATACCACAACCCTTTAAAAGCAGCCAGTATTCTCAGGATCATGCAACCCAAGAAGAAGAATTCCTATTCATACGAGGTAGAAAAAGACGGTCCGATGAACGTTCCGTTGAGAGTTTATGCCTCTGAAACCCTGATGAAAGGCATTGAAAATGACCGTTGCATCGACCAGGGTAGAAACGTTGCTTCCTTGCCAGGCATTCAAACAAGAGCATTAATGATGCCTGACGCGCATCAGGGTTACGGTTTTCCAATAGGGGGGGTTGCTGCATTCGACCTTAAGGATGGAATAATCTCTCCCGGCGGAGTTGGTTTTGATATTAATTGCTTGCCCACAGGCACAAAGATTCTCACAGAACACGGTTACACGAAACCAATCGAATCCTTTGACATAGATTTCCAGGAGATGGAAACAGGGAATGAACGGTACACGCTAAAAACTCTTGCTGCAAGGACTAGACTTAGTTCATATGACAAAGACGCAAAAACAAGAACGACAAAGTCACCTTCATTCTTCATGCACCGCACCCACAAGGGCAATCTTATAACAATAGGAGCAGCAGGTCAATGGGTTTCATGCACTCCTGAACACCCAATCCTAACAAAGAGCGGTATGAAAGAAGCTCAATTCATCACAAAGAATGACGAGATTGCCGTGCTTCCTTTTGAAGGGGTCGAGCATGAAACAACTGATGATTCTAAACTGTTGAAACCTTCATATTTTTCTGAAGGAGAATGGGCCGAACTTGAAAAAAGAGGACTGCAAAACCTGTCCAGAAATCATGTTTCCATGCCAATAATCGCAAAGCTCTTTGGATATCTCCTTGGAGACGGCACATTATACTTTTCAAGTGGGAAAGGGTACGTGAATGCTTATGGAAGCAGAGAAGATCTTGAGGATATGAAAGAAGACATAGCACGCCTTGGATACTCTGCAAACATCTACGAGCGTACAAGAGCACACTCCATTCCTACAAGATACGGAACCGTTAACTTTGACAGCACGAATTTCGAACTCCATACTTCTTCATGTTCACTGGCGAAACTTTTCTATAATCTTGGGTATCCTGCGGGCAACAAAACAGTCGTACCCTACATGATACCTGAATGGCTTATTCAAAGTCCAAAATGGCTCAAACGTTTGTTCCTCTCTGGATTCTTCGGAGCTGAACTTAGCGCTCCCTCTTCAATGTCCAGGACGTGCTTCTACTGCCCGACCATTTCGATGAACAAAAACAGAGAACACGCGGACTCAGCAAGAATGTTCCTCATACAGGTTATGGAGATGCTTGATGAGTTTGGTATTAAGACTCATAAACTCCAGCACAGGGATGATTTTCACAACAAGCATGGAGAGACTGACCGCCTTAAACTACTGATTGCCTCGACAAACCAGAACCTCATAAGGCTCTGGTCAACAATCGGATTTTCTTACAACAGGAAGCGAACCACTCTAGGCATGGTTGGTACGCTATATCTTAGGGAGAAAGAGAGATTACATCAGGAGAGGGTTCGCGCTGCTCGACGAATCAAGGAACTGAAAGCCAGAGGATTGCGCCTTGAAGAAGTGCAGGCGCTCATTGCTTCTGATTCCATGAACGCCCGGTTCGTCGAGAGACATTACTACGAGCAAGGAAAAGGACAGAGAATAGCACTTGACTTTCCAACCTTCACTGAGTACGCTGAGAAGAAGCTACAGGAGTTTGAAAGAGAAGAATGCTTCTATGAAAAGGTTTCAAGCATTGAAGTTTTGCCTTACGAAGGAAGAGTGTACGACTTCACAGTCCCTGAAACACACACGTTCATCGCACAGGGCATCATCGTCTCAAACTGCGGAGTAAGGGTAATGACAACGCCATTAACAAAGGATGATGTCGTGCCAAGAATGCGCGAAATACTAGTTGAATTGTTCAAAGCAGTGCCGTGTGGCGTTGGGGGCACGAGTTCCATACGACTTTCCGATGAAGAAATGGACAATGTCCTCGAGCAGGGAGCTGAATGGGCCGTTGCACATGAAATGGGCTTCAAAGAAGACTTACAACGTTGCGAGGAGTATGGAAGGATAAAATATGCAGACCATAAGAAAGTGAGCGTTAGAGCGAAGGCGCGTGGAAGAAAACAATTAGGAACTCTTGGAGCTGGAAATCACTTCATTGAAGTGCAGGTCGTTGACAAAATATACAACAAGAAAGTTGCAGAAAAGTTCGGTATAACAATGGAAGGCCAAATAGTAATAATGTTTCATACAGGTTCAAGAGGGCTTGGACATCAAACTTGTTCTGATTTCTTAAGACTGCTTGAAGATACTTATCCCGAAATAATGGAGAAGCTTCCTGAGAAGGATTTAATCTACGCACCTGCTGATTCCAAAATAGCAATGGATTACTTCGGTGCGATGTGTGCAGCAGCTAATTTTGCTTTCTGCAACCGTCAGATCATTGGAAATCACGTTAGGACTGTTTTCTCAAAAATGTTTGAATTAGACCCTAAAGATATTCGCGTTGTTTACGACGTCTGCCATAACATGGCAAAGAAAGAAGAACACTTGATTGATGGTAAGAAGAAAGAAGTTTACGTTCATAGGAAAGGCGCAACAAGAGCCTTTGGTCCTGGAAGAGTAGAAATTCCTGAGGAATACCGTGAACTAGGCCAGCCTGTCTTAATACCTGGTAGCATGGGAACTGCATCTTGGATTCTTGTTGGCACGGAAAAAGCGATGCTAGAAAGCTTTGGTTCTACAGCTCATGGCGCTGGTAGAACGATGTCGAGGTCTGAAGCAAACAGGTCATGGACTGGCGAACAAGTAAAGGAAGAACTCGAGAAGAATAATATTATGATTAAGTCTGCTTCATGGCGAGGAATCTCTGAAGAAGCGCCAAAGGCATACAAGGACGTTGACGAAGTCGTTAAAGTTTCTCATGACGCAGGCATCGCAGAATTAGTGGCAAGAATGGTTCCGTTGGGCGTTGTGAAAGGATAGCTGAACAAAGCCAAGAACAACGCTGAAATCTCCGTTAACAAAAAAGACAGTCATGACCACATTTATATATTGGAAATAAAGCGCACTTTACATGAAATATGAAGTGCCTTACGGTAAGACTTTTGAAATTGATACGCTTGTTCTGGATTTGAATGGGACTTTATCAGTAAATGGCAAAATTCCAAAGGGTGTCAAAGAGAGAATTGACAAACTTATTGCACTGGGTTTCAAAATCATTTTGTTCACGGGAAATCAAAGAGGAACTGCCGATAAATGTTGTAATGACTTAAGGATTGAATACAAAGTTGCACAAACAAGTAAGGAAAAAGAAGTGGAAATGTTAAAACTGGACGTAAACAAATGTGCTGCCATAGGCAATGCCAGGATTGATATTGGAACTTTCAAGCACGCCAAATTATCAATCCTTACTTTACAAGCAGAAGGCATTCACGCCAAAGCTATTCCTTATGCAGATATTATCGTCCCATCCATTCTTGATGCACTGGATTTATTCATAAACAAGGATTCGCTTTGCGCTACTTTAAGAGAATAGATATCAAGCAGGTTTCTCAATTTTGACTAATTCTTGTTATGCTTACATACTCTATTTCTGCATGCAAGCGAAACCATTATATAGTATAACTCTATACCCTGTATGAGTTCATATGCCCCAAACAGTAATCCACTATCCAAGACTTGACACTGTACTTCATGTGGAAGAGGTCATCAGAAAGGCAAAGAATCCTCTTTCGAAGAATGGGATAGACAGGCGTCTGAAGAAGCAGATAATGCGCCCAACTCTGAATGTGATTCTTCAGTATCTAGAGGAAAGTGGCAAAATAGCCACGCCAAAAGAAGGAATAATCTGGATATTTTCCGAAGATGCATCCAAAACACTCAAGAAGAAACTTGCAGCATCAATTCCTGCGTGAAACAAGTAGTTGTAAGATGGGATGAGCAAGCATACAGAGAATTCTTGCTTCTTAAGGAACGAGCAAGCACAGGCCAAAAGTCAAAAAGACAGCCAGAATACTCTCAGCTTTTGTCATCAATAGAACAAGCAATTGCAAACCTAAAACTTAATCCCTTCTTCGGAGACCTGATTCCAAGGAAGTACCTTACAAAAAGAATTGTTAGAAAATACGGGACTGATGAGCTATTCAGGATTGAACTTGTTGGCTATTGGAGAATGATTTACACAGTTTTGGGAGAAGAAACGTGCGTCATTGCCCTAATTCTGGAATTCATGAGTCATCATGACTACGATAAACTGTTCGAATATAAGAAGAAGTAATGCGAGTAACTTATCATGCATCCTTAGGCCTTGCCTTCATCTCGGCAACAGTCTTCTTGAACGCTTCTATCTGTTTCTCGGAAAGGGGGCCCCATTTCAAGTATTTTATCTTGATGTCCCTTAGGAAACTGTTCTGCTGGTAAAACTCGTTAGGAATGTCAAACATCACCTTCATTTCAGGGTCCTTCACTTCCCCTTCCATTTCCTTGCTTTGGCATTCAAGGCAGACTGGAAAACGGGTGCGGTGGTCAGCCAGAACATAATTGTTCTTGCACTTTGCGCATTTAATCTTGAAAGAAACCATACAAACAGGCAACAAGCCATCGTTTATATACGTACCCATTCACCGGACACCCACAAAGCATTTTAAAGGAAACCTTCATTTCCTTACGTAATGGGTTTGTTCGATAACATGCTGGGTAATGGTGACACGCTCATAAAGAATGAGAAAGCTCTGGATTACGAGTTCGTCCCTCCCATTGTTCCTTACAGACAGGGCCAACAAGAGCAGATAGCTGCCTGCATAAAGCCATTGTTCGCTTCTAGACAAGGAAGGAACTGTATGGTTTATGGCGCGCCAGGCATAGGTAAAACGGTAGCAGTAAAGCACTTGTTAAGAGAACTCGAAGAGCAAACTGATGAAATACTGCCAATTTACATTAATTGCTGGCAGCACAATACTACTTACAAGATAATTCTGGAGTTGTGCGATCAAGTCGGCTACAAGTTCACGCAGAACAAGAAAACCGTTGAATTGATGAAGAAAGCTGCAGAAATCATAAACAAGAGCAAAGCAGTACTTGTCTTTGATGAAATTGACAAGGCGGAAGACCACGATTTCTTGTACTGGGTTATTGAGCAGTTGTTCAACAAGAGCATTATCCTTATTACGAATTACAAGACATGGCTGGCTGAGATTGATGAAAGAATAAAGTCAAGGTTAACGCCTGAATTGCTTGAATTCAAAGCTTACAACGCAAAAGAAGTCGCGGGAATTATCCATGAAAGAATAGAGTACGCCTTCGTTACCAATGTCTGGGATTCTGTTGGGGAGAAGAAAGTGGCTGAAAAGACGTTCGAAATTGGTGATATACGCACAGGACTCTTCCTTTTGAGGGAATCAGCCTTGCAGGCAGAAGAAAAAAGCAGCAAGAAGGTAACTGTTGAGCATATTGACAAGGCATTGGCTAAGCTTGATGATTTCACGATAAAGAGCAAGGAGTCACTGGAAGAAGATACGAAGATGATTCTTGATACCGTAAACAATAATTCAGGAAAGCGTATTGGGGACTTGTACAAGTCTTACAAGGAGTCTGGGGGTGCTGGCTCGTACAAGACATTCCAGCGAAGAATAGCCAAACTGGATGAAGACAAGTTCATTTCTACCGAGAGAACGCATGCCGGCGGAACCTCTACAATCGTGAACAAGAAGATTACCGATTTTGGTGACCAGAAGTGACTGAAACGATTCCCAAAGTCGCAGCAATCGTAAGGGACGGAGGCATCGGCCTCCTGCACTACGCAGGTCAGACTCGTGCCCTGATGGCAAAATCTCTGGTCGAAAGGCTTGGCCATGGTACCGTGCAGACCGTGTTGAATGAGGTGTACGAGGGACATCCATATGCAATGGCTCGCGGGTTCTGCAGGTTATCTGAGGATTCGTATTCTTCCTTTGGCTGCGACTTCTATGAGACTGACATTCCTTCCCAGCTGACGCATCCGGAAGAGGTTGCCAACATCGCAGCGTTATGCTCGATTCTTCTTAGCATGGATAATGCACATTCAGTTGCCTCTTCTTCAACAAAAGTGCACTAATAAGATAGCAAGAAGATTACGGAGTTCTGAGAAAAGCTTATATTGGAAACAGCGTCCCCATAATACGTATGAAGCTCAAAAGAGTAGTCACGAGCGCTGCTGCATTGACTTTAATTCTCGGCACTTCAAGCTGTGCGTATGAGCCACCTCCCGAGTGCGTGAAGTGGGACCATGCCCTTGGAGGAACAAGTGTCGAAGAATACATGATAAGACAGCATGTCAAGGAGTACCATCCCCAGGCAGCCTGCACACCCAGTCCAGCCCCCGACCCATTTGACGATTTATTCTTTGGAGTGCCAAACAAACCAAGAAACCAACCATATACTCCACCCATTGTTAACAAACCACTCGTTTTCTAACCCACACTCTCACTGGACAACCTCACGCAGCGTACTTAAACACTTCTTGCTGTATTGCTTCTAGAGGCGTCGCAAGCCCCGCGACCAACCTCCGAGGTGCAAACATGGATCACAAAATGATTGAGGAAATAACTTTCCAGCGCATGAAGACATTGACATTGGCAGCAAGCATGGCGGTGAGAATATGAACCCGTACAACTATTACGCAGAAAGAATTGCTGGAATACTCAAAGAACATAATCTAATTCCGGAAGAGGATGTTCATGAGTTTGTTGACTTCGTGAGAGGTGCAACATAGTAGGTATATAGCATACCTTTTTATTACGGTCACTCGTCACCTGATTATACCGAGGTGCACGAGTTGCAAGTATTCTCAAAAAAAGATTTCGAGCCGGGTGACGCCAAGACTACCTTCGCAGATTCTTTTTTCGTTTATCCAACTGATACAGTTTATGGTTTGGGATGTGATGCAACTGATGAAGTGATGGTTAAAGAATTGAGAAACATCAAGAGACGACATTCAAACCCGTTCAGTGTTATCGTGCCAAGCAAGAAATGGATTTACGATAATTGCATTGTTGACCAGCAGGCAGAAGAATGGCTTAAGAGACTTCCAGGACCTTACACCATAATCCTTAAGCTGAAGAATCCAAATGCGATAGCGCGTTCTGTCAACCCAGCATCTGAAACTATTGGCGTACGGTTTCCTGACCATTGGATTACTGAATTGGTTGCAGAATTTGGCAAGCCAATAATAACAACGCTGGTAAACCCGGATGGCGAGTTGTTAGTAAGCGCGCAGGAAGATATCGTTCCCGAAATAAGAACAAGGGTGTCGTTCATGATTGATGAAGGTCCTAGAAGGGGAATGCCAAGCACAATCGTTGACCTTACCATCGACCTTTTCACAAGAGAACGTTTGGACAACCCGCAACAGCTTCAGGTATAGAAACCGTTTGTTGCGAATCTATCTACAAGCCTTCCGTAATCCAGTGCGCCTGAACTTGATTTAGCGTAATCAAAAATGCTCTGTTTCTTGCTCGGAGCTTCTTTAAGCTTACTGTTCATTCTTATTGGCTCTGTAACAACACCGTTATAACTCTGCCTTATTGTTCGTATGCTTTCAATGCATGTCTTGTTTCTTTTATCATACATTGTTGGAACGATTGCAGAAACTCTTAGATGATGCTTGAATATGTCATTCAAAGTATCAATTGCTATCAGCATCTTCTTCAGGGCATCAACGCCCAGGTATTCTGTACTGACTGGTATTAGCGCTTCGTCAGCGTATAAAAGCGCGTTCTGGTTCAATAGTCCTAATGATGGCGGGCAGTCAATGAACACGAAATCGTACCCTTCAAGCTCATCCATTGCTCTTCTAAGCACTGTTTCTCTTGCTGGTTCGCCACTTAATAGTATTTCTGCCTTTTCTAGCATTTCATTGCTTGGAATAACGTGAAGGTTCTCATTTATTTTTGTAATGCATTCCCATGGCTCCTTTCTCTCAACCAGAAGATGATACATGTGCTTTGTTGCTTTCACGCCAAGACAAGTACTTACGTTACCCTGCGCGTCAAGATCAAGAATAAGCACTTTGTTTCCTTTATTTGCGAGCCCGGAAGCGAGGTTTACCGTCGTAGTTGTCTTGCCTACGCCGCCCTTCTGATTGATAACTGCAATTTTTCTCATTTGTTCACCGTCGTCACAGGCCACTGGGGTTGTATTTAAGTGTTTCGTCAGACGACAACATTATATAATAGCACGATTTCAAGATTTTAATGAAGTACAGCACCCTCGCACTTGCGTATTCTTCCATCGAAAGCACTAGCAAACGCCTTGAGAAAACACATTTAGTTCGTGAACTGCTCGTTAAGACATCCGAGAAGGAAATCAAGGCAGTTACTCTTCTTTTACAGGGCATGGTCTTTCCTGCATGGGACCCAAGGAAAATTGGGGTTGCAGAAAAAATAGTAATCAAGGCCTTAGCCAGAACCCTCGGCACGAAAGAAGACAACGTGATGAAGCAGTGGAAGAAAACAGGGGACTTAGGCCTGGCTGCAGAAAAACTCCACGCAACAAAAACGCAAGTTACTCTTTTCTCAGAAGTTCTATCTGTTCAGAAAGTGTTCGCAAACCTTCAGAAACTAGCCAGTACTGAAGGATCGGGAAGCGTTGACTCGAAAATCCAGTTGATAGCAGAGCTGTTGAGCAGCGCTTCTGCCATTGAAGCGAAGTACATTACCAGAACAGTAATTGGAGATTTAAGAGTTGGAATAGCAGAAGGAACATTGAGAGATGCTATTGCGTGGGCTTTCCTTGATGCAAAAGAGAATTATGACCAGGAAAAGAAGACAATTTCTCCAGACCGGGAGAAATACGAATCAGTAATTGCAACAATACAATTGGCATATGACCGCTGCAATGATTTTGGAACGGTTGCTGAAGCCGCAATAAAAGGCGAGAAAGCTCTTGCAACCATCAAACTGACAATAGGCGTTCCAATAAAAGTAATGCTTGCCCAGCGTTCCAAAGGAATAGAACACGCATTAGAAATGGTGGGTACGCCTGCAGATTTAGAGTACAAGCTTGATGGCTTCAGAATGCAGATTCATAAAAGCAAGGATGGAATCAGATTATTCACCAGACGCCTCGAAGAAGTTACTGCCCAATTCCCCGATGTTGTTCAGGCAGTCAAGAAGCACGTTAAAGGCACTGAGTTCATCCTTGATGCAGAAGTTGTCGGTTTTGACCCGAAAACAGGAAAGTACAGAGCTTTCCAAGACATAAGCCAAAGAATCAGGAGAAAATATGGTATTGAAG
The DNA here is from genome assembly GCA_043818175.1 of Candidatus Woesearchaeota archaeon. Classification (GTDB taxonomy): domain Archaea; phylum Nanobdellota; class Nanobdellia; order Woesearchaeales; family JBDRGA01; genus JBDRGA01. The sequence goes on along the minus strand of JBDRGA010000026.1, from coordinate 4,196 downwards.
AAATGGCAAAGAAGCTTCCGGTGGAAGTGAACGTTTTTGACGTGCTTATACATAATGGAAAGGAAACGCTTGACCTGCCTTTGAAGGAAAGAATCAAGATTCTGAAGGACATACTCATTCCAGAGAAGCGCAAACTCATAGAGGTCTCACGACTTATAACAGATGATGCGAAGAAAGGAAAGGCCTTCTACGAGAAATCAATGGCTGCTGGAAATGAGGGAATTATGGCTAAGACCCTTGAAGCGCCATACAAACCAGGCTCCAGAGTTGGATTCATGGTCAAGGTAAAACATGTCATGGACACAATGGACCTGGTAATCGTTGGAGCAGAATGGGGCGAGGGTAAGAGAGCAGGCTGGTTGACAAGTTTCATAGTTGCTTGCCAGAGCCCTGATGGTTTGGTTGAAATTGGAAAGGTAGCTACTGGCCTGAAAGAGCTCGAGGAACAGGGGTTGAGCTTCAAGGAAATGACCGACTTACTCAAGCCGCTAATCAGAGAAGAGAAAGAGAGACAAATTACAGTAAAGCCACAACTCGTTCTTGAAGTGGCGTTTGAGGAAATCCAGGCAAGCCCCACTTATTCTTCAGGGTATGCCTTAAGATTCCCAAGAGTCCGTGGTTTGAGGGAAGATAGAGGCGTACAGGACATCACAACTCTGGAAGAGGTCCAAGAGGCCTACGATCTTCAACGCGGTAGAAATTAAATGAAAATCATCCCCGATAAAACACTGCAAGAAATTGTCTTTTCACTTTTGAAAACTCTTTCCAAACATGAAAACATTTAAATAAGACCTCCTTTCCAACGTATTCCATGGAAAGGATGGATGTGCTCAGTGCAGTAATGGACAGGAAATCCTTGCGCATCCTCAAGCTTTTTTCTCAGAATCCAGACAGAGAATACACTCTCCAGGAAGCAGGAAAGGCAAGCAAAGTTCCATTAGCTACAACATTCAGGATAGTAAACAAATTTGTTTCTTTGAACGCTCTCCAAAGAACGAAGACGAAGCATCTTAAAGTTTACAAATTAGCTCAGACCCCGGAAGCCAAGCTCCTCAGCGGCCTATTAGAAGAAAGGGGCAGTGCCATAGAAGAGTTCGTCAAGAGAATAAAGGACCTTCCAGGTATCAGAAGTATCATTCAGCACGGCGATGACAGGGAAAGGGCGCAGATCATTGTAATAGGCACAAGAGAAACACCCACAGAGCCCGTGCAGGCAGCAGCTGCAGACATCAAGGCATCCTTTGGCTACACAATTCTTCCTTTGAATCTTGAGCAGGCGCAGTTCCAGCAAATGAATTCTATGAACTTTTTCCCTGGAGAAAAGAAAGTTCTATTCGATAAAGCTGTAATATAGATTACCCAATCATTTCTTTTAATGACCACAATCTTTAAATATGAGTATACAGATTTAGCCACTTGTAACGTTTTTTGCGCGGGTGGAAGAACTCTCACATAAGAACGCTACCGGGTTGACTACCCAAAAGTTCTGCAGGGCGTGCTAAGATATAGCCATGGCTTTGCAGAATACAGCAACAACAAAAAAACACAGTGGGGCAAAAGAACAATGGACTTCATCGTAAACAAGGCAGCGAACCAGCAAGCTACACAGACCTTCGACGGACTCGAAGTTGGCCAGGCAACCATCAAAGTAATAGGCGTTGGTGGAGCAGGAAACAACATGGTCAATTGGTTGTACAAGAAGGGCATCAAGGGCGCAGAAGTCATCGCATGCAATACGGACCAGCAGCACTTGAACATGGTTGAGTCGGACAGAAAATTCCTAATAGGTAAAGATGTTACGAGAGGCCTTGGATGTGGTGGCTTCCCTCAAAAAGGAACGGAAGCAGCACAGGAAAGCATTCAGACAATCAAGGACTCTCTTAAGGGTTCAGATATGGTCTTCGTCTGTGCAGGTATGGGCGGAGGAACAGGCACGGGAGCGGCCCACGTTGTTGCAGGAGTCGCACGAGATACTGGAAGCATTGTAATTGGAACGGTAACGATGCCATTCAGAATTGAAAGGGCAAGAGTTGACAAGGCCGAGTTTGGCTTGCAACAATTAAGAGATGTTTCTGACACAGTAATTGTAATTGACAACAACCGCCTTGTTCAGATTGCAGGCAATTTGCCAGTACAGCAGGCATTTGCCGTAGCAAACGAACTTATCGCCACGATGATTAAAGGAATCGTTGAAACAATCGCCGTTCCCTCATTGGTGAACCTCGACTATGCAGACGTCAAGGCAATCATGACCAATGGTGGAGTTGCAGCAATTGGAGTAGGCGCTTCCGACACATCCAGCAGAGTTGAAGATGCAGTAAAAGGAGCATTGAGCAACCCTCTCCTGGACATCAGCTATGAAGGTGCAACTGGAGCAATAATACATGTCTCTGGTGGGCCTGATATGACGCTTGACGAAATCTCCAGAGTAGGAGAGATTGTCACGGAATCAATGGATGACGATGCCAATGTGATCTGGGGCGCTCGCGTCTCTGAAGAGATGAAGGGCAAACTGACAGTGATGACAATTATCACCGGAGTCAAGAGCCCCTGGATCCTTGGCAAGCAGAGCTCCAAGCAGAAAGCAATGGAGTCAAGGAGACTAAGCGACGAACTGGGAATAGAAATCGTCCGTTAAGTTCTTTCAGAACTTTTCGGCCTTCGCGAGCATCACCCCCCACGAACCCCCCAAACGCGCGAAGGCCACTTTTTTTCTATTCTTTCATTGCTTCATTCAGAATCGGTCTCAACAATGAAAAACTATTTAAGTCATTGGACCCCGAGTTCAACCAATGAAACTAGTGCGCATATTTTGCCTAGGAGTTCTCCTACTATTCGTCGCTAGTTGCTCACGCTCGTCTTATGTGTTTGCGGCGGTTCCAGGGTGGGTGTTTGATGTAAACTCGAGCAGTGGAAACCAACACTATTTTGTTCCTTTCGAACCGCACACTCTTCCATCCGCTCCAGACACACCTATTGAGGTGATGAACGAGCGCCAACTCATCGAGCTCGCGCGAACAAAGAACTGGACCGGACCGTTCGAACGACATACTCTGGAAGATTGGACAGCAACATGCGACGCGCGCAGAGCAAACCTGCACGATTGCAGCAATAATGGGTGGGTATCAGCTTGCAACAGCGCAGATGACAAGGAATGCAAATCATTCGACTACTGGTCAATGAAGTGTCAGGAGTATAACAGCATCCAGTCCGAGTGCCCCGGTCTCCCTTATGACAACTACGAAGCTACACTACAAACGTACCTCGAGGAAAACGGTATTGAAGGTAAAATTACTTCACGCTACGTGGGCTACTTCATGATTGCTGGATCAGGCCTCAATATGACGTCCGAGTCTTAAGAGGTCACAGCAGTAATGTCTTAATCCCCTCTTTTTCTTTCAACTGTAGTTGCTACACACCAGATTCCAGACTCCCAGTATAATTTTTCAATATTGCAATTAATTCTCTCAAAGATACCTTTATATAACGTTCAAACCAGCAAAGTTCGAATGAACGTCATAACACATATTGCTTTTGCGTTCGTGCTTTTGGAAATATTGTTCCCAAGTCAGGCGCCCGCGACGCTCTTCGTTTTCGCATTAATCTTCGGAGGTCTTGTGGATTTAGACAGCGTGATAATGCCCTTCTTTTCAAAAGGAACGTGGAGGCAAAAACGAGATATGTACAGGACGTGGGTGCAGGAACCATTAGGTCTTGTTGTTATCGGGCTTCCCGCAGCATTCATAATCAACGCACTTAGGCCAGGAAGCTTCTGGCTTGTCCTTATTCCATATGCGAGCCAAGTGCTCCTTGACTACATCTCGTTCCATGACGTCATGCCTCTTGCACCCATATCTAAGAAGGACTACCGCGTTGGTTTAATCAAGCCTTTCAAGAAACCACACTGGCACGAAGAAAGAAAAGGATACCTCTCGGAAACAGTGTTCCTCGCGCTTCTGGTCATTGCAATTTTCCTCGTATTCTGAATGAAAAGCCAAAACGCTTTTAAAGTCCCGTCAAATGAAAGCATAAGCGGCCATTGTCCGCGGGGGTTATTATGGCAAATGACAACGCACAACTCGTAGCTATACTGAGTTACATAACATTGATAGGCTGGATTATAGCATTGGTGCTGTACTTCCAGAAGAAGACAAAGCTTGGCGGCTATCATTTAAGGCAGACGCTTCTCCTGATGA
>JBDRGA010000025.1:0-20115 GCA_043818175.1 Candidatus Woesearchaeota archaeon | reverse complement strand
GCATCAGGATTTCCAGTTGCGCTTCGTATGTCCATGCTTGCTTCGTCACGAAGATGATTATATCGATATTCAATGTCGTCGCGCATAAATGACTCTGTCTGGAGGTATGCCTGCAGGGTGCGCTCGTGCAACGCACGCCATCTTGTTTCGTATTCAGTTCCTAGAATCTCAGGAGGTATCGCCAGTGTTTCAGGCCCAAACCTCAATGCTCTGGTACTTTTCTCTTGGTATGCGCCTTCTCTTGCCTTCTCGAATTCTTTGGTTGCTCTTTGAGTTAGTCCTTCAACGATTAGCCGTATGTTCTCGGAATCGCGAAGAGAAGCATGTCCATAGTCAACACCGTATTCAATGATGAAGTCTCCTGCTTTTTGTAACACGAATGCCAGGTTTTCTCTTATGTCTGTTCCTTTGCGAATCTTTTCAGCAAGTTCTTTGACACCTTCACCTGTCTTTTCTTCCATGTCGTAGAACACTTTGAGTAGTCGTTCTTTCGCGCTTAATTCAGCTCTTGCAAACTGTCCCATAATTAATGCCCAAAGTTCCTGTGGCATGGTGTCTTTTGCACAGTAGACGTTTGAGTCGATGTTTGTGAAGAAATATGAAAGGACTACTTGCTCATCTCTATCGAATTCGCTTGCACGTTTTCCTACAAAAGGACCTATTCCATGAAATCCAGGAATGAGTGCGTCTATTCCGTCGGAGTTGATTACGTTTTCTTCAAGCAGTCTTTCAGCCACCGCATCAATACTTGTAAGTCCCACGCTGTTTCTAATCTGTTGTTCTATTTATAGATTGATGCGATAGAACCGGAATATTTCCGAATCCTGTTTGCAGAATGTGTTTGCCAGACTAGAGTTCCGTTTGTAATGTTCTATTCTTCTTCCACTCAACGCACTGCTTGATGAACTCGTCCGTTTTAACGCCGAACTTCACTTTACCGTCAAGAGTTCGTATTGCAATGGTGTTAGCTTCTGCTTCTTTAGCACCTATTGTTATCATGAATGGTATCTTCTGCAGTTGTGCTTCCCTTACTTTCTTTCCTATGCTTTCCATCCTGTCATCCATGTGCACGCGAATACCTGCTTCTTTGAACTTTAGGTAAACAGAATCCGCGTATTTTTGTTGTTCGTCAGTAACGGTCATCAAGGTTACTTGTACTGGATTCAACCAGAATGGGAACGCGCCTGCGAAGTGTTCGATGAGCACTCCAACAAATCTTTCCATGCTTCCAAAGGGTGCTCTGTGAATCATTACAGGTCTATGTGATGAACCATCCGCGCCTGCATATTCTAACTCAAATCTCTCTGGAAGATTGTAGTCGACTTGTATTGTGCCTAGTTGCCATTCTCTTCCAAGAACATCCTTCACAACGAAGTCTATCTTAGGTCCGTAGAATGCTGCCTCTCCTTGTTCTTCTGTGAATGGAACACCCATCCCTTTTGCAGCTATCTTTACTGCAGCTTCAGACTTTTCCCAACTCTCTTTCTTACCCACGTACTTCGTACCATCCGGGTCACGAAGTCCTACCCTCACTCTGTAATCTTTCATGCCTAGTTTGTTGAATATGATCTTTACAAGTTCCAAGCATCCAAGCACTTCCTGTTGTACTTGTTCTTCAGTGCAGAAGATGTGTGCATCGTCTTGAGTGAATCCACGCACTCTAGTCATGCCTCCTATCTCTCCACTCTGCTCGTACCTGTACACCGTTCCAAATTCAGAATATCTGATTGGTAATTCTCTGTAGCTATGTGCTTCCCTCAGGTACAGACTAATGTGGTGCGGGCAGTTCATCGGCTTCAACAAATAACCGCTCACTTTTCCTTCTTCCATCGCAGAGGCAAGGGCTGCGCAGCTTGTTCCTTCCTTTGCCATCTTAGCTAATTGTTCTCTATCAACGAGAGGGGGGTACTGACTGTCTTGGTAGTATGGGTAATGGCCGCTTGTTCTGTACAAGTCCAGCTTTCCGATGTGTGGCGTAATTACTGCCTGATATCCTTGTGCGTTGAGATGCTCGCTTATGAAGTTCTGCAGTTCAGTCCTTATGATTGTTCCTTTTGGAGTCCATAGAACAAGACCCGGACCAACTCTTTCATCCAATTTGAAAAGGTCGAGTTGTTTTCCGATTTTCTTATGGTCTCTTTTTTCTGCCTCCTCTAGATTATGCAGATATTCCTTCAACTCTTTATCAGAACCCCAAGCTGTTCCGTAAATGCGCGTCAACATCTTGTTGTCTGAGTTTCCTCTCCAATAACTGCCCGCGATCTTCAATAGTTTGAAGTGCTTCACAAAACTTGTCGAAGGTACGTGTGGTCCGGTGCACATGTCAACAAAGTCACCTTGTTCGTAAGCTGAGATTTCTTTTGCATCAAGATCATTGATTATCTCCTGCTTGAATGTATTCTTGAATGTTTTTTTGGCATCTTCTGCCGAGAATACAGTTCGCTTAATTGGGAAATCTTCATTGGATATCTGGTGCATCACTTTCTCAATCTTCTCTAGGTCTTCCTGCTTCACAGTTAGATTGTCAAAATCATAATAGAATCCATCATCAATAACAGGTCCAAGAGTGGGTACTGCCCCTGGAAACAATCGTTTGATTGCGTGTGCCATCAAATGAGAGCATGAATGTCTTATTACCTCAACACCTTCCTTGTCCTTTGGTGTTAAGAAACGAACCTTTGCATCTTTCGTTATCTTCGTGCTCATATCAACTACTTCAGAATCGAGCTGCATTGCTACAGCTTCCTTTGCTAGTGATTTTGAGAGCTTTTCTGCAATCTCTTTGCCAGAAACTCCTGAGGCGAATTCACTTGCATCGCCGTTTGGGAATGTTATCTTAACCATTAAGAAAGAGCACGGCTCGTCGTATAAAAGGTTTGCGCCTTACTGTATCCTATAGACATAAGCATTCCTTTTGCCTGCTTCCTTGAAATCGATGAGTTTGCTCTTCCTTAACTTCTTCAGGCTCATCGTTACACTTCCAATGCTTATTCCTAGATTGGCGCTAATGTCTCGTGAAGAATACCATGCTTTCCTGTTCATTCTCAGGAAATCATAAACTTCTTGCTGCCCCATTACCGTCGAGCAGTGTCCGCTGCATTTAAGGTTGTGTGACTACTGGTGTGTAACTCCTATTGGCACAACGTTGTCACCGTTTCCGAATTTTCTGGCATAATTGCCTATGTCGCTGAGAAGTCTACGGCTCAGTTCATACACTTCACTGTACATTTCGTAACTTGAAGGAGGAAGTCCATAGCTGTCGAGCATTTCTCTCGTATTCAATGCACTCTGGCCTGCGATAACAAGCAAAGCCCTTGTCCGGTCAAGTGATTTCAGTTCGTTTTCAGGCAGCGTGCGGCGTAGTCTGTTGGGCAAACGTTCTGCTAATGTCAGCACAATTTTGTCCACGAGTCCTGAATGTGCTGCTTTGACTTTTTCGAAGGATATCCTGGCACGATCAAGTGTGTCCTGAGGTGTTTCTCCTGGATTGAAGCGTCTATAAAGTGCCATTCCAAGGTCAGAAGATGCCATCATTTTCTCACCACATCACGATTGCCAAAATCACGAGAAGTATTCCTATGAAGATTGCGAGCCATGAGTATTTCTGTAAATCAGTCAGAGAATTCACGTATTGGTTCAACCTGACGCTCGCTTGGGAGAACCCTGCCTGTATGCTTCCTACATCCATGTATACGTTAATGTATACTGGTATATTTAAAGATTACGCTTCAGAATGAGATAATCGATTTTTGGCCTTAAAATTAGAAATGCGGGTTATTTACTGGCTTTTTCTCCGAAATACTGACAGGCCTGCTCGTACCTTTCTTTTGTTCCTATCTCGAGCCAGAGCCCTTTATGCTCATAAACATCAAGAACACCCTTCTCAGCAAGTTCTCGTTTCACAGGCCCAAAACCCGCGCTTCCTTCAAGCATGTCCAGGAACCTTGGGTCGATGTAATACAAACCAATGTCAACAAGTCCTGGGCTTCCATCATTCTTTTCCTGAGTTATGAACTCCCACCCGTTTCTCGAACGTTCAATTTTACCATACTGTGCCGTGTCATCAGAGAGCTTAACTGCAATCCTCATCTTGTACGCTCCAAGTTCTTTTGTTAGTTCGCGAAGGTCTATGTCTGTAATAATGTCCGCCCAAGCTAGCAAGAATGGTTTCTTGAATAATCCTCTTGCGTGCAGTATACTATCCTGCAGTTTTGCTTCTGAGTCAACATACTCGATTTTGATGCCTCTGAACTCTTCTTGAAGATGCTCTTTTATTGCCAGTTTAAGGTAGCCTGTGCTTATCACAATTCTTTTACACCCTGAATCAACAAGGTGATGCATCATTCTTTCAATGCATGTTGGTCCTTTCTCAGGAACCCTGTACAATGGTTTAGGTAATTGAGTTGCACCTAGTCGAGTACCTTGTCCACCTGCGAGAATGAATGCTTCCATGCATTGTGGGGTTATTCTCTGTTTAAGAAGTCTGTGGAATAGAGTACCAACTAGGTACCCGAATGTTCACGCCAAAGCTCGTGCTCTAGATTTCTGAGAATGTAGACCATCTTTGTCTCGGACGGCCTGCCTTCTGCTCGGAATCCATTTGAGAAAAGTACCGCTCTGCTGGCTGAGTCAGCAGGACAGGTGGCCACGACCAAAAAGAGTGGGTACGTCCATGACCTGAAATGAATGGTTCGTCATAGCACGAACTACCTTAGACATGCAGCCCTTGCCTTGGTATTCTACATCTAGGTAGTAGCCAATCTCCGATGTTCCATTTCCGAGTTTCTGTTCAACATTAACGGTGCCGATAAGAACCGACCCCCGCCAAATACCATATCGTCTTCGTAATGGATTCTGATTACTGATGCTATCTGCCACGTCCTCGACTGTCCGGTATTTCGCTGATGTCGTATCACCGTACTGGCTCAGATGCTCTCTATTTCTATCAATTAGCTGAAAAATTGCAATTGAATGGTCCAAGTCATATGGCCTCAATATTAAGTCTGGTTTAACAGGTATTGTTTCAACACCATTCTTGTATGTCATAAAGAAGAGGGAATCCTGTGTTGTTTTTATGCCTGTATGTTTTGTCTACTCAAACGGAACTTCGCTCCAAAGCCTGAAGTCATTGCTTGGTGCGTAAGCTCCTACTATGTAGAATGGCGGAGCACCGTAGCCAGAAGACTGTTGGTGGAAGCTTCCCCAACCTCGCTGCATAGTGGGATGTCCTATTGCATAAACAGGACTGCCCAGGAACTGCCATGCTTCAGGCAAGGCTGTCTGTGGGTTGAAACTTCCTGGTTCAACAATCATATCCTTGATTCCTGCTTCTTCCATCGCTTTAATCAGTTCCTTCACAGGGGTGTTTCCATGTCCCAATGTAAGGTGTTCATCATCGTACCCAAAGTTATCAGTAAGATGTATATGGCCAACAACGCCTGACTTTGCTAACTTTTGTACTTGACCAACGTACCATTTCCTGTACCTCTTGTCAAAACTTTCCTCTCCTTCGCCTGGCTTTCTTTCGAAGTGCTGTCTCCAAAGGTTCATGTGTCCCGAGTCGATTGTTGCCCTAATATGCTGCGATGCCTGTTTCATCGCCATTTCAGGATCAACGTGATGGTGCTTTACCAGCATGTCTGCCATGTGCTCCCTGCTTTTGGTAACTAGCTTTATCATTTCATCAGGATGTGATGCATATTGTTGCGGATCCCAATTCTCTGGAGAGATGTAGATTGGGTTTTTCAGGTCTGCTGCGTGCTCTTTTGTTTTGGTGTACGCTAAAATACCTGCTCTTGCTAGAGTGTCAGCGCTCTTCTCAATACCATATTCTTCAATGGTTCTGATTCTGTTCATTCTTTCTTCTACTTCCTTTGCTTGAACGTCAGCACTTGCTGATGCCTCGTGAACATGTCTCATTCTGTCTTCCATTTCTTTCTTTTCGCGTTCTAAGTAGTTCGTCACACTTTCCTTGTCAGGCACGATGTAACTTGCCATTTTCGGGCCAACGTTTGGATATCTGTCGGTTAGAAGTTTTCGTTTTTCTTCTTCAGATAATCGCTCATCAAGCTTCTTGTAGAATGATAGTGCTTCTGCAATCTTGTCTCTGGTAAATTTGTATTCTTCGTATTGTTGCGCGTGGTAGAGTGAGTTTCCCCTTGCCTGCAATGCCTGGTTCTGTAGTTGGGTTTTGTAGAAGAGTACTTCTGGTGCAATCTTTTCTCCGGTTTCTTTTTCAAGTTCTGCTGCCCTTTGCTCAAAATCCGTGAACGCGACTTTCTTGACTTCGAATTTTGTTTGATCTGCAAGCCATTTGGGTACCCTATCAAATAGTCTTTGCGTGTCGTTTCTTGGAATGTACTTGTTGTTGATGTCCACCCAATCATCGGGCTTCAATGCTCTTCCATCCGCGTCTTGCGTTAGACCTTGATCCTTTGCAGTAACGAATACAGGCTCGTAAACTGTGTAGTCCCTTCTTATTCCCTGAATTTGTCCTGTTTCTTCATCAACAACCATGATTGGTGCTTTGTTGTGTTCTTCCGGATATGCTTTGAAACCTTCCTTTCCGTAATTCATATTTATGGGGCGGTCCCATTCTCCTGTGTGCACAACAACAGCACCACCTGTTGTGGCTTCAGCTGAAAAGTCAATAGCTTTTTTTAACTCCTTAAGGTTTTGTTCTCTTTGTTGTTCGTCGAACCCGTTTCTTGTAAGGCCCGCAACTCCTGAGAATGCTGGTGTTGCGTGTACTGTTGTTTCGACTTCGTTAATCTTTGCAAGCTCCCTGATATCTCTTCGTTCTGCACTTCCAATGCTTTCCGGCGTGAACCTTTCCTTGTTTCCCTTTCCCATTCCAAAGAACTCAAGCTCTACTTTCTTGCCTCCTTCTCTTATTCTGGCCTGAAGTGATTGCAGAGGATGCTGGAACGGATTAGCTGAAGTGCCTATGTCGTGGGGGCTCATCTGAGTTATCTGCTCTGGAGCTGCCATGGGTGCTTCAAGAGCATCCATCTTCTCCATGAAACCCCTGTCCATCGGACCATAATAACCAGAGTGGAATTCCATTGTCTTTCTTTAAATGGTAGAATTATAAATGTATTGCTTACCGTCTCATGCTCTTGTCTATTTCTTCTGCTGTCTGCTTCAGGTCTTCCAATGCCTTGTTCATCGTGCGTTCAACGTGAGCAATCACATCTTGTACTGAATCGCCTCTAAGATGGTAGATGTTTCTTTCTCTTATCACAATTCCAGACTCCATTAATTTATTCAAATGATGCACTGCTGTTCCTCTTGTCAGCTTCAATTGGTCTGCTATCTGGTCTGAAGTAACGCCTTCCTTCTCTTTGACTAGTGTTATGAAGACCCTGAAGCAGCTCTTGTCCTTATCACGCTGGTTGAACAAGCCAAGAGAACCGCCAAGCCATAGAAGTTTCTCGTTCAAACCTGCTTGAGAAGGTCTTGACGTCTTGATTACTGTGATGCGGGTTATTGGCATGGTTGTTGGGAGCGTCTTGTGTATAAAATCATTGCGTCTTTCTTGTCTTGAACATCATGAACCTTGCAGGGGATGGGTTGTATGATTTTGTTCTTAGTTTCTCGCCTACTTCTTTGAGTATTTCATCCTGTTCATTTGCTGGCACGTCGTCGAAAAATGGAGAAACAGCAGGTATTTTGAAGAACGCAAGGCTGTCTTCGATGGTGTGGCTCTGGAACGAACATACTGCTTTCTTTATGATGTCCAGTCCATGCTCCCCGAATAGACCAGTGAGTTCATCCTGAGTCATTTTTGGCTTGAGTTTTCCTTCGGGATGGTATCCTCGTTTCCTCAGCTCTTCAATTATCAAACTCACCGCAGGCCCCCTGCTCGATTTCTCTGTTCCAAAATCAAAGAACTGGTGCGGAAGGTTGAAGACAAAGATGCCGTCTGGCGAGAGTGCCTTGTTTATGGAGTAAAGCACTTTGTCCTGGTCGGGGAACTGCCAGAACGCTGAATTGCAGATGATTGCTGTGGCGCCCTTCACATGCTTGTGGACGTTCTCTGCACTGTCATGGATGAACAGGATGTTCTTGGCATTGATGTTCTTCTTTGCCTGTTCGAGCATGGCCAAAGAAAAGTCGATGGCGGTGATTGATGAATCCGGTGCAACATCAGCAATGGCTTTGGTGGTTATGCCCGTGCCGCAGGCCAGGTCAACGATTCTTGGTCCTAGCCTTCCTGCGAATTGGACAAGGACTTTGCTAGTTTCTATGTATTGGTGGAACTGTTTGCTGTACTCATCATACACTGAGCTGCTCTTTTCCCAAAGGGTGTGGAAGTCTGTCATTCTGGTTCAAGGCTCGTGCTCATTGATAACTTTTGTGATATTTTGTTTCAATATTGCAAAGAATTCACTTCCACAACCTTTATAAATCAAAACGAAATTCACCTCATCTGCGTTGACTTTAAGTCAACGGAGGTTCATCGTGAATGCTAAGAAAACAAAGCACGAAACCAAGAAACAATGCCCGGAACACGAGCAGAAGATTGGAGAGCTCACAGATACTTTGCAGAGATTACAAGCTGAGTTCGATAATTACAGAAAGAGAATAGACCAGGAATCTGAACTGCTAAGAAAACGAGCTTCCGAGAATATCATCAAAGAAATGCTTCCCATCATTGACGACTTCGAGAGAGCTTTACAGCAGAAAGACCACACACCATTCGCACATGGAATGGAACTGGTTTATGCAAGAGTAATTCAATTGCTCGAAGACCAGGGCGTTAAAGCAATCGAGAGCAATGGCATTTTCAACCCAATGGTGCATGAAGCTCTCCTAACAGAAGAAAGCGACAAACCAGAAGGAACTATTTTGGAAGAATTGCAGAGAGGATACACGATGCACGGACTTACAATAAGAACATCGAAAGTAAAAGTAGCTAAAAGCAAAGGAGGAAACTAAAATGGCAAACAGCAAAATTATTGGAATAGATCTTGGAACGACATTCTCAGCAGTTGCAGTAATGGAAGGTGGTAAAGCCACAATAATACCCAACGCTGAAGGACAGAGGACAACACCCAGTGTTGTTTCCGTTACAAAGAGTGGAGAAAGACTTGTTGGTCAAGTGGCGAGGAACCAAGCAATCACGAATCCAGAGCACACTGTCCGAAGTATAAAGAGGCACATGGGTGAGGACTTCAAAGCAAAAATATGGAATAAAGATTACACTCCCCAGGAAATCAGTGCGATGATTCTTCAGAAGCTGAAGGTAGATGCAGAAGCATACCTTGGACAGAAAATCACGAAGGCAGTCATTACCGTACCAGCTTACTTCTCTGATGCACAAAGACAGGCAACAAAGGATGCAGGAAAAATAGCTGGCTTGGAAGTTGAGCGTATAATCAACGAGCCAACGGCAGCATCATTGGCTTATGGGCTGGAGAAGAGTCATGACCACACAATAATGGTGTTTGATTTTGGTGGAGGAACATTCGATGTATCCATCCTTGAGCTAGGCGATGGCGTATTTGAAGTTAAAGCAACATCAGGCGACAACCGCCTTGGAGGAGACGATATTGATGAGATCTTGATTGACTTCCTTGCTGATTCTTTCAAGAAGGAAAATGGTATTGACTTAAGGGAAGACAAGACATCATTGCAGAGATTGAAGGAAGCTTCAGAAAAGGCGAAGATTGAGTTAAGTAGTAAGACATCAACAACAATCAACCTGCCTTTCATTACTGCTGATTCCAATGGTCCGAAGCACCTTAACCTTGAGCTTTCAAGGGCTAAGTTTGAGCAGCTTATTGAACCAATCATCAAGAGATTGGAAGGCCCCACGAAACAGGCATTGAAGGACGCGAATCTTTCATTGGACAAGCTTGACAAGGTGCTCTTTGTTGGTGGTTCCACAAGAATTCCAGCAGTGCAAAAACTTGTTAAGAATCTTACAGGAAAAGATGGTGATAAGAGCGTCAATCCTGATGAAGCTGTTGCTTTGGGTGCAGCAATTCAAGGTGGTATTCTTGCAGGAGATGTAAAAGACGTTTTGCTTTTGGACGTTACACCTTTATCATTGGGAATTGAAACACTTGGTGGCGTATTAACGAAGCTGATTGACAGAAACACCACAATTCCAACAAAGAAGTCTCAGGTGTTTAGCACTGCTGCAGACAACCAAAACTCTGTAACAATTCATGTGCTGCAGGGAGAGAGACCGATGGCCCAGGACAACAAAACTCTTGGAAGGTTTGACCTTACGGGAATACCTCCTGCTCAACGAGGAGTGCCGCAGATTGAAGTTACGTTTGATATTGATGCAAATGGAATTGTTCATGTCATGGCGAAGGACAAAGGCACTGGTAAGGAGCAGAGCATCAAGATAACAAGCACTACAAACTTGTCTGAAGATGAAATAAAGAAGATGCAGGAAGATGCAGAGAAACATGCCGAGCAGGACAAGCAAAATAAGGAAGCAATTGATGCAAGGAATGATGCTGACGCCTTGGTGTACAGTTCCGAAAAGCTCTTCAAGGAGTTTGAGGGCAAAGTAGACAAGAAAGACCTTGACCTGGCAAAAAAGGAAATCGATGCCTTGAAGAAACTGCTTGAGGACAAGAGCTCCGCCACGAAGGACATCAAGGACCATCTTGAGAAAGCAAACGAGGCTTTGCAGAAGGTAAGCACAGAGCTTTACCAGAAAGCAGCGCAGGAGCAACAGGCACAGCAGGCATCAGGAAAAGATGAGAATGTCAAGGATGCAGACTTCGAGGAGGTCAAGGACGACAAGCCTGAGAAGAAACAGGGGAAGAAATAAATACCCTGCCATTATCGTCGACTGATTATGCCTAACGCGCCGTCAAGAGATGAGTGTTTAACGCTCATCAACAGGTACAGGATGCCCCACAACATTAGAAGGCATACTGCTGCAGTTTTGACCTTATCGATGGCGCTTGCAAAGAAGCTAAACGACAAAGACATGCATGTTGACCTAGATGTACTTAGAGCGGGGGCAATGCTCCATGATTTATTCAAAGTGAAAGATATTATGGATGTAGATGATGGCCAGTTGAGCGAGCATCCCGAGGAGGACTGGGCTGTATGGCGAAAGCTTAAGGAAGAACAAAAACTTCCACATGACGAAGCAATATGTCAATTGCTTCTCCCAAAATATCCAAAGGTTGCCACAGTGATTCGTGAAGCAGGATTCATGAACATATTTGTAAGAGGATTTTCTTCCATGGAATCGAAAATCCTGTATTATGCTGACAAGCGGGTCATGCATGATAAGATAGTGAGTGTTCTTGATAGACTTGATGAAGGTTATTCTAGATACCTACGACACCACAACAATGCAATTTCGATGAGCCTTGCCTACGAGAAAATCAAGGAGCTTGAAGACGAGTTGATGCAGAAGGCAGGAGCTGAACAAGAAAGTTTCAATGCATTGAACGCAGAAGCACAAAAGGAGAATCTTGAATGACAAAGGACTATTACGAAATATTGAGCGTTCCACGAGGTGCTTCTCGCGAGGACATTAAGAAAGCGTACAAAAAGCTTGCAAAGCAATATCATCCAGACCTTAACAAGGATGACCCTTCTGCTTCAGATAAGTTCAAGGAAGTAAACGAAGCAGCTTCCGTTCTTGGCGATGAAGATAAGCGAAGGCAGTATGATCAGGTAGGTCATGACGCATTCACACAACAAGGTCCTGGTTTTGACTTCAACAACTTTGGAGGCAATTCTGGTTTTGGTTTCTCTGGATTTGACTTCGAAGATGTTTTTGAGAGTTTCTTTGGAGGAAGAAGAGGCAGACGACAGAGAGCAGGTGCGGACCTCAGAACAAGTGTATCAATAACTCTTGAAGACGCGTTTACTGGAACTGAAACAAAGTTGCAGGTAAAAAAGCACGACCCTTGCAAAGAATGTGGTGGTAAAGGAGGTACGGGCGTGCAAACCTGCAGTACTTGCCATGGTACTGGGATGGTTATTCAGTCGAAGAGAACTCCATTCGGTATCTTTCAAACTCAAGGTACGTGCTCTTCCTGTCAGGGTCACGGAGAAACTGTTGAAAATGCTTGTAAAGATTGCGAAGGTCGTGGGAGTGTCCTCACTACAAAAACAATAAAGGTCAAGATTCCTGAAGGAATTGAAGACGGTAATGCATTGAGGGTTCAGGGAGAAGGGGAAGCAGGTCCTAGAGGTACTGTTTCTGGTGATTTGTATGTTATTGTACGCGTTGAACCTCATGAGTTATTTGAAAGATCTGGTGCAGATTTATTGATGGACCTTCCTGTGAGTTTTGCGCAGGCAACTTTGGGTGCTTCTGTGGAAGTCCCAACACTTTCAGGCAGGGCATCGCTAAAAATATCTTCTGGAACCCAACCAGGGGACATTCTACGAATGCGCGGAAAAGGAATGCCTTCAAGATATGGACAGGGAGACCAGATGGTCAGAATAGTAGTTGAAGTTCCTGAAAAATTATCAAAGAAACAGAAGCAGTTGCTTGAAGAATTCGAGAAAAACGGGAAAGACAATCCACAGGAAAGGTTGTTTGCAAGGATTGCTAAACACTTTAAGTGATTGTAATCACTCTGGAATGGAAAACTTTATATACAGTTTTTCCCTTCATCGTTTTCTGGAGGGATATAATGAAAGCTATTGCTCTTACATTCGTATTATTGTTAGTTGGCATCAGTGCATGCCAAACGATTCCATCTGATGACAACGCCACTTTTGAGTGCATTCCGGGTTACATAAGCATCGATGGTGCTTGTGTACCAGTTGAAGAGAACGTTACACCAGTAACGCCTCTAGTAAATGAGACAGAAGATAACACTTCGATGGAAGAAGAACCAGTCCTACCTGAAGAACCCATCAAGAACGAAACTGAAGATAGGTTTGATGTGGACAAGGTTCTTACTGCCATAGAGGGTGATTTGATTAAACTCAGGCCCCGTGCAGTTGACCCTGATGGTGATGAGGTAACGTACAGTTACAGCAAGCCATTCAGTTCAGCTGGTGAGTGGCAGACAAAAATGGGTGATGCGGGCAATTACTTTGTGACGGTTACTGCTTCTGATGGTAAGCTGGAAACTAAGGCAGAAGTCTTGGTTAAGGTTCTGAAATCAAACAAAGCACCAGTTCTAAACTGCCCTGAATCAGTTTCCTTTAAGGAAGGCGAGACCGTTGACTTGGGCTGCAGAATAACTGATCCTGATGGGGATGACGTTACCGTTACTTATGAAGGATGGATGAATTCAGCCAAGAAAACAACTGGATATTCTGATTCTGGAGAATACCTCGTAACTGTCATGGCCAAGGACGCTGATAATCTTGCTGTTGAGAAAACAGTCAAAGTTATTGTAGAAAATGTTGATAGGGCACCAGTACTTGAAAGCATTAATGATATGAACGTGCAGGAAGGAAAGCTTGTCAAGGTCGAAGCAAAGGCAGTAGACCCTGATGGCGACAACCTAGTAATTTCGTACAGTGACCCTCTTGATGCAAATGGTGAATGGCAGACAAAGATTGGAGACGCAGGAACGTACACGATTGACGTGACCGCTTCCGATGGCGAGAAAAAGGATTCAGCTTCCTTTGAACTTACCGTAACAAGCGCCAACAGAGCGCCAGTCATTACAGGTATTAATGATATTACTGTAAAGGAAGGCGAAACTATTACGTTGAAGCCGACTGTTTCAGACCCCGAAGGTAATGACGTTATGGTTACGTACTCCGGATGGATGACTTCCAACACGAAGGACGTAAGCTTTGACGATTCGGGCAAGTATCAGGTAACTGTAACTGCAAGCGATGGAAAGCTTGAGAGTTCGAAAACCATTACAATAACGGTTGAGAACGTGAACAGGCCTCCGGTGTTTGATATACCTGCATAAACTTTTTTCAATACTTTTTTATTCAACTTCTTTTTCATCATTCTTATGGCTTCAAGTGTGACAAAAGACATTAAGGCGATTAAGGAAAGGAATAATCGAGTTGAACTGGACAAGGCGTGGGAAACCTCTTTGACTAGGCGGTTTATTATTCTCTTGTTGACTTATGTCGTAATGGTTATATTCTTCTTCGCGGCACGTCTCCCAAGCCCTTTCATTAATGCAATAGTTCCTAGTGTTGCTTTTGTTCTAAGCACTTTAACATTACCGTGGTTCAAGAAAGCATGGATGATGCGTAGGAAGTAAGTATTTTCTAAGAAAACCTTTCGAGCCTACTTTTTATTTCAGAAAGGGAGTGAATCACATGTTCCCCTTGCTTCTTCCCGCTCCTGTCAATGAGTAATGCGTACATGCCTGCTTCTATTGCTGAATCGTAGTCCTGGCCTTGAGAATCCCCTATGTGCATCACGTTATCGGGTTTTACGTCCATCTTCTCGCAGATTTCATTGAAGAAAGCATCGTTCTTCTTCCTGTGTTCGCCGAAATCTTCTAGAGAAAAAATGTGTGAGAATTGCTTGGACAACTTGAGCTCTTCTCTCTTTCGCTTGAATAGTTCAGAAGATGCATTAGTTGCTAGAATAAGAGTGAAGTCCTTTCGTAGTTCTTCGAGTGTACTCAGTGCGTCTGGGTACCATTTGATTTTGTCGTGGTGTTTTTCCAGGAAGCCTTCCCAGTCATCCAGTTTTAGGCGTTGGAACCAATACCTGATATCGGTCCAATTGCTTATTTTCTCAATGTATTCTGCTTTGTAGTATTCGGCGAAGACAAATCGCTCAGCTTCTTCGACCGCGATGCCATTCTCCTTGGCGTACAGCTTCGGCATCTCTTCGTCCCAGACGGTATGGTCATAAGAATCATCTGCTAGAGTTCCGTCCAAGTCAAAGCTGATGTGCGTTATCATGCTGCTTGAAGGTTGTATTTCTTCTTAAGCTTTCGCCATCCCCCACATAATCTCGAAGTTTTGTCTGAATGCTTCTGCGACTTCATTTTGTCTGATTAGTATTGCTATGGGGTCGTGCGTCCAGACAACTATTGCAACATTGTCTCCGTAGATGTATTGTGACGTAGGACTTTTATTCAGGTTCTTGAGCCAGCGTGCTTTACAAAGTGGTAATCGTTTTATCTTCACTACGTGCGCCTTATCAGTTGCATCTGTTGCGTCGAAGAGCATTCTCGTGCTGATTCCTTTCTCTTTTCTTAGCAAATGATATCGTGGAAGGTAATGTTTCAAAATGTCAGATATCCTCACGTTTGTAGCCATCACCAGAACTTCTTTCCCTTCTCTTACCTGGTCCTGAAACACTAACCTTAAGCCATTTAAGCCACGGTAGAATACTGTTTCCTTTCTTTCTGACAAGGCAGCGTACTTCTTTACGTATTCAGGAAGCTTTTCCTCGTATTCTTTTGTCGTCTCAACAAGCTTTTCGTGAATCCTGTTTGGTGAAGTTACTGAGTAAACCTTCCTGTTGTTCTCCTGCATGTATCTGACCAATCCCTTCTGTATTAGACGTTCAAGGGCATCATACACGTTTCTTCTATGAATTCCAGTTTTCTGTGATATGTTGCCTGTCCACGAAGCTCCCTCGTTGAGAAGCATAGTGTATATTCTAATTTCTAGCTCTGTGCATCCAAGCATACGTAATATCTCATCCATTATAATGGTAATGTTCATCACCACATAAATACTTATCGTTCTTTGCTCTATCTATTTCTATGGCAAGCAAAGATTACGAAACATTCGGAACAAGAGTTATTCCTCGAGATATGGGAATAGTATTACAAACAAAGGCAGATGAGCGTCTTTTCATAAGCCCCAGCAGGCTAGCGCTCGCTTCAGTCATGGCAGATACGCCTGAAGAAGTTAGGGGTAGAATTGAAAGATTAGCACAGAATATTGGTGAAGATTCAGATGCACTTGAGGCCCGTATCACTAAGGGAGTTATACGAAGAGCAGGCTCTTCTCGCATGCTCACTAAATCACCCAGATATCTAATGCAGGTTGAAAGTCTTGGAAACAGCATTGTAGGCCATACTATTTCAAAGGGCTCCAAGAAAGTGTATAGAGTTAGCATGTCCGCTTCAAATGGTGAGTTGACGTACGTGTCCTGCCGGTGCCCTGATAATGAGTGGTCGGATGTTAAAGGTGTTAAGTATGAGTTGTGCATGCACGCGTCACTTCTTTACGAAGCATTAAGGCGCGACAACTCTTCGAGACAAAGCACAGGCGAGAACAGGACAGGTCTATCTCCTCAGGATAGATTTGCGGTTTCATTGCCCCTAAGCTTGAATTCAGACCAGGTTGCGTCTGCATTACTCGCTTACGCCAACAGAACTAAGCTCTTTGACATAAGCAGAGAAATCCTGGACGAGTCAGTAACACCTGCATCTCTTGACGCAGTACTTAGAGAAGGACGGGCAAGGATTGGAGTCATGAGACAAGACAGAGCAGAACCACAGAATTCAGAATATCTGGGTTCACTTAGACGTTTAGAGGAATCGCTCAGGTCAAGAATCCGACAGAAGGGATTCAGATTTGAAGGGTACAGTCTTGAGTTCCCTGAATCTGAGCATGAGACCGTAGGAATAAGATTTGAGAGAGGAGACCAACGGTACGTGCTATGCTTATGGGATGATAAGCCTCCTGTGCTCGTTGCGAAGAGCCTTAGAGAATACGATGGTGGAACCGCGGTGGACAAAGGCGATTCTCCTTACAGGAGAATGGTGTGGAGAGATGCCTTAGATCATAGTACTAGGCGGGTTTCCATAGAGCAGGTAATTGTGCCGGGATTCAGAGAAAATGGGCAGGGGACAAGAATCTCACAAGTATTGCGTGCTGCTTACAAGCCCTTGCTCACTTGATTCGGTGGATTTCCTGTTCGAGCTCCGAGAGCTCGTCCCAGTCCTCTCTAAGCTCTTCAGGAAGCACTGGCTCTGCATCTGATTTTTGTATTAGGAAAAATACAAGTATTCCTGAAACAGCCAGTCCAACTAGGAACAAAATTATTCCCCCGGGCGCTGCTCCATCGAACGTCACTAATCCGGTTGCTCCTTCGCCCACGGGAAAAGCAATGACTCTCACGCTAAGAGCCAGTAGAAGCAGGGACGTAAACCACAGAATAGTTTTGGACGCTTTTTTCATGTGCCTGTTTCGAACGAGGAAGTATAAAAGCTTTGCTCACATCTCTTCAACTGTCTCGATTCCCAGAAGCTTCAAACCGTTCTCCATTCCCTGCTTAATTGCCTGGATTAGTCTTAATCGTGCATCTTTTAGTTCAGGGTCAGCTTTCAATACTTGGTGTTCGTGGTAGAACGTGTTGAATGCCTGTGCGGTATCAAGAAGCCACCTTGCAATCAGGTGTGGTTTGTATGCGTTTGCTGCTTCTTCAGTGACTTCAGGGAACTGCCACAAGTGCTTTATCAGTTTCTGTTCTTCATCCGTAACAAGTAAAGAAGGGTCTCCTGCTTCAGGTTTCTCCTTACGAAGAATGCTGTTTATTCTTGCTACAACGTACAACAAATATGGTCCCGTTTCACCCTCAAAACTCATACTTTCTTTCGGGTCATAAGTCATATCCTGTGAAGCATCGCTCTTGAGTATGAAAAATCTCAGAGCACCCTGGGCGATAGTTTCGGCTCTCCCTTTTGCCTCGTCTTCACTTAGCTCCGCATGGCGTTTTTTGATTTCATTCAAAGCAATCGCATGTATTTCATCCAAGAGATTATCTGCATCTACCACAGTTCCTTCTCTGGACTTCATTCTTCCTTCTGGAAGGTTTACCATACCATAGTTCAAATGGTAGCATTTATCCCAATATTCTCTTTCCAAAATACGTAGAAGTTCAAAGAGTACTTTGAAATGATAGTTCTGCTCGTTTGCAACAACATATATGCTCTTTTCAAGCTTATGTTCTGAAAACTTTAGGTCTGCAAGATACAAATCCTGGGTTACGTATACAGATGTTCCGTCTGCACGAAGAACCACCTTCTCACCCAGTCCTTTGTTTGATAAATCTGCGATAATATTTCCATCATCTTTCTTGATGAACAATCCTGCTTCGAGTCCTTCTTTAACAACACTTTTTCCTTTTTCATACATGCCACTCTCATAGTATACTGCGTCAAAGGAGACGCCAAGTCTTTCGTATGTTTGCTGAAATCCTTGGAAAGCCCATGCATTCATTTTCTTCCATAATGCTCTAATCGTTTGGTCTTTGCTTTCCCATTTCCTTAGCATCTCTTTGATTTCAGCTTCTGTTTCTGGCGTCTTATTCTTCTCGTATTTTACGTAGAAATCGCCGACGAAATGGTCGGTTTTCTTGTCTGGTTCTTTTTCTGCGCCCCATTTTTCATATGCGTACATGCTTTTGCATATGTGTATTCCTCGGTCGTTGTTTACGGTGGCACTTATTCCATTCAGTCCTTGGTTTTGGAGCAAGGCCAAGGTGCTCTGTCCAATGAATATGTTTCTTAGGTGTCCTAAGTGCAAAGGCTTGTTTGTGTTTGGTGATGAGAATTCAACCATCACATTTCGTTTTGTGCTAGGTTTGCTTCCATATCTTTCTCTCTGTTTTTCCAGAAGGTCAAGAACGTCTTTTGCAAGAACTATTGGGCTAATATATACGTTCAGGTATGGTCCTTTCGCTTCGGTTTTTGAGATGAACGGTGCTTTGACCTTTTCAGCTAACTCTTGTGCTATCTGCTGAGGTGATTTCTTCATTTCTTTTGCCAATCTAAAACAAGGGAAAGCAATGTCGCCCATGTCTTCTGGTGGCGTTTCGAACAAGCTCAGGACTGTTTCTTCGTCAATTCGTGCATGCTTGCTTATCAGCTTCGCAGTCTCAGCGTGAAAATCCATAATGGAAAAGAAAGGTAAAGAGTATAAAAAGGTTTAGCTGGTGATTACAAAGTCGTCAGATGCACTGATATAATCAGTGTCTTCAGGGTCGAAGTTGTTTGATGCGTAATCGCTGTCGGTATAGAACCTTACTTCAAAGTACGCCCTGTCACCATCAGTTATTTGTGCAAGTGGCCAGTTTCCGCCTGCATCTCCCGAATTGTGAGTTAGCGTTACGCGCTTGGTGTATGTTTCGCCGCTCTTGATAACTGGAAGGTCGAGCGAGTTCATGTCAGAATCCCATTCAAACCCATATTTCCAGTTCTTGCTTCCTATATCTATCTGGTGGCTCTTGCTTACAAACCAAACGAGTCCTGTGTAGTCCACTGAGCTGCTAAGTCCGTTTGTTATCTCAAGGTCGAAACTCCTGAGCCTCGTGTTACCATCATTGTCCAGTGCAGCATCATCGTACAAGTACTGGATTTCTGTTACCTTCAGTTCGACTTCGCCGCTTAGTGTCGTTTCCACGCACTTGTTCTTTGTGCATTCAAATCCTGAGTCGCAATCGTCATTAGTAGTGCACTCGGGCTCGTAGACGCATTTACTGTCCCTGCATTTGTATAGGGCTCCTTTGTCTACGCAGTCGCTGTGCAGGTTGCACTCTACCACTGGAGTTATTTTTACACAACTACCCTCTGTGCACTCATATCCTATTTCGCAGTCTATGTTTGCCGTGCATTTCGGCTCGCTGTCATTCGTTACCGCACCAGTTATGCCAGTGCTTCCAGAATCATTTGAAGGTGCTGTTTGTTGTGCTGCTGCTTGAGCTGAACCTCCGCCCAGCTCTATCTTCTGTTTGAGATCGTGATTGTCTAGTATCGTGAGGAATAGTCCTATTCCAAGGCCAATGATGAGTACCCAGTATAATGTCCGTTCAAGAAAACGGGTGCTTACAGTTATGTTGACGTCGCTCATGTTCTCTCTCAGGGCGTGAAGCGCTTAATAAACCTTTCTACTGGTTTGCCTAGCCTATGCTTCATGCACTGGATTATTGGATTTAGTGTTTTGGACAGAAGATTGCTCGATGATTGTCTTGTTTGCTATGCTTTATTCACAATTTCGTGCCGCTTATTCTCCAACTTACTCCTTTATATGCTGACAAGTGGACCTTGGCAAATTGCCCTCTTGGTAGCCATTTCCTGGCTCGGGACTTGGCTATGAATTGCACTTGAGGGGCGTTTAGTTTGTCAAAAACATTCAAAGCGTTTCTCTTGAATGATAATTTCCTGAAATTCTTGAAGTATTCATAGAACGGCAGGAACTTAAGTGGCAGCAAGTATATTGTGT
>JBDRGA010000024.1:0-17230 GCA_043818175.1 Candidatus Woesearchaeota archaeon | reverse complement strand
CACCAGGCAATGTTTTGTTGATGCCTATGGTGACGTCAACAGGACCATACAATTTGTCAGGCACAACTCGACCATACTCCCGTGCAACAGTCTCGTTGCTTGTATCAATAAGCGTGCCATCCACAAGCCAAAGACTATAATCAACACGCACTGTATCAAATTGCCTGGCCTCCGGAGCGCTCTTGGCGGATTTGAGCAGAACTATAACAAGCACAACAACTACGCAAACAATAACCAGACCGAACAGCACTAACTTCCGCATACAAAAAGTACCAGAGAGTCATTCTTAAGGTTTGTGGAACGCTTGTCCATGCGAAAACATTAAGTACAAATAACTCCAGAACTGGTCATGCGAATATCAATCAAGCCAACACTTACCAGAACGATACTTTTTTTGGTGTTTTTTCTGGTTATTCCTGTTCCCATAACCGTTCTATCTGCAGATAATGGAGAAGGACTAGTTGCAGCAAATGTTTGGGGTAGCATCATAGTCACGCCGTATGTACCGTTCATCACTCCACTAACTTATTTGATTTTGTTCTTGGCATCTTATGCATTGGCAGTACTGTTAACCTCAAAGTTTCATGACGACGAGAAAACAGGAAAAGAGGAAACAGAACCTAAAAAACAACCTAAGAAAACCGTCAAGAAGAAATCACGCTGAGTGCTTCACTGCTGTGATTAAGCGCTCGCCAAAAAACACGACCAACACTAGAATGAACAACAACACGTCTGAGAGGCCTACTACCATATTTGGTCTGAATAAACTGAATATTTAAGTGTTCTGGTCAAACAGAAGCGACTTTCCTGCCCGCCTTGCACGCACTCAATACTATGCTTCTGTGCCATCCATTGCCCTCGCTCACGTGCAGAGGTTGAACATCCTTGAAGCGCACTGCAAGAAAAGGAGCCAACGAGCCAACAGAAGCACCATACCTGAAGCGAAGCCAAGCCGAGTGCATTCCGTTCAAGAAACGGTCCTGTGCAGAAACATGCACACCATCCCGAGCCACAACCACCGCATTCTTCTCCAGTCCCGAGATGAGTTTAGGAATAATTGAAGGGTCCTGTTCAGGCGTGCAAAACACTATTGCATCAGGCTCGTAATAATTGGAATATCGTAACGCTTTCTGACATGCTGCGCCTGGGTCCTCTGCTCGGGAATAAAGCACACGCGCCCCTAGAATCTTCGCAAGGGCATCTGTGTTGTCTCTGCTTCCATAATCAACCACCATGACCCTTTCTGCTTCTGGAATGCCTTTCAAGAGCCTTGAAATCTGAGTTTCGTGGTCCTTAACAGGGATGATAAAATGGAGACGCATGATTTCGACACAAATCATTGGTTTATAAAGCTTAGGGGTCGGAATTAGAGAGTTTGTACCTTAATACCGAAATTTCTATAAAGGGAAAGCATCAATTCATACTAAAATAACCTAAATTTGGGGGGTGTATAAATGCAAGCAATAGGAAGTTGGGCGTTTCTGATAGGAGTAATCCTAGCAGTAATACTTGGAGCATTAGGAGCAGTAACATCAACAATCGCCTTGATTCTGGTGATCATTGGTCTAATCATAGGCCTACTGAACATCACAGACAAGGAGACAAACGCATTCCTGATGGCGGCAGTGAGCTTGGTCATCGTGACCGGCCTGAGCGGAAACACGCTCGCCACAGTAAGTGGACTTGACTGGCTCTGGAGAATATTCAGCGCGATAATGCTACTCTTCGTGCCCGCAACAATAATCGTTGCCTTGAAGAGCGTATTCACGCTGGCCAAGAGCAAGTAAGAATTTATTTCAATTCTTTTTTTAGATTCTATTATTTCTGAACAGAGGCAGATTGCCGTGAGGGTATCCCTTGTCCTCTGCAAACTGGTCAAGAGTTATCTCTCTCCTTTGCAGAAGCGCTCTTGCAAACTGAGCTTCCCTACCACGCAAAGAACCAGTCATGCGTACACCATCTGGAATCATAGCACCTACAACTTCACCTGCTGGTGTCTTCCACGTGCTACAAGGAGCACCTGAAGCTGTAAAGCGAAGAACTGGCATCCCTTCGCGAGTCATGAGAAAAACCGCATTACGATCTTCGCCCTTTCCTACATATGTCGCAACAATGTCTTCTCGTTTATCAGGAGGTAGAATGCCATAAATGGGATGTGCACCGAGATAATAGTCCTTTCCAAACTCAAGCCCTAGCATAAGCATACAGATGAAAACGTGACGTGATTAATAAGAATATGTAAGAAAATAAGTAAAAATAATTCTTAAGAGTTCAACGCTGCGTTAATGATGGGCTCGAAAGCGCTCCAGGGCTGTGCTCCTGAAATCAACTGACCATTGATGAAGAACGCGGGCGTACCTTGTACTCCAACAGCCCTTCCATCGTTAAAGTCCTTCTGGACTTCAGCAGCCATCTTTCCTGAATCCAAGCAATCATCAAACTTCGCCTGGTTCAATCCCAGTTCTCCTGCCCAAACCTTGAAGTTGGCAACACTCAACTGATCCTGCCTCTGGAAGAGAAGGTCGTGGTATTCCCAGAACTTGCCCTGCTCATGCGCACACTCACTTGCCTCAGCCGCCTTCTGGGCCTGAGCATGTATGCTCAAGGGGAAGTCCCTGTAAACGAACTTTATCTTGCCCTGCTTTGCAAGCTCCATGAGCTTAGGCACTGCCGCCTCCCATGTTGGATCCTGACCCTTGAACCTGTCAATGAGGCCCTGGTGAGTTCCTTCAGAAGCACCGCAGAACGGACACTCATAGTCAGAGAACTCAATTACAGTTACCTTGGCATTCTCTGAACCTAATATGGCATCATTCTCCACAGAAACTTGAACTGGAGCTGTTCCACCATCAGTAGGTTGGTCTGTAGATGGTGGGTTTTGATCTGTAACTGTGTTTCCAACCAATTCCTTTTTCAGAATCGCGTTATTGTTAAACGTCAAAATCATCGTTACGAGAGCAACGATGAATATCACCGCAAGTCCAACCCAGAACGCACCCATCGAACCACACGAGCAATGGTGTGCATGATGTGACTGCTCTGTTCCTATTGTACTTGTAATCTTATGACTAGCTTTCTTCGGCATGAAATATCACCCAATTCGGACAGCCCGGCGTTATTTATAAGAGTTTTGTTCAACACAATCACAAAGTATATCTACAAGAAGCAGAAGCACCCCGTATGCCATACACACATACCATCGCGGCAAGCAGCCTACGCGAGGGCAAGGGCATTCTCGGAAACATTGGATGGGACAGATTTGCAGAACTTGTTGAAGCACAGGGATTTGATGTTGATCCTTTCAACACGGCGTACAAAACAGAAGGACTTCAATGGAATGCAACGCATCCATGCTCTGGCGTACCTGACTTCGTTGCATTCAGCATAATTGGGATTAGACTTCGCGCAACAACACATCTTGGCAGTCTCGTAGACATCGAACTGTCATTGCAGAGAGATGGGGTAGTTTCCATGGCAAGCAGCACGACAAACGGCTCAGGGTCATTTTATGCCAGCGCATTTGAGGCAGTATACAGGAATCTGAAAGGGCTTGAACAGCGAAAAGGTTTATAAAAGCACATTCTTCAGCAGCATTAAGAGGTGGGGTAGTGCAACGCATTGAGGGAGTTAGCCCTGTTGATTTCAAGAAGCATGAATACTCGAAATTCGTGCTTGCAGCAGACATAGGAGGCACCAACGCACGATTCTCTGTAGCTGCCGTTAATAATGCATTCACACTAATCATCACACATCTTCACGAAACTCAACATCTATCCAACGTGTGGGAACCAATGAACTCGCTCCTTAAGGAAGCGAAGGAACTGTACAACATTGAAGTAAACAATGCTTGCATTGCGGTAGCGGGTCCAGTGAACGCAATGCACTCCCATGGAAAACTAACTCATGGAAACATTGTTGTAGACTCAGGTCAAATATATGCGAACTCACTTCTTGGAAAAGTGGCTGTAATCAACGACTTTGAAGCAATAGGGTACAGCGTTAACAACATAAGCCCTGAAGAAGATACACACACGATATATGATGCATACCAGAAACCAGGAAGAATCCTCATTCTCGGACCAGGAACAGGACTCGGCGTCTCGATTGTTCACAAACACGAAACAAAGGACAGATGGCAGCCCATGCCCAGTGAAGGCGGGCATCTGGAAATACAGGCATGCAACGAAAGAGAACAAAGGACAATAGAGTATTGCAAACAAGGAACAAATGCACAGTTCGAGGACTTGGTTTCAGGACCTGGATTAGTGCGGTTGCACAAATTCATGATTAGCGAAGCAAAGAAGCTTCCAGGACAACCTGCCATGAGAACATATGAAGAAATTCCAGAAAATTTCAGAAGCAGTGCAATACTTGGAGCGAGAGATGACCTTCTGGCAAGAGAAGCAGTTAATTTATTTCTCACGTTCTATGGAAGAGCAGCAAAGAATATTGCACTGACTGTGCTACCAACACAACTCTATCTTGCAGGAGGGTTCAGCAGAAGCCTTGTGAACATCCTGAATGATAAAAACAACAACTTCGTCAAAGAATTCCAAAACAATTCAATGCGCGACCTTCTGATGGACATACGAATAAGCATTTTGCAAACTCATCACGCAGGGCTAATTGGTGCTAGTGAAGTAGCAGCACATTGGCCTGAAATCGGGGTGGGCCGTTGAACGTTACTCCAGAAGCCAGAGTAATAAAACATATTGCTGGAGAACCATTCAGTGTTGATGCTTCTTCAGAAAAAGATATTGTTGAGATGTGGTCTAATCATACAGGAGAATTCTGCGCGCACCGTTTCAAGAAGAAGAACGACAAATGGACCCTCACACTAACACCCAATAAAGCAGGGATGTTCCATTACGCAGTTAGGGCAAGAAACAAGGATGAAAAGCACTGGACATGGCACTCGGGACACCATCCACAATTGATTGAAGTGCACGTAGACCCTGCATGGGTGCAGCACGCAATAGTATACAACGCATTCATAAGATTCTTCGGAGCAAAGGACAGAGACAAAGATGGCATAATAGGACCTCATGAGAGTGGAACATTCGACGACCTTAAAGCAGAACTAAAACGATTAAGACGCCTGGGAGTTAATGTTCTCTACCTAAACCCAATCCATCCAATAGGAGAAATGTACAAGAATTACAATCCCCATGATCTCCTACCAAAATACCTACAACCCGGGTGCCCATACAGCATTCGGGATTACAAGAGCATCGACCCTGAATTGGGGAGGGATATTGATGATGAAGATCAGGACCCTAAATATTCAGACCCGATGACTGAGTTCAAAGAACTTGTAGACAAGGCACATTCTATGGGATTCAGGATAATAATGGACATGGTGTTCAACCATACTGCACACGACGCAGTATTTCAGAGAATGCATCCGGAATGGTACCTTTACAAGGACGATCCCCATTCTCTTGATGCACCATTCATACACTTGGAAGAACGGAACGAGAAACCATGGGGTGCTGCAGAGCACACTTTCAGTGCATATGATCATGGTGGTTGGTGGAAGGATGTTGCACAACTAAATTGGGAATATAAACTCCCAGAAGCAAGCAATGAACCACCAAAGAATCCCGCGAAAAGGGAAATGTATGAGTATTTCAAGAATGTTGTGAAGTACTGGATAAAGAACTTTGGCATTGATGGGTTCAGGTGTGATGTAGCGTACAGAATTCCTCCTGATTTCTGGAGAGAGTGTATCATGGAAGCACAGACCATGGCCCGGAATTCCTATCCCGCAAACGGTGCGATGGGGCCAGACACAGTATTCATAGCTGAAAGCTATGTTGACGATTTAAGCGAATTGCTTGAAGCGGGGTTCACTGCATGCTATGGCGACTTCAGCAATAAACTCTACACGGTAGAGCAGTTGAAAGGTTATACTGACTTCATGTACAATAGTGCAGAAAATAATTTCCCTCCCGGAACCAGATGGTTCTTGTTCCCTGAATGTCACGACTTCCACAGGACTCCCCAAAAACACGCACTTTACGACAAGAAAGGAACAGATATCCTGGCCAACCAATCAAGATGGGTCATTACTGCTTGCCTATCTGGTATTCCCATGCTATTCAATGGATATGAAAAGGTAGAATGGAAACCAGTTAACCTGTTTTCATATTCCATCATAAACTGGGACAGCAAAAAGGACATCTCCAACTATCTTGCGTGGGTGAATTATGCAAGATTGAACAGCAAAGCCCTTCAATCTGGAACTTACACACCAATACCGACAAGTCATGGTTGGGGACCTGAAGCGAAAGTATTCGCATTTGCGCGACACACAAAAGATGAACACATTATTGTGTGCGTAAACATGGACATTCAGAACAAACAACATACAACGCTCTACATTCCGGAAGAAGCAGGACTCTCACCAAACAAAACATACAAGCTCCACGATTTACTTGATGGAAACACGTACGAACGCTCAGGAAAGGAATTTGAAGTAATCCTGAAACCAGGACAGAGTCATATTTTCGTCGTCAAAAATTAGTATTTAACGGAGTAGATTGCAGAAATTACTTGACTACCTTGTTTGTATTCCCAAACTTTCTCTAATTTTGAGCCCAACACAGGAGACCATGGAGTTGCGAGACTTCGGTAGTTTGCGGGTGAAATAACAATAATATCAAACACAGGATGCCTTTCAGTTCTTAATGAAGGATCTACGTACGTGTTCTGTACTGCAAATGAGACATTGTTCTCGCCAAGGTATTTCTCCCATTGAGGGCTATAGAATGCTATGAGTGGATCAAATAGACCCCGCACAGTTCCTGATTGGTCAACCTGAAATTCACTTTGCAACCACATAGCATTCCAGTATATGTACTTCACGTTCCATTTTTTAAGCAATGAATCGACAAGCACAGAATCATTTCCATACAACATTACCGCAGAATCCATCTCTCGTTCGTCCATTGGTGAAAACGCCCCGCCATGTGCTCTCCTCGAGACAACAAGTTTTCTTCCTGTTAGAGCATTTAGTGAAAAGCCTAATTCCTTTGTGGTGAGAAAAACATCATTAACGTCTGTATTTTTTTGAACAAAATCATGCAGTTGTGTGAATTGGACATCGACAGTAGTAAGACCTTGTTTGTACCATTGATCCGCTTTCTGATCGTGAATGGCTTGGAAATGAAGTAGTGCAATCAAAACCATGAGTCCCGCAAGCAAGTATGGGATAATGTTCTTCTTCGACTTTGGAATCAAAGTTGTTATTCCCCTAATTGCCAAAAGCATAAACAAAACAAGAATAACACCGAAAACACTGTAGATGTAGTTGGGAACAAAATGAGTTCCTAATAGCGGAACTGTAACGATGAAACTGAATACCATCAAAGTATAGCCTGAAATACATAGTAGTGCAAACCTTATGGAATCATTTGGTTTCTTAATAAAGAACAACAATATCACACCGACAATTGCAAAAACCGAAAACAATATGCGAGTTAACGAACTGAATGTGAAGAACGTGCTCTTCATGAAACCGCCAGCCAACCATAACTGAGTTGAAAATACACTCAAGTCCCCAGGCCCATTCCATTCAAGATAATGCTCCTGCATCACGAACCCAGAACTTAATGGACCAAACCAGTACAGCAGACCAATACCCCCTGCAAGTACTGCAATCAAGAGCAATTGGAGCCATAAACGCTTGAAATTCTTCAAGAATTCTTTTCCTGAAAATTCCATTGTCTTCCCCATCAGTACGTACAATACGACAAATAAATATAGTAATCCCAGAACTGGAAGAAAAACACTATGCGCAAGTATTCCTAATCCACCAGCAACACCTGCAAACAAGGTAGTTCTCCAAGACTGGTTCTTGTAGTAAAGGTATAAGGAAAGAATAACAAAAGGAGCCATAACAAATTTAGCGAACTCCGTATATTTGATAATAGTAATAACGTAAGCAAGTAACATTGCTACGCCTGTGCCTGCAAGGAATGGATCATCAAATATCTTCCTGAACAGAAAATAAGATGCAAAGACAGACAACAACACGACAATATTCGAGAACCATAACATTGCCACAACAGTGTCCAAACCAAACAAGTTTGCAAATCCTGCTACAATCGTTCCGTAAAGTGGGAAATATACTGGCTCTCCCCCTATAAGATTGCAGTTTTCTACTGGACTGCCTCCATACCTGATGTGGTTTATGCATCCGGCCTGAAAGTAGTAGTCACCTCCGTAGATTGGACTTGGTAAAGCCTTTAATGGCACTTGAACCAATAGATTTGTAGTTAAAAACAGAACGCAAAGAAACGCAAGCACGATATAATCAAGTTTGCCAATTTGTTTCTTTTTTTGCTCTTTCTTCATTTATTCCCTCTGGAAGAAACATTCAAAGATAATATTCCTGTAAAGAATGAGGAGAATATCACTTGGAATCCTAATATAATTAGAGTACTGCCAAGCACTGCTGGCCTAATCGCATCAAGATTTCCGAAATCATTCAAAATCCACCTGAAAAGTACTATTGCGTCAAGAACAAGACCTGCTAAAACCACAACCAATCCAATCAGGACTCCTTTTTCTAGCGAGATTCGTTCAAGTAATCTTATTGCCTTTGATTGTTTTAGAGCAATTCCATGTCTGAATGCGTACATCTTAGCGAAAAGACCCGCACCCAATAGTTGTGCACCCAGAATGGTAAGAAGACTGGAAACCAAAAGAGTGTGAATATCGAGCACCAGAATTCCAAGGAACAGTGGGCCAACAGAAAGAAGAATCATCAAAAGGATGCCTAGTGTAAACGCAATGGCTCCTGGAATTAAGAACAACCAAGTGGGACTCATCAATAACATGAATCGTAAATGCCGCCACCCATCACGCCAGGTGCGCAAATGTGGCTTGGTTACTCTCTTGTCTTTCCTTAGGCGTATTGGTACTTCTTTTATCTTGAGCTTGCGTTGTCCGGCTTTAATGACCATCTCTGACGCGAACTCCATACCTCCCGTCCTAAGGTCCAAGCTTTTGAGTGCTGATTTTGTTATTGAGCGCATACCACAATGTGCATCACTAACATTCACTCCAAAAAATAGTCTGAGAATTGCAGTAAGTATTGGGTTTCCTAATCTTCTATGAAGAACGGGCATGGCACCTGGGTCAATTTTTCCCTTAAGTCTCGAACCCATAACCATATCATATCCTTCTCGTAAGGGTGTAATGAACCGTCCAATGTCCGTCCAGTCATAAGAATCATCACTGTCGCCCATGACAATGTATTTTCCTCTCGCTTCGGCAAACCCTTTTAGGTATGCCATACCGTATCCTTTGAGAGGTTGGTGTACAACTCTTGCTCCAAGAGCTTTTGAAATGCTAACTGACTTATCTGTAGAACCATTATCAGAAATCACGATTTCAGCGTTCAGCTTCAAACGCTCAATCGTTCTCTTTGCCTTTGCAATGCAAATACCTATCGTTGCCTCCTCATTGAGACAGGGCATCACAACAGACACTTCAGGTGCGTTTCCCCCCATACTTGGATTCAATCTTTAGTGTTGTTTATATCAGTTGCGGAAACACCAAGTTTATTAATAAAGAAACAACCAGTTCAAGAATGGCAAACGTACTCAACGCGGTCTTTGGGATTGCAATAGCCGTCATAGTCGTGTTTACAGTAACTCTTGGAATAAAGGCGTTTTTCCCACCTCCGACTGCTCCGGACTACAGAGACTTTTGCGGAGCAGAGCCCGCGAAACCACTCCTGGCAAACGAGACGTACGTGCAGCCTCAATGCGAGAAGGACCAGCAGGCGGCATATGAATTGTACGATACTGCAAGACAGGAGTACGGCAGGGTACAGTTCTTCATAGGCATAATTGTGGGAGCGTTGCTTCTCATCGTCACTTACTTCGTCTGGAACTGGACCAACATTGCAGCAGGACTAGGAACTGGAGGAATCGCGCTAGTAATCTACGGGTTCTTCAATGGGTGGAATGCTACGGGCGACCCAGTTAAGTTCGTAATGCTCTTGATTGTGGCGGCAGTAGTGTTGCTGCTCGCGTGGAAGCTAAACAAGCGATTTAGGGGTGCGTCAAAATGAAGGGAAAGGCAGCATATAATGTAACTACTTCACTTTATTTCATTGTTGGTGTGATAGCACTCATCTTTGTTTGGGTGGGCGTCGTAACAAGACCGAACATAATACTATTTCTCATGGCAATAGCGGCAGCATACGTGTGCTTCGACAACGTGAAGTGCCAGTCAAGAAGGGACTCATATCTGGGAAAGAAGGCATAAAGCATATCAAGCATTAAGCATTCATTGGCTTATGGCTGCACAACCATGGACTAAAAAACACTCGCCTAAATTGCTTAATGAAGTGCTAGGACACTCCTCCGCAATCCAGGAATTGAAGAGGTTTGTAGAGCATTTCAAGCCTGGAAAGGCAGCGATTCTACATGGGAGTACTGGCACTGGAAAAACAGTCGCAGTACTCGCCCTGGCACACGAACTTGGTTATGAACTGGTTGAAGTCAATGCCAGCGACGAAAGAAAAGCTGCGTCCCTGCACGACACAGTTGGAGCTGCAACCAAGCAAATGAGTTTATTCAACAAGGGAAAAATAATTTTGATTGACGAGGTTGATGGCATATCAGGCAATGCAGACAGGGGCGGAGTTCCTGAGCTGGTTAAGATAATACAGGAAAGCAAATTCCCAATAATATGCACTGCAAACGACCCCTACGACAAGAAGTTCAGCACGTTAAGAAAGAAAGCAGTGCTAATAGAATTCCCCCCTTTGCACCACAGCACCGTGCTGGACATAATAACAAGAATAGCCAATACGGAAAATATCAAGGCAGACGAACAGTCCCTTAAAACGCTTGCCAGGCAGGCAAACGGAGATGCGAGAAGCGCAATAAATGACCTGCAGGCGATGAGCACTGACGGCACGTTTACCAAGGAAGATTTGGAATCTTTGGGAGACAGGGACAGAACAGACAACATGAACCAGGCCCTGCTTAAAGTGTTCAAGACAACAGATGTTGATTTGGCCAAAGGCGCATTTGATAACGTGAATGAAGATGTGGATAAGATATTTTTGTGGGTGGAGGAGAACCTTCCGAAAGAATATACGAAGAACGCAGATTTGGCACGGGGCTTTGACATGTTGTCTGAGGCTGACCGGTTCTTTGGAAGAATAAGAAGATGG
The DNA here is from genome assembly GCA_043818175.1 of Candidatus Woesearchaeota archaeon. Classification (GTDB taxonomy): domain Archaea; phylum Nanobdellota; class Nanobdellia; order Woesearchaeales; family JBDRGA01; genus JBDRGA01. The sequence goes on along the minus strand of JBDRGA010000024.1, from coordinate 6,033 downwards.
CAATACTACAGGTTTTATGTATACTGTTATGCATTATTAAGTGCAGGAATCGCGTCTGCAAAAGATGAGAAATACTCAACTTTTGTCCAGTACAAGCCAACATCTAGAATTCTGAAGATATGGATAGCAAATCAAAGGGCGTTAAAGAAGAAAGCAGTTGCAGCACAGATAGGAGAGGCAACGCACACCTCTTCTAAAAGGGCCAGAGAAGACACGCTCCCATTCCTCCAGGCAGTAGCCAATACTTCAAAAGGAAGAGAGTGGGCAGAGTCGTTTGGTTTAAGTGAAGATGAGCTAGCGTGGCTTGCAAAATGAATCATATATGCACAAGATTTAAATGTCTACACTTCCATCATTCTTGATAGGGAGGGCCAATTATTAATGCTACAACCTAGCGGTTGCTCTCTATGATGAGGTGAACAAACATGAAGCGAGAAGGATTCAACGAAGAGCGCCTTAGAGTGGCAGCGCACCGGGATGAAGTCGAATACATAGATGAAGCATTTGGTGAGTTACCACGGGAGGAGCTTGAGTTCATCAAAAGGTATGTTGCGGAGGCATAACCATGGGGTGGACTGATTCAGAGGACCAACGCTTCTATTCTGAATTCAGAAGGAAACATCCATGGTTCTTCGATGAGGAATGGGACGAACAGAGTTTGATTAGTGATTACGAGAAGGGGGAAGCATAGATTCGGACTCGTTTACTTCTTCACCACGACGTTTATCCACTTTCCTGCTGCATACGCCTCCACATTCCGGATTACGGTCTCAGCACCATTTCGCTTTGCTTGTTCAGTAGCGAAAGCTATGTGCGGCGTGACTAAAATTTTCTCAGCGGATAGTGCTTTATTGTAGAATGCATTAGCCGTGTCTCCTGGGCTCTCTGGATCACAGTCTATGGCTGCCCCGGCAACGATTCCGGCGCTGATTGCTTTGATTAGCCCGTCAATATCATATGTGAACGGTCTTGCAAATGTGACAAAATAAGAACCTGGCTTCATTGAAGAGAAGAACTTCTCGTCCAGCAAGTTTTCACTCGTTGAATTACAGTTCAGACAGTCGACGACCAGATCGGCTTCCTTCCCTTTCTGAACTAGGTCATCGCCCCTCCCGAAATAATCGACATTCATTCCCAATGCTTTGAGCACTTCCCCAGTCTTGATTCCTATACTTCCTTTCCCCACAACTAACGCAGTCTTTCCAACCAGACTTTGGTTGAACTCCAACGGGATGTCATTCTTTACACGCACCATTGAAGGAAACTTTCTGAACAAAGAAAGGGTCATGTATACTATCCATTCGATTATTGAGTCCCTGTTGCTTCCTTGCGTGTTTGCGATGATTACATTATTTTCTGCTAATTTCTTCGAGTCAAAGTTCCCGAGTTCTATGAATGGGTACGTTACGAAGACGTCCTTCAGACTGTAGATGCTTTCAAGCAAACCATCCCCATTACTTATGATTACGTCAGATTCCTCAGATATCTTTGACCATCCTTCGCTCGAGTCTGGCACTTCATGATTCGTGACTGTTCCTATTGACTTCAATCTGTTCAATTGCGCATCATTGAATGCGAACTTGCCTATGAGCGATATGCGTTTCATGACTATGTTGTATTAATCATACATATAATAGTTTTGGCTTTCTACATACAACTACACAAGCTTCTTCGCCAAGTATGTGCTGAGATCTGCTATTCCGATTCTCTCCTGCTTCGTGCTGTCTCTGTCTCTAACGGTTACTTTCTTATCGTTTAGCGTGTCGAAGTCAATCGTAACGCAGAAAGGTGTGCCTATCTCGTCCATTCTTGCATATCTTCTTCCAACGCTTCCTGTTTCATCATGGAAGCACGTGAATTCTTTCTTCAGCAAGTCAAACACTTCTCTTGATTTCTCGTTTAACTTCTTCACTAATGGAAAGACTGCAACCTTAATCGGCGAAATCTTAGGCGAGAAATGCAGAACAATGTTACCTCTCTGTTTATCATCATCGTAAGCTTCATACACTAATACAAGGAATGTTCTATCAACACCAAGCGAAGGCTCGGCAATCACGAAAGGATAGAACTTCTCCTTCGTTTCTTCATCATAAACTCTTAAGTCCTGCTTGCTGTGCTCAGAATGCTGTTTGAGATCATAATCAGAACGGTCAGCTATTCCCTCTAATTCTTTCCATCCGAAGGGAAACTCGTACTCTAAATCCCAGCAGTCTTTGGAATAATGTGCTAGTTCGTCCTTACTGTGCTGCCTTAATCTGAAACGTTCAGCTTTGCATCCAAGCGAAGTGAAGAACTGCAATTGTTTGGCAAACCAGTAAGCATGCCATTGGTGCATTAACTTCTTCTTCACTATGTCTTTGATTGTAATGGAAATGTGCTTTCCTTTCTTCAACTGAGTCTCAGCACTAAGCACTTGCAAAGACATGTTAGAAATTTCATCTAGGTAAGGACAATCCTGCTTCTTAGGATGAATAAAGTACTCCAGTTCCATTTGGTCGAATTCACGCATCCTAAACAAGAAATTACGAGGTGAAATCTCGTTCCTGAATGCTTTACCCATTTGAGCAATTCCGAAAGGCAATTTCAAGCGTGCATTCTCAGAAACATTCCTGAACTGTGTAAAGATTAATTGTGCGGTTTCTCCACGAAGATATGCTGTTATGGCATCTTTACCAGCACCCAATTGAACAGGGAACATCAGATTGAATGATTCTGCATCCTTGAAAGTGCCTTTGCATTTGGGACAGGAAAGTTTCTTCTCCTTTATTGTGTCCATTATTTGTTTTGCAGACATTCCATCAGCACTAATCTTTAGAGACTCTTCAATGAATGCATCCCCTCTAAGACGGTTCTTGCATTTTGAGCATTCAATCAACACATCACTAAATCCTGCTAAATGCCCGGATGCTTCCCAGATCTTGCCATGAGAGATAATACTTCCATCCATGCCCACAACGTCTTCACGGTCCTGGACATGGAGTTTCCACCATGTCTGCATTATGTTTCTCTTCACCTCGACGCCATATGGCCCGTAATCATACAAGCCGGCAAGTCCACCATAAAGTTCAGAAGAGGGATAAACAAGCCCTTTCCTCTTGCAGAAGCTGGCCATCTCGTCAATTGGAATCATGGTAACTGAGGTTGGATGCATGTTTTAAATGTTTGTGCGAATTAATTTCAATATTGAAAATAATCGGAGATAAAAACACGAGCCAATTCCTGCCAGGAATGGCATTCAACCCGAACGCATTTGGAGAGAGCCTAGCCATATTAAGGACGATTGAAGCAGATGCCAGTCCACTAAAGGATTCAACTCTGCTGATGGACGACCCTGAAACAAGAGAACGATGGCTTAGGAATGGCTATGTACCTTATCGTGGGGACATTGTACGCCATGGAGAAAAAGCGATACTTCTTGTCGGGCCGATGAATGTTGGCAAGACAACAACTGCACAAGGCATTGCAAGCAGAAAGGGAGCAAGCGTCAGCGGAAATAATGCGAGCACAGAGTTGGGGCTTCTTGTGGTGGAGGCTTACGGAACAACCCACAGAATTCCACGTGCCACTGCGTATCCTTTGGCAGACTGTCGCGTTGGACTTCGTATTCCAATCAACCACATCATTTTAATGAACAGAGTATCTAAAGAAATGCAGGAAGAGGTGTTGTTTGAACTTGCTGCATTTTACTCCGCAGCAGAATATCTTACCTTAAGAGCGCTTCTAGCAGATGAAAATCGCCTTGGAGGTGACGAGTATGTCAACAGAGTAGCCGGGCACCTTCAATTGCTTCACCACATCTACAACGAAAACAAGACTGCTAAAGGAACCCGATGTAGCATAGCATACAATGTTGAAGGAAAACCAGAATTGGCAATGGAAGCACTAGAAAAACTATTGTAACTATCTAGCAACCTCACACCCAGCGGGCAAAGCCCTTACAATTGAATCCAAATCCCCACCAATCTGCTTACGGATTTGCTTTGCCACATCACTAGTTTTTCCATTAGCCTGTCTTATCTTAACAAACTTCGAGCAATGCTTCTTTACTGAACGTAAAGGACCACCCATAACCCTTCCATCTTCCAATATCCCAACAGCATAATCCATGTTTGAGCTAACGTAATTGGTCTTTCCACGAATCATGAACGCTCCCGTTGGAAGAGATTCTCCAGCATTGGCCTGCTTGGTAACCTGGTCTGGTAGAACCCAGAACACTTCAATGCTTCCAAGGCCTTTCTTCCACGCCCTTGAGAAAGCAGCAACGAACTGCGCAGCTTCTGCCTTGGTTAAATCAGGAATATCCTTTCCTTCGCTCTTGATAACAACGAAAGGACTTCCAGCCATATCAGTATGCAAGACGACATCACCTTTCTCTGCATGCTTCTTTATGACCTCTTCATTGGTTGGAGCATCCTTCCCACCCACCAACAAGAAACCCTCAGAACTAAAGCACCACCTAAAGCGTTCGTACCAATGTTTTTTGGAGTCTACTTTCTTCACGAAGGCCTTCTTTCTAGGAACTTCCTTCAACTTTGAATTCGCAAGTGATATCGCTTTGTCTATGCCTTCAATTTTCTTTCTTGATTTCTTGGCCTTCTCAAAGTACAAAGCAGCATTTTCCTCCAACGATTTGGTAAGATCCAGATTAATTTTCATTTGCACGGCACTAAGACTTCACGGGTTATTGCAGCGTCAGCGCACTGAATGAATTCAGATTCTTTCAGGATGTATGGAATTAGTTCTATGCGAACATCCGCCACCTTTCTAAACGGAATGCTTCGCGTTACCACATCCCCCACTTCCATCATACTATCAGCCACACCAACATTAGTTCTAAGGGCAACCTTATCAACTTTCGTGGGCCCCTCATTCCTCACAGTGAATTGAACCTCATCCCCATTATAACAGAAACCGGGACTTCCGGATGTAGATTCGACTCGTAACGTGACTCCAGCACAGCTAGTCACTTGAAAATCATTGCTCCAGTTGATTATCATTGCAGCCAGAGCTACAGCGAAAGCTATCAGGAGCACGGTAGCTATGATGGGTGACAAGCCCTTTTTATCCATAATACCCTTACCGTCGTGCAGTTTAAATACGTTTCGTCAAATGACCAGAAATGCAAAAACTTTATAAGCAAACAGGGAAGTTCATGCCTTGTCCTCGCGTTGTTGTTGGTGGGGGTTTTCGGATTTTTTCTTTATCCACGCGAGTGCCTCTTCTTCGATGAAGTGGAGAGTTCCAAGTACTATTAGGCAGTGTGGGGACTCGCCGAAGTCTATACTCTTAAGCTCTAAGGGCGTTCCCGCTGCAATAACTTGGTCTTTAGCACCTAAACGGGCACAACCAACAAGAAGCACTGAACTTGAAAACACATTTTCTCCTCTCTTGGATTCAATTCTCTCTAAGATTTCAATTGCCTCACCAATTGACATGAATCTTGATTCATCTGCTTTTATGTCAAGAAGTACTAGCGTATGCATGCCAAGTTTCTGATTGTCCTTTATGGCATCATACGTTGACTCTGGCCTGTAGCTTGGCGTCCAGTAAGGCAAGGAAGTTGTTTTTCCGAACTTGTAAAGCTCGAGACCTGTTGCACCTACTGCAGTTATGACAGACGCGTTATGGACTATATTGACAGTTATTCCTTTCTTCAATGCCCTAAGCCACATATCAGTATGTGTTGTTGCAGAGAAGACATCCCCAACAACCAATAATGCAACATGTTTCTCAACTGCTAAATCCAGAATCTCCTTACCTGACTCGACCAAAGTTCTGTCAGCGATTATTATTTGCTTGTTGTAAAACCTGGCCAAATCCCCTCTCGAGCACTGCAGTAAAGAGGTATACGATTCAAGATACACATAATCGGCAGATTTGACCAGTTCAAGACCCTTGACAGTAATGTCCTTCTCGTCGTTAAGCCCTATTCCAATGAGTGAAAGCATGAAAAGAGAGTTTTGACGCAGTATATCAACATTCCGCAGGATTTTCAAGTTCTGGACAGAAATGCATATAAAGTCCAAAAGACTA
>JBDRGA010000023.1:0-2269 GCA_043818175.1 Candidatus Woesearchaeota archaeon | reverse complement strand
TTTTGCACGTACTGGGCTTGACAAAAAGTCAGATATGTGGTATTATACTTTCTTGTAACATCATGATTTAAGAAGAAGCAGACAAGCACAACCCCGAAGTAATACAGGATAAAGCAACATTGTTGAGCCTGAAGAATCGGTAACCGTGGCTTCAATTCGAAATGCCTAGGCGTAAGCCCGGGTTTTTTGTTTGTTGAAACACTTGAAAACGCATTTGGGGTCAGGTCCGAACGCATTTGGGGTCAGGTCCGGATTTCGGAATTATGATATAATAATTAAATATGGCAAGACCTCTTAGAATCGAATATCCAGGTGCTCTTTACCACATTATATCTCGAGGCAATGGATATCAAGATATTTACAAAGACGACCAAGACCGTCTAAATTTTTTTGATAGGATCAAAGATGCTGTTGAGATTCACAACCTAATCATCCATGCTTATTGTCTCATGGGGAACCATTATCATCTGCTTATTGAAACACCTGATGCGAACCTTTCGAAAGCCATGCGCGACATTAATGGCAACTATGCTCAATGGTTTAATGTAAAACACCAAACTGTTGGCCATCTGTTTCAGGATCGATATAAGTCGTATGTTATTGAAAAAGAAGCATATTTGCTTGAAGTCGCCAGATACATTGTTTTGAATTCTGTTCGTGCTAACCTAGTCGGTCATCCACGTGATTGGAACTGGAGTAGTTACAACTCAACAGCCGGAAACAATAAAACATGTGATTGGCTTCATTCTGACTGGATTCTGGGTTTCTTTGGAAAAGAGAAAAAAACTGCTCAAAAGCAATATCGTCAGTTTGTCAAAGATGGAATAGATGCAGATGACCCTCATGATAATGTAAAGAACGGATTTTTGCTTGGTAGCCCTCAATTTGTGCATTGGATATGGGAAGAGCACACAAACGGATTTGAAAAGCTAAAAGAACATCCAAGAGAGCAGAGGATAGTAGGAAGGCCAACGCTTCAGGAGTTGTTTGAGGATATTAAATTAAAAGAAGAGCGCAACGCGATAATTAGGTTAGCTCGTATACGATGTGGTTATCTAACAACGGAGATAGCAGATATTGTCGGCCTAGATCCATCCACAGTAGGAAAGATATGCAAAGTAGATAAACATAAGAATTCCGAAATCCGGACCTGACCCCAAAATAAAAAAGCACTCGTGAGAGTGCGTGAGAGCAGGGCTAGGCGCTCTGCTTTTTCTTTTTGTCCTTTTTGCGCTTGAGTATACCAAAGCTTCGAAGTGTGGCAAGTAGCAAGAAGAACCAGAAGAGCATTTGCAATTGGTTTGCCTGGTAATATGCATAAGCCGTTTCTGCATGCGCGAATGGTGCTTGTATGCCGAACAGGCCAAGGGATGCCTTGAGACAGGAGTATAGGAACGAGTAGATCATGCGGGTCAGCCACTCAAACCAATCAAACCAGCCCTGGAAATAAATGTAGATTCTAGCGCCAATGTAAGCGCCTATTGGATTCCAGAAGAAGATTTGAATTGTTTTTGCTACGATCAGTGCATACAGGATTCCCAAGATTCCAAACTTGGTTCTAGGTGTAAGAAGGTTTGAGATGAAATCAAGTGGAAACAGAATCAGTAGGAGATACCAGGAACGAAACAGATTGAGCACTTTGTACCATCCAGGTTCCAAAGAGATTGGTGTCTCCTGAATTAACGACTGCACTTGAAGGAGTCATCATGACGAAGAGCTTTACTGCCCATGGGAGCAAAAAGTGAGCAAATAGAAGGAACAGGAGAGTTGCGACTATTGTGATGACAAAGCTTTCGATAGTTTTTCTTCCTATTCGTTCCAGTACTATTGCTCTTCGAGTTTCCATGAGGTTTCCTTTCTCTGAAAAGAACGTGATAGGCAGAAATCTGCACTGAGGGATTTTTAGCATTTTTTGCATCTTATGTCAATTGTTGGTGTCATGCTTGAGGTTATTGCCCTTGACGATAAACAGTTTTTATGGTATTCTTTGGTGTTGTATTGGTTTACAATGTGAAAAGAAAGGAGCAGTCATGAGCTATGCATCTGAAAAAGAAGAGGGTGAGGTTTTCAGTTCGCTTTCAGATGAAGAGCAGAGGAGATACTGTGATCGCCTTCGTGAAAACGGCGGTCGAGTAAGGGACGCTCTTGATCAAACTGTTGGCAAGGTGTGGTTTGACGAAGACGTAGCTCCAAAGGGGAGCAGATTCCGCACTGGTCGCAGTCATCGATCGCGACGCTGATAGTAGCCATTAAGTTCTTTAACCTAGCC
>JBDRGA010000022.1:0-20134 GCA_043818175.1 Candidatus Woesearchaeota archaeon | reverse complement strand
GCGTACTTCGTACACCTCCTGCTTGTCCTGCAGGGAGTACTTGTTGTATGCTGAGAAGACAGTAAGCATGATTGCCAGAAATATTACGACCAGAAACGTGTAAAAAATCCCCTTTCTGTTTACTGCCATGTCCTGGCCTCCGCAAAGCTTGGACCCCAAAGATAGGGCACTCTGTTTACGAGAACTACTATAATCGTCAGATCTTCTTTGTTGAGGTTCACGAGAACTTTACCATCCTTGTCGAAGTCCAGTTTGTTCAGAATGTTAAATACTGCGAAGTCGTATGCATCGTGGCTGTCATAGTTGCCTGGTGGATATGAAGCGCTGGTGTAATTACATGTACGGGTGGGTACGGGACTGCTTGGTATGACAAAGCTCGAAGTTGTTCCATCTTCAAACTCTACGGTCCAGTTGCATCCATCTGCCCTTTCAAGAACAGTAGACCTGCTCGTACTTGAATTGAACAACCCAAGATAAGTAATGCTGTTGTTGAGCGAGCAGTTCGTGTAATTCAATGGACTGTCTCCAGTACCAAATTCTATTGTGTTCACTCCCGAATGTAATGTATCACTTGGTATGTGCACTCTGAATGGGTCTCCCAACCTTTGATAGGGTAGTATGAATTCTGAGAGGTTGAACACCATGTTGGCATTACTCCAAACCCTGTCCGTCCAATGTATGCCACTGTAGGAAAGGAGCACGGCATCATATGGCATTATTCCATTGGTTATGTTGAATGTGTCAGTACAGTTGTCGAACTTATCTGTCTGGAAAGAAATACTTATCAGGTTAGAGGAGAATGGAGCATCGTTGGGCGTATAATTGAACGCGATGTAGCTCTCTGGAGACAACATGCTTGGCTTGAGGTCGCCTTTGAGCGTTACTGTTTGGCTCTTCATGTCTATCTGAGAAAGTATTGTATTGCTTATATTTTCGTAAACCAGTTTCAACCCAATGCCTGTACTGCTTGACTGGTACGTTCCATTTGAATATTGAGCAATGTAATTGAGGAGTGCGTTGCTTTCGGTGCACATGTCAACCTCTCCAAAAGCAACTGCGTATATTATTGCACCAAAATCGTCCACGACACGCCGTGCGCTGAAGTTGGTCTGGCCTACTGCATCATCACATGCGTTGTCAGTACACCCTTCCACAGTATTTGGTGCGAGATGACAAGAACCAGAAATATCACAGAATCCAGCACAGTCTTCATCTTCCGCATAAAGCTGTGACGTGCTTTGACATACTGGATTTCCTTTGGCGCAGTGAGTTGGAAGACCATCACTCATAAGAATAATGAACTTTTTCCTCTCAGGACTACTGTATGTGTCAAAAAGATTATACGCGGCATTTAGTGTGCATCCGAGACAAGTTTGTCCCTTCGCCTGCTGCTTGAATCCATCAATTATCTCTTCGGCCCGGTCATACGTAACAAATGGAGGGGACTCTGATTCGTACGTATTGATAACATCGCTGTTCATTTCAACAAAGAACAAACGATTTCCATTGGGTAGGCTGCCTGTTCCATTTAACAGAATCGCCGACGCTAATTTATCAAGACAAATAGCCAAGTCCTGTCTTCGCGCGCTATCATCTGTATAAATATCCGCAGTGAATATGTCTGGATTACAGTGAGGAACATTGTTACCATTTGACATAATATTGGCCACGCTCTTCTTCATACTCCCCGATGAATCAGTTATAATTACTATATCTGCATCTCCCCCTGTAATATTCGTCTCAGAATTGTTGAAACTGGCAAAACGAATTGGCACAGTTCTGTTGCTAATAAACGCATAGTCAAGCGCAACTTCGCCACTCTGGAACCAAGAATCATTCAAGTCAACAGTCGCAACCACGCCCGAACTGTTCCCGTACCAAACTTCCCTGTTGCCAATTGTAAGATAAGCAGTGTTCTCACTATTATAAACCAGATGCACACTTAAATTATTCAGGGTGCCTGGTATGTAGAAACTGTCGTAAAGGTTTGCTACACCTGAAATGCCTGGCATCTGGTATTTGTCCAAGCCGGGTGTTACGTTCTTCTGGAATTCATCAGTCCTATATGTTATCTTGATGTATCCTCCTGCGAAGAAGCTTTCGTTTATGTCTCCCGGCGCCACGGAAAACGTGAAGTTGAACCAGTTCTTCTGTCCCTGAAGAATACTGTCTCGGCAGGGTGTTATATTCCAGCTGTCCATCTCGCCCAAGGGATTGAGTGGTGTGAATATAGGCATGCAGAATTCTCCATTGACTGAAAGAGAGAAATCACGGATAGCATCTACTTCAAAAGTCATGTCTTCTATACTATTGTTATCTACATCGCTTGGCAAGTCCACAGTAAAAAAGCTGAGATTCCCCTGCCCAACAAACCCGCCAAAGTAGATGTAGCTGCTTGTTTTCTTATTCGTGATTTTTCTAAGGTATGCACTACTCGAGCTGCCTGTCAAAGGTTTGTCTTGTGCGATTCCACTTATCATTCGCCTGCTTGCCACAACTTGACGAGGATCTGGAGTAGAACTGTTGCTTACGAAGAACGTTGTATTGCTGAATCCAAGGGAGAACCCAACCCCTTTGGGGATAGTACCATTGAGCACAATCTCGGCAAGTAGTCTTGCATCTTTTGTATAATTCTCTGCCCAGTACTCGCCTATCTGCTCAAGTATTGTATTGTTGGGTTCTGGAACACCAGATTCCCATTGCGATGAATAAGGTGTGAGGTCCAGTTCATTCACTTTGAGCGTTGAAAGAGCGTTAAGAACATCCTTGCTTATGTAATCTATGTGCTGCGTGTCCTGCTCATATGCAGGGACACGAGTAATAAGAAGCAGTCCTGTAACCAACAACACCGCGGCCAGCAGTGCGTCAAGGCTGAAGTAAAATCCTTTCTTCCTCATTTCTCACCTCAATCCCAAACATATAGGGTCATCCTCACTAGTTGTTCTACGTCTCCCGCGGCGTTAGGAGCTAGAACCAATCTGTCCACTCTTGCAATCTGATTACCGCTGATTCCTGAAGTATCTACTGTGCAATTACCCTGTACAGGTCCTGCGCCTGGTATGACAGTCCACGTGCATCCTGCAAGTGTACACGACGGGCTGTCCGAAAATCCGGAGCATGTTGGAGACGTGCATCCAAGTGCGGTGCATGCAGCGGGATTAGCCACATAATCATCGCAAGTATGCCACTCACATTTTCCTCCACCGAACTGAGGATTGCAATCTCCTGCTCCAGTTGGATTGTCAGTTGTGCAATTATTAAACGTACATCCGGTGAGTGCAGTGCATTGGCTCACTGAAGTATTGTAGCTCGAGCATGTAACCCATGAACACGTAATGTTGTGTGGTGCTGCCACACAGGTAGATGGATTGGACGTGTAATTATTACAAGTATACCATGCGCAGCCTAACTGATTTTTGCATGTTTTGGAACCGAAAGAGCTACAAGGCAAGGGACTTCCGTCACACAATCCTGTGACTTCATTCGTATAACACCATCTCTGAGCTGTACATAGCTTTCCCAAATCTTCAACTTCCCAGCATTCAACTGGTGTTCCAAGGCACGCGCCATACGTACCCGCACAAGTTGCACCACCGCCTGTGCAGTCACTATATGTTCCTTGACATTTTTCTATGCTTCCAGTGCAGTTCTGACCAGTACAAGTAGTGCTTGCACCTCCTGAACTTTCCACAGTCACATTCACATCAGAACTTCCATATCCACAGCTTGCATTCATAAAGAATGGTTCGTTTGGATTGGTTGCGTTCATGAAGTAGAAGAAAAAGTCATGCTGCACATTCAGTATTCCTCTCAGAGTTGAGTACTGTATATTAAGCAATTCCCCGAACTTTGAAGGACTTAGTCTGTCATCTTCAAGCAGGCCAGGTCGTACGACAGTATCGTTGGTCCAGTCCTCAGGAAATCCTGCACTCAATAATGTACTGGCTACGCCATTCGCTTCCCTTTGCACATCGTCGAATCCTGAATTGCTTCCTGTATTGACGAGGAACTTGATGCTAAGCACTGCTGCTATGATGAAGATTAGCATGGCTATCATGAAATCAATGCTCCAACTTTGTGCTTTCATTGCCATGTGTAAACGTAGAGCGTTACGAGTTGCTTGTTAAGTATGACTACTCGGCGTATTGATACTATATTCTCGTGACTGCCAAGGTCGGGCTCACAATCAAGTCCTACGGTGACTGAAGGATTCCCGAATCCACATCCTATTCCTGTTATGTTCATTACTCCTGTTTTGTTCTGAAAGTTAATGTAAAAGTCGTGTCTTGCGTTCAGTTTCTGCTTGGCCAGAGGATAGCCGAGATCCACTAACTGTTGGTACTTCACAAGGTCAAGTCTGTTTCCTGTAGTGAGTCCGAGCGTTATTGCAGTTTCATTAGTCCAGTCCTCAGGAAAACCAGCGCCCAACAAATCTGATGCTACGGCATTTCCTGTGATTCCTACTTCATCGAATGGATTAGTTCCTCCATAGTTTGACAGGATTCTGAAACTCAGTACTGCTGCCAGAGTGAATATCAGAAGACCTATTGTGAAATCCATGCTCCATCCACTTGCTTTTCTTTGGTTCATATTTTATTCATAACTAAAACCCCTGCGACGTTCTTAAGTTCGTATGTTCCCGGACCTACAAATAATGATGTTGTGAAAGGAATGTTGAATGGCATCGTTACTTCCCTTGCCTTCACGTACATTGTTTTATTGTCATTGGAAACATTCACAGGTATGCCTTCCAGTTTTTCTGGTATGCTTATCCGTCTGGTGTATCCTGGCTCGACTTCCGCTGCGAGTATCAGTTCGCTTTGAACACTCCTTCCAAGGTCGAGCATTAACTCCCTGCCCTTCTCATCAAGTTTGTCTTGAGTTAGGGTTGCGAGCACGCCCATGAACGACATCAGTATAACAATGAGCATCCCCAGAAGGATGATGAACTCCATTGATACCTGACCCCGCCTCACGACGCTAATTTCGGCAAAGGACTATAAAAATGTAGCGGTCAACCCGTAATCGTGACGCTCGTCTGGTTCGTCCACGGGTCCTCAACTGCTGTAATGATAACAATATGCGTACCCGCATACCTCTTTATCGAAGGTTCAGAGCAGGAGAGGTTGCCTGCAGCCCATTTTACCACTTCGTAGCTCGTGTGACTGCTACTCATTTTGAAAGACAATGTTTTTCCAGCGCAACTGATGTTAAGGATGTTCTGGGGATAATACAAATCAAGTGTTTTCTTGCTTGGCGCTCCAAGGAAGTACACCTGATCTGCCGCATCCACTATCTCAGATACCACTCTTTCAGCTTGACTGCTTGCAACATCCTCGTTCAGGTTGTTGCTTTGGGTGTAAAACATCACAAGCAAGGGCGCGGTTATCAGAAAAGCAAAACCTAGAATAACCAAATACTCCATACTCACTTGACCGAGACGCATTACTTCTCTTTGGAAAAGATTCTTTTTAAAGCTGATGGTCAGCCAATGTAACTGGTTTCCTTGTACGTCTTCAACTCATTTATGGCATCAAGCTTCGAGCCCATCTTCTTGCTTTTGAGCTGCTTGTTGTACGAGACAATCTCCTCATCCATTTCCTTGAATGACATTTTGAAACCAAAATGCTTATTGAGAACGGTGAGGCTCTGTTTTGCTCCTTCCAAACCAACAAACATGGGGTGTGCAAGCGTTTCTGCCAGAACGCTTCCCGTTGGAATGCCTCTCTTGCCACCAAGGCCGAGGAGAAGTCCAGTAACTCCCATGATGGGCCCCACTTTTCCATGAACATTGGGGTCTGCTCCTGCCTTTGCCAACGACTTAATCAATAAAGGCGAGGTGCCCGTGCAGAGCACTTTTGGCTTCTGGGGGATTTCCTGCAGACCTATGCCTCCTAACGTAATGAGCCCACTTACTTTCACAGACTGGGCATAGTCTAGAACTGCCTCAACAAAAGAATAACTTCCCTCCTCGTCAATCGGCTGTACGTCTCCTGTAAGAATGACGAAGTCCTTCCCTTTATGTTTTGCGTAGTAAATTTCGATGCTTGGGAGCTGCACTAAGTTCTCCTCGTTAACAAATACAGTATTCGGCATTTTATGCCCGAATATCTCTATTATCTTCTTGGCCTTTAGTTGTTCAATCAGAACGTCCGCAACTATTTTTCCAACATTACCTATGCCTGGCATTCCCTCTATCATGAAGGGTTTGACCATTTTCGGCTTTGTTAAATGCGTGAACTGCCAAGTCATGAATTCGTTATGCCCTGCCTAAATATAAACATATTGAAAGATATCAGTATATTCCTTTCTCGAGCTTCGCCTGTCTCTTCAAACCTGCATATTTCTCGTCGGGAGAATACTTCGCGGGTTTTGGATCAATTCTCTTCGAACCACAGATACATGCTTCACTTAACCCATAAGACTCACAGGAAACGCATTTTAGAATGTGATGAGTCATGCTGCCTCTATCCTATGGAATGTGGCTTCACCACCACTCTTCTCCACTATCTTAATTGCGCTTTCGGTGGCTTCCTTCAGGATCTTCTCGGCCTCCTTGAACTCCTTGGCCTGCACTTGTATACCATAAGCACCAGCACCAAGATACCTCAATGTTATGCCTTCTCCTGCCTTCTCAGCGCTTTGAAGGGCGCTTCTAATCACTTCAACACCATCAGGAGCCCAGGTCGCGAGCTTCAGGTCGCCTCTTATCAGCACTTCCTTGGGCTTTATCTTGTCCTTTATTGCTGCTTCAAGGGGACCTATTATCGCCTTTGGAACTGAATAGTCAGAAAGCTTTATGCCTTCCTCAACTACCGCTTCAAATATTGGATAAAGATATTCTGAGTGCTCTTTTACTGCAACGTATAGTTCTTCCATCAGTTTTTCTGGCTCCATCTTGAGCTGTTGCGCTACGGACTCGACTATTTTCTCTGCTTTCTGTTCCTGCTTCAATGCAGAACTCTTCTGTCTTCTCTGTCCCTCGCTTACACGCCTGAGAGAAAGGTCGATGTGCCCTCTCTCCAGATTAATCCTGAGAACTTTGCAAACTATTACTTTCCCTTCCTTCACATACTCTCTAATGTTCCTTATTCTTCCGGGGCTTACCTCACTAATATGAATCATGCCTGACTTGTTGACATACTCTTCAAGATTGCAGAAAACACTATGGAACTGTATATTTGTTACTTTGCATAGAACCAGTTCTCCTTCTTCAGGAAATCCTTGCTTGAGCCGCATTTATGACAACACCTCGAGCACGCTCGCCGCAACTTTGGCTTTTCCACCTGTGCTTTTTGCGAGTAGCTCGTTGCATACGAGGCAGTGCACATCTTGAGATGCTTTGGAAAATATTACCTGCTCGTTCTTGCATTTGTTGCAGCGGACTTTTATGAAATTGCTAGGGGTATCTTTCATTTTTACACCATTTCGACTTTCTTTGCCCTTATTCCAATGGGCTGTGAGTGTGTCTTCTTGCATTCTTTGCATTCGTACCTGAAATCTGTCTTCTTAGAGAGCTTCTTTCCTGACTGCTTGGGCTTTGTCGGCTTGCTGTACCTTCCCAGGTTCCCAAAACCCCTTCTTTGGCCTCTCTGCACTATCCTGTGCGTACTGCCTACGCTCATGGGCCTTGCCTGGTTCCTGCCTCTCTTCTTCGCTATGGTTACCTTGAATTCGGTATGCTTCCTGCAGAAAGGACAGTGTCGGTTCAGCTGCTTGGGCTTCTTCATACTCGCAGGAGCGCCGATTGGTTTATAAAGATTGTTGTTCGATTGAGGGCGTCAAATAGCGTCGTCTCGTTTATTCAATGCAAACAATAGCTCATTGCTAGATGAAAGACAACAGACGCCAATCAGAAACCTTTAAATACACAGAATCCAACTCTTTTGTAATGAAACCCCTAGTATGACCACGCTCGTCGCGGGAATGCTAGGTTTCTTTCCTACCAACAACAGTTATAAAGCTCCTGGGATTCCGACAAAGAATGAGCGAGTCCAAAGCGATAGTGTTCATTGATGGAAATAATTTATACCATAATCTTAAGGCTTCGCACATCAAACCAGGGACCATTCACTTAGGTAAACTGAGCGAGTACATGTGTGAGCATTTCAAATGCGAGCACAAGAAATCTGTTTACTATAATTCGGTGCCAAGCATCGAAGATGGCGAAGAAAACTACTATGCACACATGAAATTCTTGGATGACATCCGACACCTTCCTAAGTTTGAAGTCAAAACACGTAAGTTACAGCGGTATTCAACAAGAGAAAAACTGAAGATTGTGCATGATGAAGTATCTGCGTTAGGCCTTTGCAAGTCGTGCGAACCGATAGTTCATACTCACTGGGAAGATTATTTAGGAAGCATAACTGCAAAAGAAAAAGGAGTTGACGTGCAAATAGTTGTCGATATGATTAGGTCAGCATTAATAGATGCTGATTGTGACGTTTGTATTTTGGTCTCTGGCGACGCGGACTTCATTCCAGGAATGGACCTAATCAAACAAAAAGGGAAGAAAGTTCTCTCAGCATGCCTGGCAAAAGGGTACTCGTACGACTTAAGGCAGAAACACGGGTGGTTCATCCTTGACAAGAAGAAGTTAATCGAGCATTGTACGAAAAAACCCAAGATATTTTAAGAACGCGCTGACCGCTCGTTCGGAAGACACTTCAGCTGACTTTCTCCGCCTTGCCTTTCTCGAGGAGAATCCGGGCTATGTTGTCAGGTATTTCGACTTCATCGCCAGTATTAAAAGGGCCAAATACCTTTTTCTCACCACCTAAGAACTTGGGAACATCTTCTACGAATTTTAGTTTGGTTATTGCCTTTTTCGTTTCTTTTGGCTCGTCTGTCTTCTTTGGCTTGGGCAAAGTTGTCTCGGGAGGGCTCAATATTTTTTCTAGAACTGCATCTCTTCTTGACGTAAGAAACTTCACGGCTTCTTCATAAAACGCGCGTTCTTCAGCAATGAGGGTGGACGTATCAATTATCGTGCTTCCTGTACGTACTCTGTCCATGGCAAGATATAGTATCTTTTTTTCTCTCTTTTCGTATATTTCTCTGACAAGTTTTGTAATGTTCTGAATCTGTGTTTGGGCGCTCTTTCCCTGAGCAAACACGCCCTGCTGGTCTCCCAGAAGTGCCTTCTTCTCGGCAATGTATGAACTGACATCTTCAAAGAACGCAGAATCGAGTTTCTGAAGCTCTTGAGAGCCCTTCTCACGACGTGAAAGGTCATAGAGCGTCTCGTATGTTACCTTTACTTCCCCCATGGAATTGTGAAGCTCCGCACGATATATAATGATTTCTCTTCCCTAGTTGAAGATGTTCTTGAAGAACTCCCAGATTTTCGTGAAGATGCCCTTCTTTACTATTTGCTCTTCTCCGTTGTTTGTGTCCGTACTGTTTTCTGAAGTGCCTGGCTCATCATCACCAGTATCTGTAATGACTGGGTGTTCCACTGTTATAGTGGACATTTTTTCCAAAGTCACATCCTCTATGGAAAGGAATGTCGTTACGTTCAAGGTATCTTCCAGGAAATCTGTTGGTATCTGAATCTTGTACACGTATGCCTGTCTGGATTCCTGTGTTGAAAGGTCCATGTCCTTCGTTGTTATGCCTGCAACAATTGGTACGGGACTGCTGAATCTGTCTTCTATTCTCACGCCTCTTGCGTCCACATTA
Organism: Candidatus Woesearchaeota archaeon; assembly: GCA_043818175.1. GTDB lineage: Archaea > Nanobdellota > Nanobdellia > Woesearchaeales > JBDRGA01 > JBDRGA01. The sequence continues at coordinate 10,450 of JBDRGA010000022.1, read as the reverse complement.
GCCTGATTCTTAACTTGAGTTATTATCGTAATATTTTCCCCTGGCTTTGCAATTTGCTTACTGAGTGCATGCGTTATTGCAAAAGAATATGGCTTTGCAGGGGTGTCTGTTGTTACTTTCAGAGTTGCCTCTTTGTGAAATTCGTATTGAGTTCCTGTAAACGTTATGTACGTTCCTTCCAAGATTATCAGAAAGGTAGTATTTTGAGAAACTTGTGGGGTGGTGAATTCCTGTGCCAAAAGGTTGAGGCGTTCTCCTTTCCTGATTTCTGGTTCGGTGAAAGAAAGGCTTCCGAACAGCTCAGATCTTAAATCTGCTCTGAAGTTCGCATATGCGGTCTTATTTCCATTGTCCAGATATACCACGAGCTTCGCAGGAGTTCCTGCTTTAACCACTTCAGGCGTTACCCTTACCGTTGGGATTAGTTCCTGTACATCTACTTTCACAGTATTTGTCTTTGTCTCTTCGAACAGTTCCTTGCTGCTCGTAATGCTGCTTGCATAAGTAATTGGGAAGCTGCCCTTGACCATTGCCCTGTATCGTATGTAGAATGTTCTTGAATTACCCGGGCCAAGCACACCATGCCACGTGTATTCATTTTCTGTGCGTACTAAATCATAAGTTATCATGTCTATTCTTGTTGCGCCCGCAAAACTGTCAAATGTGAATTCAGGGGGAAGTGTTATGCGCAGGTTATCAACAGAAATTGTATCCCGTTCCTGATTGTTCGTTATTGTTAAAACAACCGTTGAAAGCTCATTCACACCCATTGTTGTGGGCGTATTCAGTTTAATCTCATATGGGGTCTGCACTTTTATTGTCGAGGCGCTGCTCTGCAACGACGCCTTCTTGTCTCCATACCTGAACGTTATGTTTGCTTTTGTCGTGAATTCTGTGTATGCTATTGGTTTTATTATGTAATAGAACGTTTTTTCTTCTCCTGGCCTTACCCACCCATTCCAAACCACTTTGTTTCCATCTGCAAGCAATGCATCAGACCTAAGAAGCTTGAATGTTTTAGGATAAAGGTCAACGTACATTATATTCGTTGCTTCCTCGTTTCCGTCATTCTTAACTGTTACAGAAACATCAACATCCTGTCCGAATTCGGGCGAAGTTGTCGAGAATGTTCGTGTTATCTTGAGTTCCGGTTCAAGTTTCCATACGCTTATCTTTACGGCAGGATATTGTTCGCCTCCTTCATACTTAATGCGGGTCTTGCAGTCAACACCATCGAAGCAATACCTGAAGTACTCATCTTCTTTACACGAGTATAATGGTATTATGAAGCTCTTGTCGTTCTTTGAGAGAAGGATACGCTCAAAAGAAGGGTCTCCTCCGTCTGTGGGCAATAAAAAGTCAGCGTCCAGTTCGTACGTTCCATTAAAGCACCTGTACACCGGTTCAAAGCTCATGAAGAACAGGTCTGAACCAGATTCCCATGTGTCCAATGAGTGTTGCCAGTCGCTGTATATTGCTTTTGGCGTTGCCATTACGAAAGGAACAGCGACAAATACTAGGATTAAGATAAGAATTGGACGCATGCTGGTTTAGCAGTATGACTGTATTTAAAGTTTGTGACCTTCATATCGGAAACATTACAGGAAGGAAGCCAACATGCGTAAAAAGAAGTTAATGAACTGATTTTACGATAAAAATGTAAGTTTGGTTAATTTAATAAGTGTTCATGAAGTAGTACGTGTTGGAACAACATTGTTAATCTCTTGTCATTCCTTTTTTTGGCCAATTTTGTGAGGCGCATATATTCATCAAAACAGCCCATCTTAATCACGAGTAATGGTAATTTATGTCTCATGAGCGTCCAATTCAATATCATTCTTGTTGTCCTGCTGTTGCCATCTGAAAAAGGATGGATGTGCTGCAGTTCATTATGGACGTATCCTATACGCTCCAGGCAAATATTTTTAGCAGTGATGTTTTGCAAGGCAGTGCAGTATGCATCCATGAGATGAGATACTTGGTGTGGGTGTGCTGTTTTGAATGCTGGATTTCCTTGGATTCTATTATGCGTTGTCTTGTATCTTCCCGCATTACGGTGCAGGCCAAACATGACTAGTTTATTGAGTTCTTTTATGTGTTCTACCGTTATTTCTTCTTCCAGATGTTCAAGAACGTAATGTATTGCTTCATTGAGATTTTTGACCATCTGGATGTCTTTCTCGGGTTTGTCTGGATAAATATCATTCAGGATTAATTCTCTTGTTTCACCAAGTGTGACTGTACTTCCTTCAAGTTGTGCTGATCCTGCTAGGAATTGGAATACCTCTTCGCTGAAGGGGTTAACAGGATCCATTTTTATGATTAGAATATTCTTTTCAATATTGGTGTAGTCTGTTGTCTTGACGATGAGTTTATCAGCATACATGTCCAATATATACTGAAACAATTGGTGCTCTAGAATTATCCCTTTACGTGGTCTTCTTTGGACGAGCAATATGAATTGGTTTTCTTCCAGATATTTCAGTAATGCTGTGTTTTCTTTATTTGCCTGAAGTCGTTTCGGTCGAAGGTCTGGTGCGTGTTTAAACAACTCGTTTATTATTGTCGGCATGTTTTTTGATAAGAATCTATTGTAGTCCAGTCCATTTTTCAGACAATATTTTATGATGTTGAAGAGCGCGAGTGTCGTGTCATTCTTTATTGGTGTGTAGTTGAGACCATCTTTCTTTATGTATCCTTCATGCAACAAGGAGCGTATATGTGCATACACAGGAGTCGTAAACGACAAATCAATTGCCTTGCAGGGTGCATGTTCAATTATTTCGGCAAAAACGTCATATTTTGTAGGCATGACAGCCATAGACTCAGTCAAACTTTATAAAATTAACCATTTTTACGATAAATACATAAAAAGAGTTAATTAATTAGACATCGTTGTGTGCATAGGACGAATTTCAGAAATCTTTAAATACACAAAAGAAACACCCATTCCAATAAAATGGATAATACTATCCCAAATACTGGACAATTGAAGAAAGAAATATGTATGCTCATACCGTTCATTAAAGAGCCATGGAAAGAATTTACTTTAACAGAAATAAAAACACTAACAAAAAACAAATCGCACCATTATGTATACGAAGCTTTAGAAAAATTCTCAAAGAATGTCTTAAGAAAAGAAAAACTAGGCAATACAAACATCTACAAACTAAATGAGAACACGAAAGAATTAGACTATTTTACATTGGCAGAAATTTCGTTAAAAGAAAAAAATACGCAGATTCCACTAAAAACAATTCAGCAAATCCAGGATAAAGTAAAAGATTCATTCTATACTCTATTGATTACTGGAAGTTATGCAAAGAACAAGCAGACAAAAGAGTCTGACGTGGACGTTGCCATAATAATCCCAAACAAAAGCAATAAAAACCAATATGAAATAGCATTAAAGGAAGGGGAATTAAACATCCCTGAAGTACACGGGTTTGTATTTACAGAAGACGAATTTTATCAAATGTTAACAAATAAAGAATATAATTATGGGAAGGAGTGTGCAAAAAATCATGTCATGATATGTGGAATGGACGCCTATTACAAAATACTCTTACGATGCCTACAAAATGGATTCAAAGGTTGAACTTTACCTGAAAAGAGCAACATCGAGCCTGCTAATGAGTCACTTGAGCATGCAAGAACATTCTTTAAGCATTGTAACGCTTACCTGACACAATAGCTAAAGTGCTTCTCTCTTCAATTAGGTCTACATGCAAAATGTCTCTTGAAGCTTATGTCTTTCTTCTGGATTTGTACAGGAACTTCGAGCGTTAAATGAAAAGGTCGAGAAGTTTGTAGAAAATGAAAAGAAAAAAGGAAAAAAAGTTAGGTTGTTTCGCCTGGACCTCAGGTTTACTGAACTGGGTTGACGCGCAAATCGTCGAGGCTTGTCACGACAATTTCCACTTCAGTTCCAGTCAGATCGTAGCTTGCGTAATCCGCAAGTACGTATGCTGCTCCAAGGGTATCCATTGCGTCGCGGCCTGCAACCAACATTGCGTTCTTTGCAGGGTACAACTTTATCATGGCCTTGCCCGTTTCGAAGCCTGCGAGGCAGTCTGCGGGGTTACCCATGAGTTCTGCTGCTACCGTGTTCGCGCATGGTCCACCAACGACCAACAAAGGTGTGCTTCCAACTGCGGGCGCATCCTTGTCGAGCACAGCCAAACCAATCGAGATTGGGTTGATTCTCTTTGCTCCACCGGATCCGCCTGTGCTGGTGCTCTCAACACTGCCTGCTGTGACAAAGACTTGTGCTCCACGTTGTGCCGTGGGGTAGTCAAAGGTCAGCTCTTCAGGGTTGTTTGTACCGGTTGGGTTGTACAGGTCAATTAAGACACCGTATCTTGTTGCACCGAAGTCGTGTTCGTCGTTGTCGTCAGGCGATTCTGTAACGCTTGTGGTAAACGTACCATCTGTAGCGTCAATCGTTACTGCACGGTTTGATCCGAGAGTACTCAAGCCTACGTCACCACTTATAGCGGTAACCGACCAGTTGATGTACTCGTCTGTTCCTGTTGTATCGAACAGTGAGTCGTCCGTGGTCAGGTTCATCACTACGCTTGCTGCGGTCGCAGACCTGTCGTATGGCATCGCGCCATTACCAAAGTCAAGCACTCCACCGCCTTTTACGGTGAAGGTTGCGTGGCCTCCATCGACGGTTCCATTACCATCGAAGTCGATTACCAACGGGTGTGCCGTGGGCAGCGATGTTGCGTCCATGACATAGTACTGGAACGAGTTTCCATCTACATCGATTGTTCCCGTACCAATGACGTATGGGTTGTCAATAGCTGCAGGAGCGTCGCCGTAGGTGCTCGTTATAGTACCTGCCGCAAGGTCCGTAAACTGGATCTGCTTGTTGCTGGTGTCAATGCTGTCGTACCTGAGCACGTGGCTGTTCGCGTTCTTGTCAACAGAGCTGTCCTGGTCGCTGACGAGGAAATAGTCTCGTCTGTTCACATTGGCAATGGTTGACGTGTTTGTCACGTCTGCACCTGCGTCCTGCAACCAGTCGTTCGCACTGATGCTTGAAGCGTCTGCTTCCTCCCAGAGGAGTGCTCTTTCAGTGTCAGACTTCTTGCTTGTCTTCAAGGTACCCGCGCCACTGGTGCTTACACCATACAAGTCGAACTTGTACACCTGGTTTCTCAGGTTGGTTACAGTTAACCTGTACTGGTCAGAGCTTCCATCAATAATGATGGGCGTGCTCGTCGTGTCAAGCAGTCCTTCGTACCTGATGTCCCAGTTGGGGTTCAACATTCCCTGAGGCTCTTTCAAGTACTCGCGTACTCCGTGTCCGGGAGGTACATAGATGTCGAGTGACGACAAATCAGTGCGGGGCTCTGCAAGGAGCCTGTACTTGATGTCGGTTATCTCGAACGTCTCTCCGCCGTCAACTGTTGCACCGAATACCGTTCCATCTGTGAATGCTCCTTTTATCTTAACTGCTGCATTCTCGATGTTTTCCTTGCTTATGCTTACAGCGCTGCTGGTGTCGAACAAGTCGTCACTGACATTGTCGTCAATCAGCGTTATCTTGTTGGCGCCGAGGAAGAACTCAACAATACCATCCCTGTTGTTTGTCAGGACGCTTTGCACGCCAATTTCCAAACCACCGGTCAGGATGTCAGTGTCGCCTTGCTCAAGCTCGTCCGTCAACTGTGAGTTCACGCTGAACTTCACACTATTTGGGTCTCCGTCCGAAATGAACACTGCAGTAACTTCGTAGTCCTGTCCGTCAATGGTGTACGTCTTTGTTTCGCCCTCTCTCAAGGTATCAACAACATCTCCACCAATTAGGTTCAACGTGACCTTGTATCCCGTACTTGATATTGTGGGGTCGACAAGGACGTATTCCTGTCCCATTATGTTGATGTTCTTGTTCCTGAAATCTTTTAGGTTCAGCGTTGTTGCCTGTACTTCGCTCTCGAGGCCTTCTGCAAAGGAAAGCTCGTATTCGAAGAATGCACCTGTAGTTATTGACGTTACGTCATCTCCTTCTTTGAAGAAGAGCCAGTCGCCAACTTCCACATTGCCTGCATCATTTCCACTGTACACCACTCTAGGCGAGTTCAGCGTACTTGCGCTTGCAGCGCCTTCATTGTTCTTGAAACGCAGGTATTGACTGTATGCAGTCGTTCCTTTGTCAGTTGTTATGCTTCCACCATGGAGCGCGTCAAGGTCGAATTCCGTCAAGGTTTCCCTGACTGAACCAATCTTTTCGCCCATTTCAAGCATGTCATTGCTCTTGCTCATTTCAATAGCATCACCAAGCAGAGTCGTGCCGCCTGTCGTTCCATCCGTTGGAACGTCAACAGTCGCAGATTCCTGCAAGCTTGCTGCAATGTCTATTGCGCCGATAACATCCGAGCTAGCGGCGTTTGCGCCAACTACCAGTTTACCGCTGAATACGCCATTCGTTACGAATGGTGCAGGGTACTCTGATAAGCTGCTGGCGGCTAATGCACCCGTAATCGTGGCTCCTAACATAGTGGCCCCGACTCCGAGCGCTACAATCCTCTTAATCGTTTTCTTCATGTTCATCGAAACACCTCCTGTTTCGCGTGTCCTCGCGTTGGTGTCTGTAAGCAGCAATGTGCTCTTCGCGTTATGCAAGGATTGCGCTTGGGCCCAGATAAGGACCTCATGTATGCCCTTGCATACCACAGGCTCACTTCACTGCGATTAGGGCAATAAGGTCTTGCTTGTTTTATAAACCTTTCGCGACTTTAACCGGAAATCATCCAACACCCACCTACTAAGCGCCGTATCATCCAAATTATCAGTACACAGCGAGTCATCACTCTAAAATAACTACTCTGATAGTATATAAACAACCCTGCATTTCATATATAAATAAGGCAAACAAGTAATACCACATCATACTTTTTCTTATTTCTGAAATTCGTTATGTGGGCCGCGGTTGTTTCAATCACGAGATAGCACAAACAAAGTTCAGGACGAAAAACCTCTCAAGAGCATACTGTGTAGTTAGACAGAGGTTTTTCATTTCTCAACTCTTTTTGTCAGTGTCGCCTGAGAGGATACGGTAGAATGCATCGAACACCTGCGTATCAGTTCCGACGCTTAAGAATGGCGCGCCCATATTATCACAAACTTCGGCAATGGCATTGACATGTTCTTTAAGCCTGGTTCTGTACTCCTGTTTCAGTCTGTTAGACACGAACGTCCTCATCTTGTCCTGTGACTCTGCATCTTTTAGTATCATGTCTCCCTGCAAATCAAACTCCCGCTCTACAGGGTCAAGTACTTGTATAACAACCACTTCACTCTTCTTGAAACGAAGCAGCGTCTCTCTTATTTCAGGGATTGGAAACAGGAAATCGCTGATGAAGACAACCATGCTCTTCGTTCGCACTACAGATTTATATTGCATTACGCTTGTGTGAAAATTTGTATTTCCTACTGGCTTCGTCTTGTTCAAGTGCTCTATTATTCCAATCAATTGGTTCAATCCTTTTCGTGGCTTGAAAATATCGAGGTTCTTTGAAAACGTGCTGAACTCAAATTTTTCGTTATTGTGCATTGCCATGTACGCAAAACCTATACCAAGTTTAGCACCAAATTCAAACTTTGTGGTGTTGTTCGTCCCAAAGTCCATGCTTGCACTTGCATCGAGAACCACGTGAACCGTGAGGTTTCTTTCCTCCTCATATCTCCTGATAAAGAACTTATCAGTCCTGCCATATACCTTCCAGTCTATCTTCCTAAAGTCATCTCCGGGAACATACTCTTTGTAGTCCTCGAAAGTCAGTCCCGCTCCAACGTTCCTGCTGGCCCGACTGCCCTGGTATCTCGTGTTGACTCGTTTCTTCATCATGAGATTGAAACGGTCGAGCTGCTTCAGGTACTCTGTGTCAATCATTTGATTGTTTTTATTATTTGAGCCACTATATCGTCTGGCTTTTTGCCGTCCCTTTCCGCCTTGAAACTAAGAACAAGCCTGTGCCGGAGCACAGGATAAGCCATTGCGTCAAGGTCTTCGCTGCTGACAAACTTCCTGCCCTGTATCAAAGCGCGCGCTTTTGAAGCAAGAATTAAACCAATACTTGCTCTTGGTGACGCGCCAAATTCTATCTCATCTGGCATGTTTCTTGTCTTGGCAACTATTTGAACTGCTCTCTTCTTTATATCGTTGGCAATGGGCACCTGTCGTGTTAATGTCTGAAGCAGTTTCAGCGAATCTTTACTAAGCAAGGTCCTCAATTGTTCATTTGCCCCTGCCTTCGTGTATCTGTTCACAATTTCCAGTTCATCCTCTTCTCCAGGATACCCCACAAGAATCTTCAAGAGGAACCTGTCTGTCTGCGCTTCAGGCAAAGGATATGTGTTGTGGTTTATTCCACATGCGCCGAAGCCTGCAATGTAGTTATGGTGTTCATCAACCGTAAGCCCAAATGCTCTTGGTTTTCCCTTTTGTTCCTGTACTGTTCGTACTCGTTCGAAGCATACATCGGAACAAGCAATGTTTTCGAGTCCTTTGATTATGGTTTCCGCTTCGCTTATGACTTCTTCATATTGCAAAGAAAGGTATTCCTGTACTGTTGTTTGACACGAAGAGCTTCCGTCAGCGTACAGTTTCCACACCTGATTGTGCGATACGCCTATTCCCTTTGCGATGTCCTCCATCGAAACACCGATGCCAGAAGCAAACGCTCTAGGATTCGTTTCAAGCAGTTCCCTGTACGCACATGACTTTCTTGTCTGGAGTTCTTCCCGCATATCCCTCGTGAATAGCGTGAAGTGTTTCTCGGCCATTACTGTTTCTCCTTGTTTTAGACCCTTGTAGCTGTTGTACCATTGTTTTGCGGTGGTCTTGGGTCTTCCTTTAATGGTGTGGAACCTGTCCATGCCAAACAAAGATACTATTCGTGTTGCGTCTTTCCTGTTGATGGGAACGACTTTGAAACTGGATTGTTTCTTGCGTTCAGTTTCAAAGAATGGAGTTGGCCATCCTATTTCATCGAGGTATGTCTTCACATCCGCGCCAAAGATTCGGAGCCTGTGAATTCTTCCATCGTGACGGACATGGAACCGTACGGAAAATCTAAGCAGGAGATACGCCACTATATTCACATCTTCCTTTCGTTTCTGGGTAAATGTAATCCTGCCTTTCTCCATGGATGATTCCAGACCGATGAATGAGTTGAGGAATTCTCTTGCAAGCGGTTTGGGAAGACCCAAGAACCACGAAGGAATTCGTTTGTTCTTTCCATTCTCTATTCCGTACCTTAACTTTAGGTATTCAACTAGTCCTTTTGAGTATATTCTGGCGTACCTGCACCCTCTGTTCTCTGTTACTGACACGTTATATCCGAATTTGTTTGAAATCCTTACAAACCTTTCAAGATATGAAGGATGGTTTTTCTGGCAAACTTCAACGTGTTTCTCTCCTATGCTTCCGTCCGAAAGCACGAATCCTATCCAGAATGCGAAGTCCTCATCAAATGGTATTTCCTGAACTGGTTTTCTAAGATGCGTCAACGCTTCTTCGTGCGTCATTAATGGCGCTGCATTGATTTCAGGCAATGTTTTTGAAACAGAAAGGAAATCGTTGCGTGTTATGTCTTCTGCCCGTTTCCAGCAGATTCTGCCTTGGTCGTTGACCAGGAAAGGATGGTTTTTAGTGACGGTTATCGAACGCCCGCTGGATGTAGTCACGTTCAGAAAATTCTCTTCATACGGGAGAGTGTACAAATAGCACTTCTGGCGTTCAATCTTCCCGTCAGAATTCAAGGAAAAAGTCCACGAGTTGATATCATACAATTGTATGCCGCGTTCGTCTTCCATCAGACATGGCCCCGCTTCTGAGAGGAGTTCTTCTCCGGTTCGGAGCATTCCGTTAACCAGCACGGGTTGGTCAAGTGCGAGACTTCCTTCCTGGTCAATTGGATTTTGTGTTGCCAAAACAAAGAATGGCCTATCCAACTGGAATGTCTGATTTCCAACCGTTACTTGTTTTTCCTGCATCGCTTCAAGTAATGCTGCCTGGGTTTTTGGAGTTGCTCTGTTTATCTCGTCCGCGAGTACTATATTCGCGAATATTGGTCCTTTCTGGAACTTGAACACTTTCTTTCCGCCGCTTTCCTCTATGACGTACGTACCAGTAATATCTGAAGGCATTAGATCTGGCGTACTCTGAATGCGCGAGAATTGTAGGTCAAGCACTTCTGCAATCGCTTTTACCATTGTTGTCTTTCCCAGTCCAGGATAGCTTTCAAGAAGAGCATTACTGTCTGTTAGTATTGCTATCATTATTTGCTGAAGAACGTCCTGCTGTCCCACTATTATTTTTCCCAGTTCTGACTGGACGCCCTGGAACGTGTCCTTCAGGCGTTCGATGTTTTTGATTGCTTCGGTTTTGTCTGCCATTATGCTCCTCCTATTTTCTTATTTCAATTGTGTATTTTGC
>JBDRGA010000021.1:0-9148 GCA_043818175.1 Candidatus Woesearchaeota archaeon | reverse complement strand
GGTTCAGGAAAGACAACAACTTCAGGTAAATTGGCACGTTTTTTTCAGACAAGAGGTAAAAAGGTAGCATTAGTTGGCCTTGATATACACAGGCCTGCTGCTATGGATCAAATTGAGCAAATTGCAAAACAAGCGAATGTTCAGGTGTTTATTGATAAAAAAGAGAAGAATGCGCTTAAAATATGGAAAAATAATGAAAAAGAACTCAGTAAATATGATGTTGTAATCATTGATACTGCTGGACGAGATGCATTATCTGATGATCTTATTGAAGAAATTGAGACTCTTACAAAAGAAATTGCTCCTGAAGAAAAATTACTTGTCATATCAGCTGACATTGGACAGGCTGCACAGAAACAAGCTGAACAGTTTCATAAAAGCTGCAGTATTACTGGAATTGTTGCAACAAAGATGGACGGAACAGCAAGAGGTGGTGGTGCTTTATCTGCATGTTCTGTGACAAAAGCGCCAATAAAATTTATAGGAGTTGGCGAAAAAATTGCTGACATCGAACAATTTAATCCTGAAGGTTTTGTCGGTAGATTACTTGGCATGGGTGACCTTGAAGCTTTGCTTGAGAAAGCAAAAGGAGCGATAACTGAAGAAGAAGCTGAAGACCTTGGCAAAAGGTTCCTTAAAGGTGATTTTAGTCTCATAGACTTATACGAACAGATGGCAGCTATGAAGAAAATGGGTTCTTTAAGCAAGATAATGGAAATGGTTCCAGGTATGGGCCAATTGAAAATACCTAAAGAAGCATTACAGGTCCAGGAAGGCAAACTGGAGAAATGGAAGCACATAATGGGCTCGATGACAAAAGAAGAATTGGAAGAGCCCGACGAAGTAATGGATTCCTCAAGAATCGACAGAGTTTGCAAAGGTTCTGGACAATCAGCAACAGAAGTTAGAGGCATGTTGAAGCAGTACAAGCAGAGCAAGAAGATGGTCAAGATGCTCAAAGGCGATGAAAGAAACATGCAAAAGATGATGAAGAAGATGCAGGGCGGACAGTATAGGTAATTTGTCCTTGATTCAGAGCATGCTTAGCAATTTTGTCGTCGAATAAACTTGAACTGAAGATTGCTGTTTGAGTGCCTTGTCATTACTCCAGAGCGCACACTTCAACTTCACAGCCAGTGCCAAAATATTCCACATCATTTGGATCTGGTGTTATCTTTCCTGCAGATTTGAGGAAAGCCGTGAACTCGTTTTTCTGTATGAAAGTTATTCTAGAAGAAATGATATCAAGGAACAAATCAAACTCTGAAGAAAGAAGTCCTGACTTATTCAATATCACTTCTTTGTACTTGGCTACTTCATCAAGCATGAATTCGGGAGCGAATAAGTTAATTCTGTCGTTAAGCAGGAGTTCGAAGCTCTTGCCATGGCTTGCAATCAGCGCAGAGATTACGATGTTGGCATCAACAACAAAATCCATTCTCAACTCAGGGAATGCCTCTCATGCAATGACTTGTTAATCTTCCTGCCGAGTTCAAGGGCGTCTTTCTCCGTAAGCTTAGACTTCGAAGCAATTTCCCGCAATATCTTCAACTGGGCTACCTTGCTCTTGATTGCTGTTCTGGCAACCTCAGACCAGTTAATCTCCTTCGACAAATCCATGTCCTGTTTCAAGTCATCCGGGACTGATAGGGTTATTGTAGGCATGATAACACCTCCACATATTTAATGCACTTAATACTGTGTAAACAGTGCAAATATATAAAGGTTTGCCTTGGTAGAAACAAGAATGTGATGAAGGAGATGCAAGGTGGGCAATTTAGATAATCTGCATTATCGAACTAATATCTTCTACAGCCAGATTCATGTTCCTCAACCCTTGCCCAACAGGATAATAAACAGGATAAACATTGAATGTCCTGCCGTTGATTACGATGCTTTCCTTCTTCTTTCTATATTCAGAGACCTTGATTGGTTTTCCAAGAAGGATTGAGCTAACTTGATTGCCAAACGTGATGATTACTCTTGGATTCACAGTAAGCAATTCTTCATGAAGCAAAGACAAGTAATTCCTGAACACTTCATTCTTGAGAGGCCTTGCATCCAACTGCGTTGCTTTTGAGAGGTTAGTGATGTACACTGAGTGCTCTTTGACATTTTTGTACACTTTACTAGCAAACTCAGGACTCCAATCTGATGATTTCATGCAATTTATTTCATCAAGCAGATTCTTGTCGAACAATCCAAGCGCGTACAGCATCTTCCAAACCTGTTTCGTACCAATCCATGGCGCCTTCAATCCTTTCCAAGTCTTTGCTGCAGAAACATTCTTACCAGTTGGGTTCATGAAGACAAAGCAAAATTTAGGATTCTTAATTTGGCCTGCGCCGTAGATTGCACTCAAGGACTCATCGCCATATAACTTCTGCAAAGCATCAAAACTCTTGAACAATGTTTCAATCTGCATGCACAAACTACTCTTCAAACATATATAAAATCACTGTTCGTCTTTGTGACATAACGTTAAGATGATACTTACATCTCAATCCAGTACATATGAAAGTCTGCGCGAGCCAACACAAAGCTCTCGCGTGCCTTTCCTCTGATTTCTCATTGGTTTGCCTATTAAAGGATTCTGAGCAATCAGCCCGATTCTGGTGAGAACCTCTTCTCGCTGCTTAAGATTAAACCACTTGAACTTCCTTTCAAAGAAATCCACTAAATCTTAAATACTTACCCAGCATTTCCCAACAAGATGAAGGCGTACATCTCAGACGGACATTACATCGTCATGGTTGATAGGGAAAAGGAGATTCCGATGATCCCTGGAAAGACTTTGAGCACAAAACTTCAAGCGTTTGGAGGAGCTGAAGATTTGGGCAAGGTAATTGAATTGGCATTGGAAAATGCATTCAGCGTTACATACACCCCCAGTGACGCCAGCTGGGATGACCTCAAGAAAATAAGATTTGAAATATCCCGAGAAATACACGAGAAAGTTCACGCCGGAGAATCCTCAACCCAGAGGTTCGGGGCAGGAGAAAGCCTTGACCTGAATGCCGAATATGATTTGGATAATATGATTTGAGTTCCAGTTAAATCAATCATTAAATAGGTTTCACGACTTGAGTTTCTCCCAGACAAACCTCAATTCCTTGACGTATTTCTTCGCAAATGGTTCCACAAATTCATACTTCTTGTCATACTCTCCTTTGAGCAGTTTCTCGCAGTCAAAAGACCTCAACTGAACTACTTCATTCCTGTCAAATCCATAAGGGCCGTCGCTAACACCGTAATACACGTACTCCCACTCTGACTGATTTTCTCCTTTGAAAAGCCAAACCCTGTGAAGAGTTAATTGCGTGCTGATTCCAAGTTCTTCCATTAATTCCTGGTAAGCAGTCTGCTCAATAGTCATGCCCGCAGCTTGATGTCCTCCAAACATGTCCCACTTTCCTGCTCCTGTACTTTTGTTGAAGCTTCTCTGATGCAGAATTACTTCACCCTTACTATTGAAGATTATGAGGTGTGCAGCACGATGGTAATGCGATGGGTCGGAGTGCGCGACGCGTTTAACAATGGTACCAATCTCCTTGTTGTTCTTGTTCACCTCTACAATCATCTCGTCTTCCGTAGTGTTCATTGTCCGGACTGCTGCTTCCATCTCGTTCAGGATGCTGATGTCGTGGAAGTAAACATCATCCTTCCCCTTCAGCGTGTCGGAAGAACCCCACATAAAACCACTGAACTGGTCATTCGTCTTTGGTGCACCCGAAGCATACTCAAACAAATAGTACAATGTAACCCCGTTGGCCCTATAGTCATAACCAATATCAGAAATCGCGCCGGCGAGCTTCTTCAGGTTAGCCCGTACACCAGGAAGCTCCTTGGCAAGAATGCGGTTGGCCGCGTCCTGTGGAGTTTCCGTGAACTTCATCCTGCCGCCGGGAAAGATCCATCTGTGACGCTGCATCAGTTCAGTAGGACGGTGCGCTAGGTTCCTTTGCCCTATCAGGAAAAGCACACGCCCAGTCTTCTCTTCCCTTCTGAACACAACAACATCGACATTCAGTATTGGAGGAGCCCTCTCGTTCAACTCCTTCAATTGCATTTCTTTCGTCACGTGGAAGGGAGTCTTGGCTTCCTTTGTCATGCAACGAACAAGATTGGTTCGTATTTAAACGTTCTGCAGTATTCTTATATCATCAACGCAAATCCACGCAGCCATGTTACCAAAACCAGACTTGTCAATCTTGAAAGGCTCGACTTTCCTTGGTTTACGGAGAAACACGAGAATGCAGTACCTCTTGTCCTTGAACATATTGTAGTACTTGTCCAGGTCATTGATTGCTATGCCATCGCCAGGGCCGTATTCTTCCAAAATGCGCCTCACTTTCCTGGGCGTTAGTTCAGAAAACTGGAGCACCTTCTCAACTTCAGCTACAATCGTCACAGGTTCGCCAGAATCCTTGAAGTAAACCTTCTCCCCTTCCTGGATTATATTCCAGGGAGCTCTTCTTGTCACATACCACCTTGACTCTATCGTCTTTTGACCTGTAAGAATCTTGCCAGTTAGCTTCCATGCCTTCTTCATTATGGCTAGGTGGTCCACAAACTCAATGAACTCATGCCGTACTTAAAAATTATTGCTCGCACAAATAGCCAGCAAAACAGTGGATTAATGGGACAGGATTCTAAGCGCCAATGATACTCTGCCCTATGACGCCACCAGCGTACAGAATAGGAGAGAACTCACTACCGCGACAACCCCGGTAGCATGTGCTGAAGAACGTACAGGACGACAGCTCCCTGCGCCAAACGGGCAGAAAGGACTCCTGCGTGATAGGGTATCTTCGTGTCTTTGTAAACCCCGTCTAAATACTGCACGAATGGATGGTTCCTTGGAGACAAGTCAACAAAAGAACGCTGCACTCCATTGACGAAGGCTTCCACACCCCTGTCCACAATACCCCTGCGCGCATGGTACCATTTGTCACGCTCGGTTACAGTCCTCAGACCACCTTCGCTTCCCAGTTCTGCGACAAGGTCAGACAATCCCAGATATGCCATCGCAGCATGACAACCGGCACAAGTATATAAACCTTAGTATTCGCGCAGCATGACAAAAAGTGACTCACTCAGACTGCAAAATGCCGCGCTGCTTCATCGCAATTGACATTCCTGAGAATATCAGGGAACAAATTCACGCCATACAGAAAGAGCTATGGAGCAAAGACCTTTTCAGAGGAAAGATTACTGAGAAAGAGAACATCCACCTCACTTTGAAGTTCCTTGGCGAGATTCCCGAGGAAACTCTTGACGAAGTGAAGAAGAAGTTGAACAAAGTCGAATTCAAACCTTTTGAAGCCACGATTGATGGACTAGGAACGTTCTCCCCTAAACAGCTGCGCATCATCTGGATGAAGATGGTCAATGCAGAAGTGTTTGAGCTGCAGAAATGGGTTGATGATTCTCTGAGTGATTTGTTTCCCCGAGAGCAAAGATTCATGGGGCATATAACGATAGCAAGGATAAAGGAAGCGAAGGACAAAGATGCTCTAATGAATTGGATTCAAAAGAAACAAGTTCCTGCAATGATATTTCCTGTGCAGAATTTCACCTTGAAGCAGGCAAAATTGCTTGCTGAAGGGCCAGTTTACACCAACCTGAAAACATATTCCTGAGCAACAAGGTTATATAGTAAACAAGATATCCAAGTGGAATGTCAAAGGGCTTAAAGACATTTGATTGGCACGGACGCACAGCACTGACTGATATGAAGCCTGAATTGGAGAAAATCGCCAAGAACGAGGCGGTTTCAAGTGTGGTTGTTGACCCAATACATCCTGCAAAAGGAGACAATGAATCCGGAATGGCCCTCCATGGCCATGACGGAAGAACCGGCGCTTACATTCTTCAGTTCCGATGTCATGGAGCAAGCCAGCACGTCAAGGTATTCCCAAGAAAAGGAAATGATGCGAGCGGCAGAAGCTATGAAATTGCTTTAGGAGCATTCCTGCAGACGTATTACAGTCATTCTTGAAGACAACATTTAAGAACGCTGCATTCTGCCTTTTAGCAATGAGACTCGTAAGCTGGAACGTCAACGGCATAAGAGCCATTCTTTCAAAGAAGTTCGAGCAAAGCATTGATAAGATGAAGCCTGATGTGCTTTGTTTGCAGGAGACGAAGGCACATCCAGACCAAGTAGATAAGATGTTAGATGAATTCCCACATCACTTTTGGAGCTCTGCAGAAAAGAAAGGATATGCAGGCACTGCAATCTTCTCGAAAGTAAAACCCATTAATGTAACCGAAGGTATGGGCGTAAAAGAGTTTGACATGGAGGGCAGGATTCTTACTGCAGAATATGACAATTTCTTCCTTGTCACAGTCTACGTTCCAAACGCACAACATGAACTCTTACGACTGGAATGGAAAAGAAAATGGAACAAAGCATTCCTCGACTATCTAATGAAGCTGGAGAAGAATAAACCTGTTGTTTACTGCGGAGACTTGAACGTGGCACATACAGAAAAGGACATAGCCAGACCTAAAGACAATACCAAGAACCCTGGCTTCACACCTGAAGAACGAGAAGACTTCACAACACAACTTGATTCTGGATTTGTGGATGTGTGGAGAGAACAGCATCTTGAAGAGATAAAATACTCATGGTGGTCATACAGGTTCAACGCACGAGCAAGAAACATAGGATGGCGAATCGATTACTTCGTAGCGAGCAAGAAACTAATGCCAAAGATAAATGACAGCAAGATACATACTGATATTATTGGAAGTGATCATTGCCCTGTGAGTGTGGATATCCAAGTTCAATAGAAGTAATTCTGAAAATCTTTCATATTTGGGGAGACAAGAGATATGAAACTATCCAGTTATCCTGTGGCATGCACTTTGTTTATTCCAAACACTGGCTCTTGAAGAAGAAGCACAGAAAGACAATAAATGAGGAAGATATCGAATTCGCAATCCTGCACTCGAGAATCATCAAAGACAGACGATGGTATGATGTGCTGAATGCAATAACAAGAGTACCGCCTTCGGGCAGGACGCTCAAAGTAGTATATAAGCGAATAGGAAATACTTATAAAATCCTGACCGCTTATTGGATGGACTAATCATGGAAAGCTGGTACGATAAGGAAGAAGACATACTCAACATACAACTTCATGATAAGGAGTACTGGAAGAGCATCGAACTAAAAGACATAACAATAGACATATCTAAGGATGGAACTATAACAGGCATCGAAATTCTACACGCCAGCCATGTGTTCTCAGGCGAAACAAAGAAAGTTCTTGAAAGTACAAAGCAGGCAAGCAGTACTGCCTGACTTTTTCGAGTTTTCAGAAATATAAACTTCTTACATGCAATGACTTGGATATCTTCAATCAACTATTCAAAATAAAATCAACAACATCCTTAGCATGATATTCTCCGAATCTTTGTACCAGTTCTATAACAGGCGTGACGTCCTTTCCAATCGTATCGACTGTTGGTTCACCCGGAGAGCCCAAACCAATCTTTTTCATCAAAGCATCGCAAAGGCAACCCCTACCAATTGTGTCTTCAATTCGACCACCCTTTCTCAAATAGATTTCTACTGGCTCGGCAGGGCACCTGAAATCAACACCTCTTCGATTAGGCTTCTCATAAGCACTAAGCAAGTAGCTCACGTTACAAACCCTAGTTCTAGCCTCTAAAACATCAGGATTGACAATACTATCACCAACAACCAGCGCCTTAAACGGAAAACCGGTTGAAGACAAACGTTCCATGGTAATTACGTTTGCACCATTCATAATAGCATCAATGTTCTCACGTCTTCTCTGGGGATCCATCCCCGACTCGTGACAGTACGCAAACGCAGTACCAACCTGAACACCAACAGCACCCTTTTCTTGAGCTTCCTTAAGTCGAGAAGCGTAAGCACCAGCAAGCCAGAACGGTTGAGCTTTGTCACCGCGTCTTTCTAAAATACCATACAACCTTTCAAGATTCAAATCATCATCTGGCCCAAATAGTAAATCACCTGATGCATCAACAACGGGATTTCGGGGTGGAACAGTGTGACCCCCACCTTTTGTACTCTCAATAACAAAGAAGTCTGCTTTAGACACTGCCTTAACTCCAATCTCAGTGGCTACAATTGCTCCAAATGCAGGCCTCTTGCTTGGAGCAGCATACTTACTAGGCGGAGTAAACTGAAGTTGATACATACCAGTACCCCCTTTGTTATCCGCTACTGAAATAGAAATACTCGAAGGTTCGTTATTCATAAAGTTAGTTACTATTCCTGGAATCTCCCTGGGAAATCCAGCACCAACCAATAACGCATCAACGCCAGCAAGCATCGCACCATAAACACTTGGAAGCAAGGGCCACTCAATCTTCTGCAAGAAATTAACTCCAACAGGATTATCATGACCTTCTTTAGCAAGACTTACTTCAACAAAAACTGACAATATTGCCAGTTCCTCCAGGAAGGAAAGACCATTAACCCGTGGACGCAACGTCAAGACTCTGTCAGGAGACATATAAAGACTGGGTTTGGTGTGCTGTCTGAAATCTTGACCAGGAGGAATACCACCCTTAACAAAATAATCCCCAATTAATTCTTTGGCAAACTCCTCATTAGGAACATTAAGTCGCTCTATTGCTGAGACCATTTCCTTGTCGCCCCTCTGCAACCTTCTCAACAAAATATCGGGCGACCCCGTACCAGAAACAACGCCTAACTGGCCAGTCATTGAAACTGCTCTAGCCAAACGCCAATTTGAAACTCCCGCCCCCATCCCACCTTGAATAATGGGCAGATTCAGGCGCGCCATTTCCTCTTTAGTAATGCTCTCTAGTTCCATTCCTGTATTTCCACGCAACCCACAAATATCTGACCAAGCAATCGCTCGAACTATATAAACACTTTTGTGGACTTTAAAAGGGCTCAGCTAAAACTCTGCCCGCATCCACAAGTGCTTTTCGCGTTTGGATTGCTTATCTTGAATCCGGCACCCTGCAGTGAATCAACGTAATCAACTTTTGCACCTTTGAGAAGTTCGTGACTCTGTGCATCAACGAAGAACTTCACGCCATCAACTTCAATTGTTGTGTCTCCTGGATCCGCTTCAGGTATTATCTCCATGCCATATTGAAAACCGGAACAACCGCC
>JBDRGA010000020.1:0-14349 GCA_043818175.1 Candidatus Woesearchaeota archaeon | reverse complement strand
CCTACACCTGAGACTTTTGCGTGTTCCTCCAGTTAGGAATGACCATTAACCCGGGGACGCAACGTAAAGACTCGGTCTGGAGTCATATACAGACTGGGTTTTGTATGTTGCTTGAAATCAACATCAAGAGGAAGTCCACCAAGAACATAGTAATCCTTTATAATTTCTTCGGCAAACTCCTCGTTTGGAACATTAAATCGTCTTATTGCAGAGACCATTTCCTCGTCGCCTCTCTGCAACCTTCTCAACAAAATATCGGGCGACCCAGTGCCAGAAACGACACCTAACTGTCCAGTCATTGAAACTGCTCTAGCCAAACGCCAATTTGAAACTCCCGCCCCCATACCACCTTGAATAATGGGCAGATTCAGGCGCGCCATTTCCTCTTTAGTAATGCTCTCTAGTGCCATTAATAATCTACCACACTAATAATCATATTCCTATGAAGATAACTACAGGCAGTATATAAACACTTTTGTGGACTTTAAAAACTACTAACTAAAGCTCTGCCCGCAACCGCAAGTTGATTTAGCGTTTGGATTGCTTATCTTGAATCCTGCGCCCTGCAAACTATCAACGTAATCCACTTTAGCACCTTTCAACAACTTACCACTCTCGGCATCAACGAAGAACTTTACACCATCAACTTCAATCGTTACGTCTCCTGAATCTGCTTCGGGAATTATCTCCATCCCGTACTGAAATCCTGAACAGCCGCCTGCTTCAACGCTAATCTTAAGACCATAACCTTCTTTTTCGTGCTGCTTGAGAATTTCTTTAAGCTTTGCAGCAGCTTTTGAAGTTACGACAAGCTCTTCAGGAACGCCACCTTCAGATGGTATTGCTTCGTTCAGTTTCTTCACCACTTCCGCAATATGCTCATCCTGGTAACCATGACCCTTAAGACCCTGTTCAATCGTCTCATAGTACGCAGCACCACACCCAACGCAATGCACACCTTCTTCCAACAAAACTTCAGCACAAGATGGATACTTCTGTACAAGGGCTCCAATCGTCATGTCTTTGGTGATAACTTCAGTTGTTGCCTGTTCAGTCATAATCCTAGAAAGGCAAGATTTCTTTTTAATAGTTGTCCTTGAGCGGGAAACCATTAAATATCCAGAACATATTGCTCATAGCATGGAGAAATTCAAGACAGGAATCAACGTGCTGGACGCGATGACCACAAAACCTATTACTGTTGACTTCGAGGAGACTATGATAAACGCTGTTAAGAGCATGAGCCAGCATAGAGTGGGATCGCTCTTGGTGATGCAAGATAAAGAAATCAAAGGCATAGTAACCGAAAGAGACCTGGTTCACAAGCTGGCCAAAGGACTTTCACTCTCAGACCCTGTGAATAGATACATGACTCCAAAGAAAAATATGATAACAATAACTCCTGAGAAAGACATATATGACGCAATGCTCGTCATGACAGAGAACAGCGTAAGACACCTCCCCGTTCTGGAAGGCAAAAAAGTCGTGGGGTTCATCACAACAAAGGATATTCTTAAGATTGAACCGCAGTTGTTCGAGCTCTTGGCAGAGAAGTACGAGCTTAGAGAAGCAGAAAGAAAGCCATTGGACCGCTGGGAGCAATAAAACAGCAATAAACTATTTAAAAGCCAGTTCAAGCACTTCTACACATGGAGCCAACAAGGAGCCCGGTGCCAAAACACGTGGCAATAATCCTCGATGGAAACAGACGTTTTGCCAAAAGACTCATGATGAAGCCTTGGAAAGGACATGAGATAGCCGCAGGCAAGCTAAGAAATATGCTCAAATGGTGCAGGGATGCGGGAGTAGACGAACTCACGCTATACGCGTTCTCAATACAGAATTTTGACAGGCCAAAAGAAGAGTTTGATTATCTAATGAAGACGTTCTGCGACGAAGCAGAAAACCTGCTGAACGATGAAAAACTGATGAAATCAGGGATAAGAATAAGATTCATCGGAAGAACTGGAATGTTTTCAGAACAAGTTCAGAGCTACATGAAGAAGCTCCAGGAAAAAACAAGGGCTGGAAGAAAATACGTGCTTAACATCGCAATGGCATATGGTGGAAGGGAAGAAATAGTAGATGCTGTTCAGAAGATTGCTAAACAGGTCGAGGAAGGAAGCATACGAGCAGACCAAATAGACGAAAACACGCTGAACCACGCAGTATACTTAGAAAGCAAACCTGACCTAATAATTAGAACCGGTGGAGAAAAACGATTGAGCAACTTCCTAAGTTGGCAGAATGCGTATTCTGAGCTAATCTTCGTGGAGAAACTGCTTCCGGAGTTTGAAGAAGAGGACTTCAAGGAATGTCTCATTGAGTATTCTAAGAGACAAAGGAGATTTGGACAGTAATCTTTATATGATTCATACGGATGCCCATGAGCCAAGATATGAAACTCACAAGCATTCTGGCGGCAGCGGTAGTTACATTAGGGACTCCTGCTGCAACGTTGCACACTCCAACCACACACAATAATACAGGAACAGAGCACACAATCAAATTAACCATAAAACCCTCTGAGCTGCCAAAACCAAGAGATTACTTCAAGGAATTGATTGAGAACACATACCCTGCACTCACACCATTTGGAACCTATCTCGACAACATAGACTCAACTGTAATCTCTCTGGCGACGCAAGACGAACGCTTCAGAACATATGAAGTGCCCCTTGAACTTGGTATTCCTGACTATTTCTTTGCAGATTCACTCAATGTCAGAATGATAGCTAGCAAGAGCAATAAGAGTTTATCAGTATACGCGAATCAGGAAGGAACTGATGAATTGATATTCAACACCAGAATAGCCATAGGAGGATGGCATCAAGTAAATGGCGAGGGAGAAGAAGTTTTCTTTGGAACTCCTTCGGGAACGTACTACATTAAAAGAATAGTTCAAGACCCAACATGGTACCCACCAAAAGAGTGGAATAGTTCAACGGGAAGAGTACCGCCAGGACCAGATAACCCTCTTGGTGCGTGGATGGCAGAGCTGTGCAAAGATAACTGTCCCTCTGCTTATGAATCAGACCCCTGCAAAACGCCATCCAGAATAAGATTGCACGCAAGAACCCTTCCTAAGAAATATCTCTCTCTCGTATGGACACATGGATGCGTGGCCATTGGAAAGGAGGAAGCAGAAGAGTTGTTTCCCGCATTGTTAAGATACCTACCACACCAAGAGCCAAAGACAACAGACAGGGGTACAATATATCCACTGAATAGACAAATAGAGTTTGTGATAGAAGACTAGTCAACATACGTCTCGGCAGTAAATCTGAAAACAGAAGCATGCTCCTGCCACGCTTTGAAGCTCATGCCTGCTCTTTGACATGCAGCGTTCAACGCCTGAACTGCATTCATAGCTTGTTCTTGAAACTCTTGAGGTAACACTATTCCCCTGCCCTCAATTCCAGAAACAAGCACGCCGTTCTCTCTCTGAATGATTCTTGAGGGAAACTCCTCCTGCTCGCCATCCA
The DNA here is from genome assembly GCA_043818175.1 of Candidatus Woesearchaeota archaeon. GTDB lineage: Archaea > Nanobdellota > Nanobdellia > Woesearchaeales > JBDRGA01 > JBDRGA01. The sequence goes on along the minus strand of JBDRGA010000020.1, from coordinate 10,864 downwards.
GTTCTTCAATGTCCTCAAGCAAGTTAATTTCGACTCGTGACTGCTTAAGGTCGTTCTCGGAAATTGAACCAAGCAAACCACATGCAGACCTAACCCACTCAATAACAGGACCTGCTTCCTGTGTTTCGCCCCTTGCTATGGGCCTTCCTTTCTTTAGAAGTCTTACAACAACAAGTCTATCCCCTTTGAACTCAAGCTCGGGCGTATCTGGACTAGCACTCTGCAAACAAGCGCGTGCAAAGCTGGCTAATGCCTTTCCATCCAAAGGATTCATATAACTAAGACTTAAGAATCCAAGTATATATTGGTTGCGCCTTACTTCAAGGCAGAGACGTCCTTTGCAAGCTGTGTGTTCTGTCTCTTAAGGCGTGCGATGGCTTCCTGTACTGCTTTAAGGGGTTCTTTTGTACCATCCGTGTGCACAAAGAAAGTTGGAATTGCAATCAAGGGATGTCCCATCCTGTACGTTGCAACGGTAACGGCAGAATCAGCATGAAGTTCCGTCTTGAGGATATTGCATAGAGTATGATCTGCACCCTTAATCTCAAAAGAGATAGTGTTCTTTCCCTTCTCTTTTACCATAACTTCCATATTCACGGAAGCAGCATGTCGTTTTTAAAGGTATCGTTGGAGCGTTCATAATATACATTGGAAGAACCGTGGGTATCCTGTCAACTTTCTGCAAATATTCCAGGAATCAAGCCACAGGTCACTTGAAGAACAGAATACTACCTTCTTTTCATGGACATTCGCGTTGAAGACGAAGAAAGGCCCTTGACGAATGCAGTCAGGGACATGGTGAATGCGTATAGGGTAGCGCTGGGAACTGCCTTCGGAATTGCAGTACTGGGCATAGGCGCAAATGCAGTGCACACTGAGCTTACAAGTTCTAGACTGGAGAAGACAATCCAAGCCATACCAACGCAGGTAAGGAATGATGTAATCAAGATAGTGGATGAAAGAGTTTCGCCTTTGGAAAGAAGGGTTGAGGCGCTCGAACAAAAAAACGGAATGAGTCCAAGATTGAGCGATACGGGCACAGTATACTTCATGACCGACCCGGGCAACACTGAAATTCCAAACAGCGTTGACACTGTGTTCAGAAATGCTCAAGGAATCTCATGTGTAGTTTATGCAGACAAGATTGGAAAAGAAGTTACAATATACACAAGACAGGGAGAACTGTACAGGGCACCTGCAACATTTGGCACTAACCCTTGGCCAAAGACAAGACAAGGAGACAAGGCAACACCTGAAGGAATCTATAGGATAGTATCTGCTGACCCAAACCCAGGCAATCCGCTATACGGAAGCAGAAAACTGACGCTTGACTACCCTAATAGTATTGACCGTTCTTTGCATAGGTCAGGCAATGGCATACTTCTTTGCGGTACAGATTATGATTCAAGGGAAAGGGCAATACAGACTGAACAGAACGCCTCCAATGGAGGTATTGTAGTCACGAACAAGGACATAGAGCGAATCTATGAACTTATTGCATCAAGGACTGAACAAACAGCAGTCGTAATAGAAGATAAAGGGAGGCCGTTGTTCAGATGAACAGACTGGCAAGCAGCTTCATTAGCCATCTTCTCGCTTTTACTCTTGGTTCAGGCGTAGGACCAGGACTGCAACTAAACAACGTAAGACAAATTGAGAGTCAAGCAGCAATTTCAATAGTTGAACTACCTTCTTTTGATGAATATGAACCGAAAATCAACTATGCATACAGTACCGCACCATTCCAATACTTCAGACATGATGAACTCATTCCAATGCCTAACAGTTTTCCACTTTACAAGGCACCCATACCAACTTATTCGGTTCCAGCAGCTCACATCGCTTTGCTTGAAAGCATCCCTGACAGCGTAGCGAGCATTGTGGATGTTCCAGCGCAGAAACTGATTGTCTACAAAAAAAGTAATACTGGGTGGAACGAAACTGGAGAGTATGAATGTAGCACGGCAAAAGATACATTTCCTAAAGAACGATCAGGAGATAACAGGACTCCTGAGGGCATATTGAGAATTTCAGAAGTACAGAACAGCAAAGACTGGACTTTCTTTGATACTGAGACAGGAGATACACTCAAGTACGGCAACTATTTCTGCAGGTCAGAAGATACCTTGGATGGAAGACATTTCAAAGGAATAGGCATCCATGGAACGAACAGGGAAGACATCCTTGGAACACCCGCCAGCCACGGATGTATACGACTGCAAAATAATACACTAGAAACCCTCGTTGACGATGGAATTCTAAAACAAGGGAGATTTGTGGGCGTAAGCTTCGACCGAAACATATATAAAGAGCTTGAAGCATTGTATGTCCCCTCGCATTCCAACGCGGGTTACAGTATAGCAATTGGTGACATCAGCAACGGACAAAACCGGAAGGTTTATAAACGCTGAAACCAATAAGGTCACTGCACAGTTACGACCGCGCCTTGGGGGGCTTGCGGGGAAGAAAGCTCATACTACATGGAAACCGTGCTTAAGCAATCAATCGTGGGGGAAGAAATGAAGGTAACCAAGAAACTGATAGAACAGGTCGTAAGTGACATTGTAGGGCCAGAAGCTCTGCCCATCGTATTCTACCTTCGTGGGAAGAAGAGGATTTCCGAGTTCATAATTGCTGAAGAGCTGGATATGGAGATTCACAAGACAAGAAACCTCCTGTACAAGCTTCTTGAGAACAATTTGGTCTACTTCATAAGGAAGAAGGACAAGATAAAGGGCTGGTACATCTGCTACTGGGACTTCAACGAGGACATTGTAGGGTACTTACATGAAAAGGTGAAGACCGAGAAGATAAGCAAGATGAGAGAAAGGCTCGAGCAGGAACAAGGAGGCCAGTTCTACATGTGTAAAAACGCGTGTGCCAGAATGGACTTTGAGAAAGCAATCGAGTTCAACTTCAAGTGCCCCGAATGCGGCCAGATCCAGCACCAGCAGGACAACGCAAGAACTATTGAGTTCTTACAGCAAAGGATCAAGGAGCTGGAGACGGGCGAAGTTACTAGCTAGAATCTTTTTTTCCTATTTATCTCTAAGCCGTTTTCTTCTAAGACCACCAATACAAGTTAAACAATTCATAACAAAAACAACAAATTTATTAATTCTAACATATTTGTTATTGTATGGCAACAGTCAGCATCTCAGTTTCAGACGATTTAAAGAAGAGGATGGATGCAATGGACGAAACAAACTGGAGCGCAGTGGCAAGAAAGGCGTTCGAAGAACACGCCATAACAATGGAGACATTGGCCAGACTACGCTCAAAGAGCAAATTGACTACAAATGACGCTCGCAAGATTTCCGAGAAAATCGACCAAAATATGATGAAGCACTTCCAATCCCTCACCAGTAATGAAGCTAGTAGTAGACGCAAACATAGTATTCAGCGCAATAATAAAAAGGCAATTCACACTTAGCATTCTGGAAAACAAATTGCTTGAACTCTATGCTCCTGACTATCTTCTCGCTGAGCTAAGACGTTATGAAACGCTCGTCTGCAATAAGGCAGGATTTTCTCCTGAAGAACTCGACGAATTTATACGTGCGTTGAGGAAACGCATAACCTTCGTGCCAGATAATAAAATAGCTCCTGCTCTGCCATGTGCCTTCGCAATAAGTCCAGATCCAAAGGACGCAGCATACTTTGCAGTCGCAATGACAGTGCAATGTTCACTCTGGTCCAACGACAAGAAGTTGAAGGAACAAGACAGCATTCGTGTGCTCAATACCAAAGAAGTGCTGGGCTTACTTGAAAAGAACAAATAACTAAACAGTTCACATCAAACTATTGCTGACTTGACAGGTCAGAAGAATTTAAAACATCCCCTGCTTTCTGCCAACGATGATCCTCCAGTTCCATGACCTCTACATCTACAACCCTGAAGAAAACATATTGTCAATCGGAGACGTTCACATAGGTTTGGAGGAAGCAATAAACAAGGCAGGGTGGTTAATACCAAGGTACGTTTATCCCGAGATTAAAGCAAGAGTAAAGAAAACTCTCGAGAAATTCAAGGCGAAGAAACCAGTTATCCTTCTGCTCGGCGACATCAAGCACGAATTTGGCAGGATTTCAGAACAGGAGTGGAGAGATGCAGTTGACTTCATCGACTTCCTGTCTCAATATGGCAAGCTTGTGATGATTAAAGGAAATCATGACACAATTATGGGACCAATTGCGACGAAGAAGAACATCGAACTAGTTGACGAGTACGTTGCTGGAGAATATTATTATTGTCATGGAGATAGAATACCAGAAACATTGACTTTCCAAAATGCGAAAACGATTATCATCGGACATGAACACCCTGCAGTCTCATTACGAGAAAGCGCAAAGGTAGAGAAGTACAAATGTTTCTTAGTAGGAAAATGGAAGAAAAAAACGTTGATTGTGCAGCCAAGCATACATACTTTGACAGAAGGAACAGATATTCTTGCTGAGAAATTGTTAAGCCCTTTCCTTATAGATATAAGGAAATTCAAAGTGCATATTGTTGGCGAGGACAAAGTGTACGAGTTCGGCACGGTAAGGGAACTGCAGGAGATGGAATGATTCCAGCAGTCAGAAAGAGCCACCACACATTTCAAGCAGTTCACGTGTTGTGATTGATGGAACAACGCCTTGCAACCTGAAATGAACGTCATCCGACCAGACAAGTGAGCCCGTAACGGCCAAAGAGCAGGCGACAAACACTACGTCCTCAGGATCAATATCAAACATAATCTTCTTTGCCTCTTCCCAATGGACTAGAATCTCTTTCCTTGAAACAAGCATAATACCTGAAATGACCGATGCGAGAAGAGCCGAATACTTGGTCTTGGAGAGGAACGTTTTCTTCCTGATATAGTCTGAATACTTGTTCAGGACTGCAAGAGAAGGAACGGGGTAATAAAGGTCGAGAAGACCACTGAAAATCAGTTTGCGAATTATTGAATCACGAATCAGAGCGGCGAGAAGAACGTTTGAGTCTATTACGAGAAGCATGCTCCATTGTCAAAAACGTTTCCTTATTCACCGTTGCGGCGATTAATTCGGAATCCTTTCTAGTCAGGCGACTCCTTGCCGCAATTCTTTCGATCTCGTCAAGGATGGCTGCTTTCTCAGCCAGAGACCTACGAACAACTTCACTCCACCTTATCTCGGAATGCCTCTTGATACGGCTATGCAAATCCTCCGGAATTGAAAGAGTTATGTTCGGCATTATGTGAGATAATGTGCCTTCACATAAATAGCTTTCGGTTGGAAATACTTATAAAACAACAAAACAATCTTGCAAAAATGGCATTCATCATAGTATACGTTACGCACCCCTCGAAGGAGCACGCAAACAAGATAATTGACCATCTACTCAATAAGAAGCTCATTGCGTGTGCTAACTCGTTTCCAATAGAAAGCGCTTACTGGTGGAAGGGCGAGATAGCAAGAGAAAATGAAATCGTTACAATTCTAAAGACGACACCAAATAATTGGGATGCGGTCAAGAAGGAAATAGAATCAATCCATGACTATGAAGTGCCGTGCATCATCAAACTCGACGTTCAAGCGAATAAGGCATACGAGGACTGGATTCAGAAGGAGACCCAACCAGGGCAGGGCGCTCAGGATTAATGAAGACGCGTCCAGACACCACTCCATCGTCTGTGCGCTCAACGTCAAAAGGGCTTAGCATTTCCAGTCTAAGTGCCAAGGCACTTAGTTTTTTCTGCAAATCAGCACCCTGCACGTTGTCCACTGCAACGTACGCAAAATAATGACCCGAGTCATCAGGCTTGAATCTGGGTTCACCTACGCCTGGACGTAGTTCAAACTGTTCAGGAAACCTCCCTTCGGTTAGACCGGAGACCGTGCCCCCCATAAACAACATACGTACTTCGTGTTCAGAAATGCTTGCTGCGTAAACTGCGCCACCAATATCCCCCCTGCACTCCATAAACATACGTTAAACGTATAGACCTATGTATATTAACTTTCCGCTCAAAGAAGTTACTTAACCTTCTTCGCCTTCTCGGAAATAATCGCAGAATTACCCTCGGGATCATCGATAGTAAGAACTGCTGGTTCCTGGCCCCACATAATGCGTTGCAATTTCTTAAGGGCATTCTTCGCTTTCTTCTTATCAGCGTCATCCTCGGCATCGTCGCGAAGGAACTCCATTGCTGACTTGATGCGATTCAATACACCCTCAACATTTGTTATGTAGCCATTGGACTGCTCTCCAGATTCAATTGAACCAATGCGACCGAGCTTCACGGTTGCAGAAGATGCCTTCACGACACGAATATTCATATCCTCTTCTGAATCAATAGTTAGTTCGTATTTTACCTTTCCAGCTCCTTTCTCAGTCTCAACATCAGATTTATGGTACTTGCAGTTAGAGCAACTCATGCTGAAGAGATAGCAAAGACCAAAATGAGGAATGTCCCTCTCAGCTTCCATCAATGTCAGCGTCTTCTGATTGCAGAACGGACATGTTTCACCGTGAATAATGTCTGGAGCTTCATCTTCCATAACACTTCAAGAACAAGATGGATTTAAATGGATTGTTGTTAAGAAAGAATGAGAAAAAAATTTACTCTTCTCCTGTGTCTCGTACAGGAGCAGTATCCTTGCTTCGGTGAATCGTGGCAAAGGACGGCGTGATGACGATGTAATCATCACCAAAGCCAGCAATGTCTCCCTCGATGGCATCACAAGTCTTCTTCAACTTGTTGATTGCCCTCTTTAGTTCGACAAGGTCCTTATCCTTCAGAGGTCTTATGTTCACAAGTGCAATTGTGTAACCTTCTCTGAGAACATTAAGAATCGGCTTTATGTCCGCAAAGTCATTCATTACAAAGGGGCGAACGATTACCTTGTGCGAACCTGGAGCGTTCTCCGTGTTAATCTCCACGTAATCCTCATCTGGCATGTCATCCTCATCGTACTTTGATTTGTTTCGGTTGATGGAAAAGAATCTCATTTGTTCCCTCCTGTGAATACGTCGCGATGAACCTCAGAGGTTTATAAACTTTTCGGGGTAATTAAAAATAGACCAAAACAATAATAAACCGTGAACCCATAAAAAACTAATGGAGACTGCTACCATAACAAACGAACTCTTCCACCACAAGAGAATTCTAATAGCAGCAATAGGAGTCATCGTCCTCTTCTCGTTCGTTGTCACAAGGCCCGCTACAATCACAGGATACTTCACAATAGACACTTACCAACAGAAAATCAACCTCGAGGGGGATGGAAGTGCAACATACACAATCAAGGACCCAGTCAAACTTAATAGTTTAAGGCTCTCAGGACGGGTTGATGGTCCGGGAGAAGTGAGAATATACCTCCAGCAAGGCCTGGAAAGGAAACTGGTCTATACCAACACAGTGCCCGGGTCAACTAGCAAGATAACAGGCCTGGCAACAGGAGTAAGCGATGGACTAACAGGAGAAGATGTACAGGAACAACAGGGCCAGGACCAACAAATCCTGAAATTTGAGCAAACCTTGCCAATACTACCCCCAATAGAACGACCCGGCCCCCCTGCTCAACCAAAAGAACCCTATGGTTTCAGGAACGAGTGCAAAGACACATGCTTCCTAAGCCCAAACCCCGGAACTGAATACCAGGTATTAATACAGACAGAACCAGGAACAAGAGTACAGATAACGAGCGCCAAGTTCTCACTAATTCAATAGTAACGAAACTCGCTTCTGAACGAGTTTCGGAACAGAAAAACCTCAAGGTTAAAGCCCCGACAGGGAATTGACCGGACAGGTTTTTCAAGTATTACAAAGTATGACAATCATTATATAGGATTCCTTCATAATTGGTTCCATGAAGGACAGGGTCACTTTCACCATCGAACGGGATATTCTAAGACAGGTTGACAACACAATTGATGGAAGCACAGTCAAGAACAGGAGTCATGCTGTAGAACTCTTACTCATCAAAGCACTTGGCCAGAATAGACCCCGAAAAGCATTGATTCTGGCAGGAGGGAGCGCCAGCAGGCTTAAACAGCTATCCCCAGACCTTCCAAAACCATTGGTTCCAGTACAAGGAAAGCCTATTCTGGAATACAACATAGAAATGTTGAAGAAATTCGACATAAAAGATATCATAGTTAGCATAGGCATGAACGGCGAAAAGATAAAGGACTATCTTGGAGACGGAAGCAAACTGGGAGTAAAGATTACTTATGTTGAAGAAACCAACCCACTTGGAACGGCAGGTCCCCTACGCCTGGCAAGACCATATCTTACTGAAACGTTCATAATGATGAATGGAGATGAGCTGAAAGACATTGACCTGATTGACATGTACGAATTCCACAAAGGCCAAAGGGCACAATGCACAATAGCATTGACGACCGGAGAAAGCGCCGCTGATTACGGCGTGGCAATGCTTCATGGAAACAAAATACTGAGCTTTGTGGAAAAGCCAAGCAAGAAGAACGCACCAAGCAACCTCATAAACGCGGGCTGCTACATAATGGAACCTTCAGTTATAGATTTGGCACCAAAAGGATTTGGGATGCTCGAACAGGATATATTCCCCAAGCTGGCAAAGGAAAACAAGCTTTATGGTTACGTATTCTCAGGACAATGGTTCGACACAAATACAGTGGAGAGGTACGAACGAGCAATCAAGGAGTGGAGAGCAAGTTGAGCATCTTTCATGCGTACGATATACGAGGAATCTATCCAAAAGAGATTAATGAAGACATAGCCTACAGGATTGCCCGCGCCTTCGTACACGTCACAAAAGCAAAAAAAGTGCTCATTGGAAGGGACACGAGAACAAGCAGTCCAACGCTCTACGAACACGCAATCCAAGGCATAAGGCATTCTGGAGCACAACCAGTACTTCTTGGTACGTGTTCAACGCCGGCATTCAGCTGGACACTCGCAAAAATGAAACTAGATGCGGGCATGATGATTACTGCAAGCCACAATTCAAAGGAATACAACGGAGTAAAGTTATACGGCGAGCACGCAAGTGCAATGGGCATAGGAACAGGACTAGATGAAGTGGAAAGGGCAATGAACATCAAGCGCACCCCCTCAATAAAGAAAAAGAAGGTTGCACGCGCTTCAAACAATGAATACATACGTTTTTTGAAGAAGAACGCTCCGAAGAAAATTGTCAAGAAGTACGTTGTTGACGCTTCAGGAGGGCCTGCAGGGCACGAATTATTAAGCCTCAAACTTCCCAAAACGACAATAATCAACGCCATGCCGGACCCAGAATTCAAGGCCCACAGCCCAAATCCGTTGGAAGAGAACGCTACTGCACAACTCAAAAGCGCTGTTGAAAGCTTGAAGGCAAGCGCAGGATTCATACTTGATGGGGACGCAGACAGAGTGCTCGTGGTTGACGAACAGGGAAATACTGTGCATCCAAACTATCTTGCTGCCTTCATTATCGATAGGTTGCCAAAAGGAAGTACTGTTGTGGTGGACGCCACTAGCTCAAGAACTATAATTGAAGTGGCAAGAAAAAAGAAAATAAAGCTTATTCTATCACCTGTTGGAAGGAGCAATGTGCTTGAAAGGATGAAGAAACATGAAGCAATCTTTGGCTCAGAGAGCTCAGGACATTATTTCCACAAGGACTGCTACTACCTTGACAATGGAATATTGACAATGCTCAAGACCATGAAACACCTGGAAAAGTCAAATAGGACCGTAAGCGAACTGCTCAAACAATACCAAAAATACCAGATCCAAGACGTGGTCCTCAAGAACACAACAATGGACAAGGTGATTAAGGCACTGAACCCCCAGAAAACAACACGAAAATTTGATGGAATATCATTCGAAACCAAGGACTCATGGGGTTACGTAAGGCAAAGCAACACCGAACCGGTTGTTCGATTGAGAATCGAAACAAAAGGTAAGTACTAATTCTTCGTCTTTAATAGGTCGAAACGTTTAAATAGTGTCGTCTCAGAAGTTTACCAGAGGTGAAGAGGTGGGCGAAGTTCTTGTTAAACCGGAGTGGCTGAAGATACGACCAGCCGCAGGAACGGACTTTTCTGTCATTAAAAGTGCCCTGAGAACTAGAGGCCTTGTTACTGTATGTGAGGAAAGCCATTGTCCGAACATGGCAGAGTGCTGGCATAAAGAGGGAACGGCAACATTCATGGTTATGGGTGATACATGCACAAGAGGGTGTAAGTTCTGTGCTGTAAAGACAAGCAGCAAAGGACAGCCATTGGATTCTGAAGAACCAAAAAAACTCGCGGAAGCCATAGCAGAAATGAAGCTTGACTATGCAGTCATAACTTCTGTAGATAGGGATGACCTTCCAGATCAAGGAAGCAAGCATTTCGCTGCATGCATCAAAGCAATAAAAGAAGCACACCCACGGACGTTCGTTGAAGTATTAACGCCTGACTTCAAAGGAGACGAGGAATGCATCAAAAGAATTGTTAAGGCGAGACCTGATGTTTTTGCACATAATATAGAAACAGTCAAAGAACTTCAAAACAAAGTAAGGGATCCTAGGGCAGGATACGAACAAAGCATTTCCGTTCTTAGAAAAGTGAAAGAAATTGACCCGTCAGTAAAGACAAAGAGCGCAATCATCGTAGGATTTGGTGAAACAAGAGAACAAGTAATTCAGTCAATGCAAGACTTGAGAAGTGCAGACTGTGACATACTCACGATAGGACAATACCTCAAGCCCAAGACAAAATTTCTTCCAGTAACAGAATATGTTACTCCAGAAACATTCAAATTCTACAAGAATACAGGAGAAGATCTTGGATTCCTTTATGTTGCGTCTGGACCCTTCGTGAGAAGCAGCTACAGAGCTGGAGAATTCTTTATGAAAAAAATACTAGAGGTGAGAGCATTCC
>JBDRGA010000019.1:0-16507 GCA_043818175.1 Candidatus Woesearchaeota archaeon | reverse complement strand
GGAGTCCTGGGAAATTTTTCAGAAGCGTCGGCAGCGTCAGCGCCGACGCAATACAACGCTACATCCAAGAAAGCAACAGAAACGTAAGACTACAAAGCATGGTCACAGGATACTCCGGGCTTTAGCCCGGAGAGATTCATTCTGCCGTTTCTGATTCTTCCTCTCAATGTAGTCCTTATTGCTTCGGGCTGTTCGTTAATTTCCTTGAGCATAAAGTGGGGATAGGCGCCCTTGGCGATATCTTCTGTCCGCGTAAGAATGGGCTGGATTTCAGGATGAACATGGTCAAGATTCTCATCCATTATTCTGAACTCTTTCCTGTTTGCTACAGCAATCTCACCATCTTTCAAGTACACAATATCCCTGGAATGGTCTGCTATTGCACAGGCATCTGACGCGATGAGAACGCCATGGTCTGCCTTGGCAAGAACAATAGGACTACCCCTTCTTGCTGTGACAATCTCGTCACTATACGAAGAAACAACCACCAACCCATACGCGCCTTCGATGACCTTTGTTGTTGCGTGCACCGCCTCCAGCAGGTCTCCTTTGTAAAACTTTTCAATCAGGTGCGCCAGAACCTCCGAATCGGTTTCGCTACTGAATTCATGACCATCCTCAATGAGTGTTCTTTTCAGCTCGACAAAATTCTCGATGACTCCGTTATGGACTATTGCGAATTGTTTTGTGCAGTCAAGATGTGGATGCGCATTTAATTCATTCGGTTCCCCGTGAGTGGCCCAACGGGTATGGCCAATGCCAATTGATGCAGAACTTGACTGAAGAGAATCCTGAAGCGTAGAAACGTTTCCTGCTTTCTTTTGCACAAGAATACCATTATCCTTAATGGCAATACCTGCACTGTCATACCCTCTGTACTCCAGACGGTGAAGACCGTTCATTAGGATGGGTATGACATTCTGCGAGCCAACGTAAGCAATTATTCCGCACATGTTGTCATGCTACGATGGTCGACTTAAGAATCTTGTGAATGACAATACAACGAAGGAATTATATTATATGCCAGTTTTCCCAAATAATGGAATCAAGAGTAATTCCAATACGCGGAGTAATGTCCTGGGCATACCTATGTATCGATGGCACGCTAATAGATACAGGAACAAAGTTCGATGCGGCAAAAATACTAGAGGTTGCCAGAACAAGAAACATTGACATATCCCGTATTATTCTAACCCATTCAGATGTTGACCATGTAGGAGGGCTCCCTGTTCTTAACACAGAGCTGAATGTTCCAGTTTATGCAATCAGACGAAAAGGCAGGCAAGGCGTTTATGGAAAACTATTATCTGGAAGAATTCCTGAACCATTTAATGAACTAGACGACAATCAACATCTGCCTGTGCTCTCAGGCGCAATTGTAGTTTCAGCAAGAGGCCACACGCATGATAGTGTTGCAGTCTATGTACCTGACGAATCAATATTATTCTCAGGAGATGCTCTTCAAGTGAGGAGGTGCAAACCATGTCCTCCTCATTATGTCCTAAACCAAGAGCCAATAGCTGCGGTTGAATCATATCAAAGATTAATGCAACTCAATGCACGTCATTTATATCCAGGACATCGCAGACCATTACACCTATAGTTATTTATGGCAGAACCAGAACTCCATGTTCTCTTTTGAGTCGAGTCTTGCAAAGCCAAAACGCTCGAACTGAATTATGGCTCCTTCCTTGAGCTTCTCTACGTCGTGCTCTGCCTTTCCCTCTAAGACCGTGTTGTCAGGCATTCGCATTCTCGTTTCGACAACAGCATTCTCCACAGGCAGGTAATGCATTATTCGAGTACCCTTGGCTTTGTATGTTTCATAATCCTGTGAATGAAATACTAGCTTTCCGTCGCGCTTCGTGAAGTTAAGACAGTCCATCAAGCGGTAAATCTTTCCTTCCTGCACTGAGTCAAGGTCTTTTTTGTCAAGGTAGAACTTGCTTCCCGTCTTGAACTTTCTATGACCACGTTCAGGATGTCCTGGATGTAATTCTATTTCTGGTTCAAGAGTAGGACAACCATCTATTAACACTTCAACAGGATCAGCAATGAAGAAATGCCTGTCTGAAATTGGGTCAAGAATATCTTTGTTAAATGCATTCAACGCTTTATAATACTCATCAAGAGCAACGCTCTTATCGTTCTGAGTTATGCCCATGCTCACCGCATATGTCTGGAAAGCTAATGGTTGGTAACCTCTTCGTTTAAGAGCTCTGATGAAGGGAAGTCTTATGTCATCCCATCCTGAATACTCTCTTGCTTCAATCTTCTTTCTCGTTTGAGAAGTACTCAAACGGAATCCCTCAAAGTTAATCCTGCCAACGTAGAGATGTATTGGGTCTTTCCATCCAAAGTGGTCCAAAAGCAGTTTCTGCCTTTTTGCATTGTCCATGTGGTCCTTAGCTCTTAATGTGTGCGTAACGCCCATTTCATGGTCGTCAATTGCAACAGCCCAATTAAGCAACGGCCAGACCCTGTACTTTGTTCCCTGGCGCGGATGCGTTTCAGTGTTGATTCTTAGCGCAGGCCAATCCCTCATTGCAGGATTCTTATGATTTAGGTCAGTCTTTACGCGAACAACGTAACTGCCTTGAGGGGCGTCGTCAAGCATTTGTTTCCATCTTGCCATGTTCTCTTCAACACTCAAATCCCTGCAAGGGCATGGCTCGCTCTTGTCAACAAGTTTCTTGAAGTTTTCAGAGGAACACGAACAGACGTAAACGTAATTTTTCTTTATTGCCTCTTCAGCATGCTTGTAATAGGTGTGCATTCTGTCGGACTGCACATAGAAATCCTTGATGAATCCATTAGTAAGCCATTTTCCATCCTCAGGAAGAAGATCATATGCCTTAGGGTCTATGTTCTCAGGATTAGTGTCTGAAATTCTTAAAATCAGCTTACCTTCATGCTTCTCAGCTAACGTTTTGTTCAAGAGCAAAGGATAAGTGTGACCAATGTGCATTGGGCCGGATGGAGAGGGCTCGAACCTTAGAACAACATGCTTTGGATCTCCTTCAAGAGATAACTCCTTCTTCTCTTTCTTCTCAAGACCAAGTTCAGGCAATTCGTTCAAACGCCTTTCGGCATCTTCCTGAGAGAGTTTGTTCGCTTCCTTTACTGCTTCTTTAGCAGTATTTTCAGCGTCTTTTCGGTTGTTCCTTAACTCTGGAGCCAACTGCATAATCTTTCCAAGAACTGCCTTAACATCTGCTTTTCCGAACTTCTGACGGTTCTCCAATGCCGCCCTGAGTGCTATTTCCTTTGACATAAGAATAATGACCTTTGAGTAAGCATAAAAACATTTCTATACCAGACATAAAACGAGGAAAAATAAACAGAATTGGGATTACTTGCTGTCCCTTCTAATGACCTTAACAGAGTCAAGCCTTACCGTAATAGGAATTGGTACGGCCGCTTCCAGCAATTCAACGACGACTTCCTCCTTGGCCTTGTCCACTCTTGCAATCTTGGCTTTTTCTCTCTTGAACGGTCCTGATATTATCTCTACGATATCGTTCTTCTGGATGTTAACGTCCTTCTTGACTTGCTCAAGCATGTGTTCTATTTCCTTGTATTGTACTTCGTTAGGCAATATGCCTCGTGCATAAGGAATACCAAAACCTGCCTGTTCTGCGTCAGCACGGGTTTCTGCTTCCACGAAGATGTATCCTCTCATACAATGAGGTCTTATGACAGAATAAACGTTCAAGCCTTTTCTCTTGGCGTTGCTAACCACGAAGCCCATGACCTGGTCTTCTCTATTGGCTGTAACGCGCAATGCGTATATTTTGGTAGTTTGTTCCGGTGTTTTCTTTTCTTCTGTCATCTTAGAAACCTGTGCCGATGAAATGTTTTATCATTAGCAATATGAATCCAACGAGCCCGATAAGCAAAATTCCTGCACCAGCCACTTTCATAGTAGTCTTGAACTCAAAACTATCTGGCTTTCGTGTGATGCGCAGCACGCGCTTGCTTTCCGTTATGAACTCCTTAACTTTCATTGCTTAATCCACGAACTCTATGCCGAGCTCGGTTTCCATCCCTTTCTTTTTTGTTTCTTTTGAGGGGTTGCTCTTCACACCACCCATAATCTGGCTGCTCTTAACTCCTGTAACAATAAGCATAACTCTTATCATGCCTTCAAGGTCATCCATTATCTGGGCGCCCCAGATTACTCTTGCATCATCATCAAGCTTCACGCTTACTGTTTCTACGACACGTCTTGCTTCGTCCAGAGTCATGTCATTTCCACCTGATACGTTGATTAAAGCACCATTAGCACCTGAGATGTCAACGTCAAGCAAGGGGTTGTTAAGCGCTTTTTCAACGCTTTCCTGAGCTCTGTTGGCAGAATCAGATTCACCAACACCAATCAGTGCAACTCCACCATTACCCATAACTGCTTTGATGTCTGCGAAGTCAAGGTTAACCAAGCCTGCTCTTGTAACGAGTTCTGCAATGCCCTTAACAGCGTTTGTGAGAATTTCATCAGCAATCTTGAATGCTGTGTGTAACGGCAATTCCGGTGCTATTTCCAGAAGCTTGTCGTTGGGAATAACGATCAAGGTATCAACGTTCTTCTCCATGTTCTCTAGGCCATAGCGTGCGTTTTCATATCGTCTGTTTCCTTCCATTTCGAAAGGAATAGTTACGATTCCAACAGTTAATGCACCCATCTTTTTTGCTACTTCAGCAACTATTGGCGCGGCACCAGTACCAGTACCTCCACCAAGGCCACATGTAATAAATACCATGTCTGCGCCTTGTAAGGCCTTCTTTATTTCATGTTCTGATTCTCTGCAGGCATCTTCTCCTACTTTTGGAATGCTTCCTGCTCCAAGTCCTCTTGTGAGGTCCTTTCCAATTAGAATCTTGACGTCTGCATTAGCGTAAAGAAGGTCCTGTGCATCAGTGTTGATAGCTATTGTTTCAGCACCCTCAATACCAATCTCAGAAATCCTGTTGATTGTGTTGTTTCCACCGCCACCGACGCCAATTACTTTAATGGCCGCCTTCTGCTGGCTTAAAAGCGCTTCAAGCTCGTCATCGATGTCTGAGCGCTTTCTTTGAACGTTCTGTCCTGGTTTTCCTGCGTTCTGAATTATGCTGTCCAAGGTCCCTCCCACAATACTATACCCTCATAAAAAGAGTATTTAAGCATTTTGCTTCTCCATGACGGCAAATTCGATGGTATCTAGATTTGTAAGCTTTGAGATTTCTTCCATCAGTCCTTTTTGCAATTCCTCAGGAAGCTTTCCCGTCGTGATTGTTGCCTTTTTCTCAGTTACTTCAACATTCTTGTAAGGAATGCCTATGATATGCAATACTGCCTCAACCTGCTCCTTTTTGTCAACAACGATTCTCTTCACGTCCACTTTGTAGGTTAAGGAATGGCTTGACAGAGGGTGATTGAAGTCCACTATGGTTCTTCCGCCTGAGACTGTCTTGATAATACCTCTCTCGCCGTCCACGTCCACTTCCAGACCAGGGAATGGCTGGATTTCCTGGTCCTTGAAAATCTTCAAAGGCAACAGCTTCAGGAGCTTCGCATTCTTCTTCCCAAAGGCGTGCTCAGGCGGAATGGTAAGCTCAAAGTGACCTGGTTCCTTGCCCACTAGCGCGTCATCAAGCCCCGGAACAACATGATTCTGGCCCACGCAGATGATTGTCGCGTGGTAATGCCCTTTTTCTTCGAAGGCATCGTGCTTTTTTGCTACTTCTGCCTTTGTTGTGTCGAAGAGACTTCCGTCTTCCAAGTACCCCTCGTAGTCGAGTTCCACAAAATCGTTCTCTTTTATCGCCATAAGAACCATTCACGGAACAGACAAGTCGTTTTTAAAGGTTTCTCTTCTTGACAGCTTTGAGAATCTGTTCTACGAGCTCCTCGGGAGAGGTCTTCGTGCTGTCCAGAATCAGGTCGTAGTGCTCATGATTATAAGGGTTGAAATTGTAGTGTTTTTTGTACCTTAAGAGGTCGGATGCGACCCTTTCACTTATTGCCTTCTTTGCATGCTTGAGGGTATCATAGGATTCGTCCTTGTATTTTGTCTTAAGTTTTCTCCTCGCCCTTTCATCTAAATTCGCATCCACGAATACATTGAATGCCTGAGGAAAAAGGTGTGCTGCAGTGTAGCTGTCCATGACATAATCCTTGTCCTTACAAAGTGCTATTAGCTCATTGTCAACCTGCGTGTCCGTATCTCCCGTCTCACCTAAACGATTCAGCTCGTTTATGTCGATTCTCATCTTAGCAGCCAAGGCACCCCTCATTTCCCCGCCGCTGACGAAAGGATAGCCCAATTTCTGCGCAAGAATCCTTCCAAGAGTGCTCTTTCCGGAGCCAGGGGTGCCTGTTATGGTGATGAGCATGATTTAAGGCAGGACATAACCCTTAAAAACATACCGCTCTTACCCCTTTCAAGGGTGAAACAATGTCAGACAATCAACCAATCTATATCTTACCAGAGGACAGTCGAAGGACCCGTGGAAGGGACGCTCAGGGAATGAACATACAGGCAGCAAAGCTTGTAGCGGAAGCAGTCAGGACAACCCTGGGTCCTAAAGGTATGGACAAGATGCTCGTTGATTCCATGGGCGAGGTCATCGTTACAAACGACGGAGTTACTATTCTAAGGGAAATGAATATAGAGCATCCTGCAGCGAAGATGATTGTCGAAATCGCGAAGACGCAGGAAGAGGAAGTGGGTGACGGTACTACGACAGCAGTTGTAATTGCAGGCGAGTTGCTGAAAAGGGCTGAAGACCTCATTGAGCAAGAGATTCATCCTACCGTAATAGCGAAAGGATATCGATTGGCGTCTGAAAAGGCAATTGAGATTCTGAAGAGAATGGCAGTTGACCTGAAGAAAGATGATATGGAATCATTAAAGAAAATTGCCATAACGGCAATGACGGGCAAGGGCGCAGAGCACGCCAAGGAGCATCTTGCAGTCCTAATAGTCAAGGCCGTTAACACAGTAATAAGAGAGGAAGGAAACCTCTGCACAGTTGACAAGGATGACATAAAGATAGAGAAAAAAGTAGGCGATGGCGTTGAGGGAACAGAGCTGATAGATGGCATCGTTCTCGATAAGGAAAGAGTTCATCCAAGCATGCCCACAAAATTAACTAAGGCGAAGATTGCGTTGATTGACTCATCTCTTGAAGTAAAAAACACTGAGATTGACGCAAAAATATCAATAACCGACCCCTCGAAAATGCAGGCCTTCCTGGACATGGAAGAAAACATGCTTCGGGCAATGGTTGACAAGATAGTCAAGGCAGGAGCAACGGTTGTAATATGTCAGAAAGGAATTGACGATATGGCTATGCACTTCCTTGCAAAGAAGGGAATTTATGCGTGCAGGCGCGTAAAGAAATCAGATATGGAGAAGCTCACAAGAGCAACCCATGGGAAGATAGTAACGAATCTTGACGACTTAACCGCTGAAGATTTAGGAAATGCGGGCATTGTAGAAGAGGTCAAAGTAGGCGATGATAACATGACGTACATAAAGGAATGTCCTGACGCCAAAGCAGTAACAATACTTGTTAGAGGTGGTACGGAGCACGTCGTCGACGAGGTTAAAAGAGCTATTGAGGATTCCATTGGAGACTTGATATCTGCTTTGAAATGCAAGAAGCTTGTTGCTGGAGCGGGAAGCACTGAAATGGAGCTGGCAAAAGAATTGATGAAGTACGCTTCTTCGTTGTCGGGAAGAGAACAATTAGCCGTAACAGAATTTGCCAAATCAATGGAAGTAATACCAAGAACACTAGCAGAGAACGCAGGACTTGATCCTATTGATGTAATTACAGAATTGAAGTCAGCGCACGACAAAGGATTAATCTGGGCAGGTATTGACGTATTCACGGGAAAGACCATTGATGCGTGGAAGGAGGGAATTCTCGAGCCATTAAAGATAAAGACGCAGGCAATTGCTTCTGCAGGAGAAGTCGCTGTGATGATTCTACGGATTGACGATGTCATTGCTGCGGGGAAACCCTCACGCCCTCCACAAAGAATGCCCGAAATGGACTGAACATTCTGGAACTTGTCTAGTGATGGCGAAACAAGGTATTTTTTTGAATTTTGAATTCCACCGAAAATCTTTCAAGTTTTTATCCCTAACGCACTTAATGAACTGTTGGCTATCATGTTTTTGTGGGAATCGTTTTTGAAGTGCAGGATTTCAGCAAAAGAAGAATTAGAATGACAAGTGAACGATTGTCTCATATTGTGGCTGAGCATCCCGAGATAGTTCCTTATTCTGAGGAACTTATACGGGTGTTAAAGGAGCCAGAACGTGTCAACGCGAAATCCAAAACAGTATATTATTACTCAAGATTTTACAAACAAAGAGAACAGAGTCAACAATTGCTCGTCATAGTCAAGTATTTAAACAATCATGGCTTTGTTATAACAGCCTACTTTGTGAGGTCATTACCATGAAAAACCAATTGCGCGTGTACTACGATGGTGAGGGGGATTTCCTGGAGATTTCCACAGGAGAACCCAGGGAAGGAAACGCGACTGAAGTCGAGCCAGGTGTGTTCGTGAGAAGGGACGAGTCATCGAACGTGCTGAGCATAGGTATCCTCGGCTTTAAGGATTGGTCCAGGAAGCACAAGAATGGCGCTCTGCCCATTTTGGCATCGATGCAGTACCTCGATTCGTAGGCTTGTTCTTTCAGTGCTGCGTAAGCTCTTTTCCTTCAGCAACGTACTCTTTCAGCTCCTTCTTGAACGTCGGGTCGTGCTTCTGAATCCAGCCAAGGAGAATTGCTGCATGCTCTTTTTCCTCGTTCATGTTATGAATTAGTATTTTCTTCAATTCCTCGTCAGGGCATACTGCTGCTCGCTGGTTGTACAGGTCAATTGCTTCAAGCTCTTCTTTTAAAGAGTCAATTGCGCGCATCATGTTCAGTGCGTCCTTGGGGAGTTTCTCACGGTCTTCGTATAGCATTATAGACACCTCGATGGAGCAATACTGACTGAGAATAAAAAGGTTGGCGTCATTCATGCTGTTTCATTGCTATTTAGCAGTGGAGTTATTCTTTTTTCCGTTCCAAACTACCAGAAATACAATCACAGCAATGAAGAACAATGCAGTTGCAACATAAAGAAGGAAATTGGTTTCGGGCTCGGGAAAGAAGAATAACACAGTGATTCCAACAATCACGAGGATGGGGATTACGTAATTAAGTTTCACGATATGAACAAAAGCGATTGCAGTCTATAAACATTGTGGTGATTCGTGTTCGTAACTTCTGCAATCGCAACGTCCTGGAGCAAGGCAGAACTTCAGGTGAACATTACAGTATCGTACCATCAATAAGAATCGCAAAATGGTCAGAAACAATCGGTGATTCAATGCATTTCGTTTTTAGGGTGATGTTGCTCTTCTTCGTCTTGAAAATGTAATCCTTCTTCTTGTCGGGCGGGAAAAGTCGGTTGAACATCGTTCTGGTTAGCTTGTTTGAACCGGACCACGTTATGTTGTATGTTTTATCCAGTTCAAACCTTTTATTCAATTTCTCCAGTTCATTCTCGTCCAGATTGAAATCTCCCACGAGAAATCCTTTTTTGGATTTCATTAGTTTTTGCAACAGGGTAAATTGCGATTTAGCAATTGATTCCTCGTTCTTTATCATTGGGGCGTACAAATGCGTGTTTACGAAGAACAGGTCGTTTGACAACTTCAGAATGTGATATCCCTTTCTCGCGATTCTCTCAATCAGATTGTGTTTTTTAGTTATGGGAAATGATTGAATTTCGTAAGACACATTCTTCTTCAATACTCCAGTTAAAAGGCCGCTTTTGTTAAACAAACGTGAAGATGACTTGATGAAAACGTAATCTTTCAAACTATCTTCAACATACTTAACATCATTCTTCAGCCAGACTTCCTGGAGTGCGATAATGTCTGGTTTGTGCTTCTTAACAAGAGAAATAATGTTCGAAAGCCGTCCTCTGTTATTCGTCGAAAGAGGAAATGGCAAGAGCCAGCAATTCAAACTGAAAATCCTGAGCTTCATGGGGTGTTGCAATATAGATGAGTTAAAAATGTATGCAAGACATGGACGGCAAAAGGCCATCCCACAACGCTTATAAACCCCCTGTTATTCCGCCAACCAATGGTACAGAGCGTTGACGTGTTGATTGAAGGTGGTAAGGCCACGGCTGCACCTCCATTGGGACCTGCATTAGGACCCTTGGGAGTCAATATTGGAAAGGTAGTAGCGGACATAAACACGAAAACAGCTTCTTTCAAGGGAATGCAAGTTCCAGTTAAAGTAACAGTTCAAGATGATAAGTCCTATGAAATAACGGTTGGAACACCGCCGGCTTCTGCTTTGATTAAGCAGGAAGCAAAGATTCAGAAAGGTTCTGGAAAGCCACAGGCAGACCACGTTGCAGACCTGAGAATTGAGAACATAATCAAGATTGCCAAAATGAAGGAAGACGACTTACTTGGAAAATCGATGAAGGAAAAAGTAAAGGAAATCATTGGCACGTGCAACAGCATGGGCGTTATGGTTGAGGGAAAGCATGCACAGGATGCTCTAAGAGAACTTGAGAAAGGTTCTTTCGACAAGGAAATTGCATCAGGCAAGACAGAAATCAGCGCCGAAGAGCTGAAGGAAATGGAAGCTGAGAAGAAGCAGCTCCAAGAAGAAATGCAGGCAAGGCATGCTGAAATGGACAAGAAGGCTCAAGCTGTTCTCAAGGAGATGGAAGGCAAGGATAGAAGCGCCATTAAGCACAGACTCCAGGAAATAGGAGTGCCCGATGACATGATTGCAAAACTATTGCCTACGGAAGCAAAGGTAGCTCCAGGAAAGGGCGCAGAAAAGGGAGCAGCACCAAAGGCAGCGCCCGCGAAAGCTCCAGCGAAGAAGTAACCATTCTTGAATAGAAACATATATTAGGGGGCGTCCTTTTTTCAGATTGGTGATATTATGGTCTTGAAAGCGGGGGATATACTTTCTAGCGGCACGTTAATGGACTTCAACGGAGTTCCGGTTCTGGCAATGGTTCTGGACAAAGAGAAGTTTGTGCCGTTATACTTGGAGCAACGGTTGGCGAGTGGCTGGCCAGTCGGAGAAAAAGTTGAATTGGAAAATCTCTACAAGTGGGGAAACCTCCCTTCGATAAACCTGCGGACCAGCGAAATTGATAAAGGGAGCAGGACTGGTGATGATGTACGGTTTGCCGAGCAAACGCTCTTCATGAACGACGCAAGGTATGCGGGGGTCTATGTTCTTGGGAGGCCATTGTCACCTAGATTTGACAGAAGGCTTGGTTTCGAGGTGCTCTCTAACGCGGCTCCAGCAACTATGAGAACGCCGAAGGATCTCGCAGGTATCGCGGACGGACTTTCGATTGCAGCATCGCAATCAAGGGTCGACCACTGCTTCGAAGGTCAGATTTACGAAGTGCGCCTCGTGGGAAGCTACCTTGCTGGAACGCTTGATGAGTCAATAAAGGGACAGGCGGGTGCCATAGAACTGATTCCACTGCTTGAAAGGATGGGCTTTCATGAAGGCCAGTTCAAGTAGGTTTTGTCACTCGAAATCCACGTCACTGCCGCATTTCGGACATACTACATCATCGATTCCGAACTTGGCGTGGCACTTAGGACATTTTCCGGCCATAGATTAACCTCACTGTAGAAATTCCGGCAACGCAGAACTGGCATTGCATGTTGTTATTTTCGTTAACGCATTGGTATTTAATTCTTGCGTATAAATGAAAATGTTTCAATATTGAAAATAATTAACGCAAATCTTTATAAAGAGATTCCAGTTCACGCGACGCATGGTCACGAGAATAGGCGGGAGCAGAAGAAAGACAAGAGGAAAGCTCACAAAGCCTCTTCGTAACAAGGGAAAAACTCCAATACGAAAGATGCTCCAAACATTCGAGCCAGGGGATAAAGTATTCTTGGCAGCTGAGCCCAGCGTTCAAGGTGGCATGTACGACTTTGCAAAGCATGGTGCTGTTGCAACAGTCCTAAAGAAACAGGGAGACTGTTATGTTGTTCAGATTTACGATCACACTGTAGCAAAGAAATTCATCGTGCACCCTGTGCATTTAACGAGGGTCAAGAAATGAGCGAAATCATAGAGAAGATCGCCATGAATATGGTTGAGGTAAAGGAAGAACTCGCAAGAATAGAAAAACGCGATACAGAGCTGAGTTTCAGAGCCGGAAGAACAAAAGAATACTTGAACGCAGTAAAGCTTCCCACAAAGAAAGCAGCAAAAGAAATGAGCGAAAAACTGCTTGCATTGGAAATACCACGACTCAGAGACGTGCACATAAACAAACTCATTGATTTGTCTCCAACAAGCGAGGCAGAGATAAAGGTAATTCTGCAAGGGTACGCCCTGACTGTAAACAACGAGAACGTTGCGAAAATGCAGGCAGTATTCAACGAGTTCCACCCAAAGAAGAAAAAGGCCGAATAAGGCAAAATCTTTAAATACTTATGACCCAAGCCAAATGTGTGGGGGTGCCCAATGAACGAGCGAGAAGAAACAGCGGTAGTATTAGACTTCTTGCCCAACGGCTATCCTTTCGACAAGAGGCCCTTACACCAAAAGACGCCGATAGCGCAAGCACTTGGCACTAAGAAATTCACGCTTCTAGAGTTAGTTCCAAGAAAAGGAGTGCACCTGCAGCCATATGCAGAAGTGTACATAGGAGAGGGCAAACGAGACGACATCCATCACATAAATGGAAAAATAACAAGTGATAAGCTCACAGGAACTGCTGCTGCAGAATTGGAGCACGTAATACAGAGTTTGGTGGAGAAGAACGAAGCCAAGTTCGTTGATTTCTTCAACTCAGCACAGCCATTGAGCACTAGAATGCACGCTCTCGAATTACTTCCAGGACTGGGGAAGAAGCACATGTGGGAAGTTGTAGAAGAGAGGAAAGTTTCTCCATTCAAGAACTTCGAGGATATAAGAACTCGAGTGCGACTTCTTCCAGATCCAAAGAAAGCAATAGTGAAGCGGGTACTCGAAGAGCTCTCAGGCAACGAGAAGCACAAGTTATTCGTTGATAGAGTATAAAGAGCATATACCCTATTAATTAATACTTCTTAGCATATTCTTCCATTCAGGGGGTGGTAATTTGGAAATAGAGTACCAGGAATATTCATACACTAGGGGTGCTGCAACTATACACGTACGACGCGAAATAACGTACGATGACTAAGGTTTGCTTGCCTGTTTGTTGACCTTCCTAACAAAAGCTCCGTGCTTGCTAGGACGCATCTTCTCAGTGCCCGTGCCCTTTGTCCTGAGTCCACGGGCCTTCTTTCCCGCTGAAGTCAGTCCTCGGACCGCCCTTCCTTTCTGGTCTCCAATCCAGCCAATCTGACCATCCCTTGCAATGCTCGGGTGGCTCCAGTCAACCAGAATCACTTCGTACCATGCATAGATACCATCCTGTGCAACAAGATAGCTGTTCAGCACTTCACAGTTCGGGAACTTTCTTCCTGCTCTCTCTTCAGCTACCTGTTGGTAATTCTTGTCAAGAATCTTGAGGCGTCTGGAATGCTTGCTCCTTCTACCGCCGGTAATCTTGGGACGCATCCTTCCACCACGGTCAACGCGCTGCCTTGCAATAAGGAAGCCCTGCTTGGCTCTGTATCCAAGCGAGCGTGCCCTATCTATTCTGGTAGGATGATCAATTCTTACAGTAACGGGCTCCTTTCTCCATAATTTAAGGCGCTCACGCATCAATCCAGAAATAGTCGTTGACGGCTTTCGCCATGCCTCACGTACATATTTTAAGTATCCCATCTGTTTGCCTCCATTTGATTCTACGCGAATACTCGCGTTGGGATTCGAGCAAGCAGCGCTCACATTTCCCTAATTGAGAGACTCGCGGTCGCTTTATAAACATTGGGGTTGAATACGCCCTGACATTCATCATGCGGGAGTTAGTTTTCTTGTCAGAATATTCCGAGCGAAGGCAGGATGCCACCAATGAGTATGAGCAAGGCGAAGAAAGAGTCCTTGTACAATCTAGTTTTCAGTTTCGATTTGGTCTCGATGACTTCCAGAGTCGAGTATACCAAGGATATGAATATGTTGGAGAAGAGGAAGATGAGTCCCAGATGTACGCTGAGTTTCGTGGAAAGTAGGATTCCTGTGACATTAATGAGAAGCGCGTATCCAATGAGAAAAGTGATGAAGCCATACTCCTCCCACATCTTGGGCAAGCGAGCCGTCGCCAATTTTGATCTGGCGAAGATTGAAGTGAAGAGAAGCGGAATAGCGAGGGTTAACTGGATGGGAAGCCAGGGAGTCTGTCCCAATAATTCCGGTTGAATGGCTATAATGATGCCGAAAAGCGCGAAACAAATTGCCAGCAGACTGCGATTAATATCTAATCGCAATTTCGCCTTTATTTCGAAATTCTGCGTCTGATTTGCCTCGTCTGCCATCCCGTTTTTATTTTCATATCTTGTTTATAAACTTATCTTCGTCTTTGACTTATTTGATTGCTTAAGAAAACAATATAAACAAGAGAGACTCTTTGGCACTTATGGCAGACATCGAACTAGGGGGGAACATACGTTTAGCGGGATTCAACGAACTGGACCCAAGCGAATTTATTGTTGTGAAGAAAGTCGTTGGGAGTTACGCCAGAAAATTCTCAGACAGACTGGGTGAATTGCAGGAATTAAGCATAACACTGAAATCGGTACACAAACAAGAGCACAGCGAAAAATACGAAATCCATGCTCTTCTCATTGGCGGAAAATCTGGAAAGCCCTTAACTGCGGAAATAACAGAACACAACCTATTCGTGGGATTGGATTTAGTGCTTAAGAAAATAGAAGCATTAGCTCTTTAAGCTTTCTTTGCTGTTTTCTTTACAGCTTTTTTCTTCACTGCCTTCTTTGTAACGGGAACAGGTTTTTCAGGCTCGGCTTTCTCTTCTTGCTTTACCTTTTTTTCTTCTTTCTTTTCTTCTACTTTGGGTTCGGGCTCGTCCTTCACCCCAAGTTTTTCCTGAATCTTTCCTGCAAGACCCCTGACTTCCTTCTTCTCCGTTGGCTTGATTGCTTCCTTGTACTCAAAGCCAAAGAGCTCTGCTTTGGCAATGTCACCATCCTTGATAACTTTAATCTTGACTTTTGTAGGCGGGTTCTTTATTCCCTGATGCCACAAGAACATGTTTAATTCCTGACCGATTCTAACTTCCTTTGTCTTCATGTGTCTGATGAGAAAAGTCCTGACTTCAGTAATTGCCTTCTTTGCCTTCTGATGCCTGGGAACGCGCAGAATTGCTCTGCGCAATGGAATAACATATTCTCTTTCTACAATTGCCATGTTATCATGCCTTTGTCTTCGTGCGTCTCCAGGAACGCTTTATTGCTGTATGTCTTCCTGGATGTACTCTTCTTCCCTTACCGTATATCTTTGGAACGGTCCAGAACGGTGCCCACTTTGTAAGCTGACCCAGTTTTATGAGCCTCAGTTTCCTGTTTAGATGCTTGAAATGTGCCATTTTATTTTTCCTTGAACAATTCGTTTCCTTTTGCAGTTAAGACTCTTCCTTTGTGTACTCCTACTGCTTCCTTCTTTATGAGACCGCCTTTCTCCAACTGCTGGAGTATTGTTCTTATGATCTTTCCTGATGCAAGCCTGAACTCCTCGGGCCTAACGCCTCTGTTCTTTCTAGCGCCGTATTTTGTTCTGAGCTTGCTTACACCAATTGGTCCTTTTTCTGAAACCTGATTGAGAATACTTGCTGCGCGCATCTGCCACCAGTCATCCTGTATTGGAGGACGGTCTTTTGCGTTGCTCGTCTTAACGAACCTCGCCCATTCGGGCATAGGTGTTACTGTGTTGAGCTTCTTCGCCACGATTGTTATTTGTTCTTGCTTTGTTGCCATATTAGAACACGTCGCGAGAACCGTGGTCGTTTTATAAAGGTTTCGCCGTCCTGTGACTTCGATTCACCAAAAGCTTTATAAGGCTGGCTTTTCGGGAAATGCATAAGAGGTGTCGTGTATGCAACGAAGAAGAATCACTAGAAGAGGCTCACTATCACTAAGCATTCAGGCAATAGTTATTCTTGTTATGGCAATGGCAATACTGGGTCTTGGCCTTGGATTCATCAGAACGCTGATTGGAAAAGGACAGGTACAGCTCTCAGGAGCGATTGATAATGCTGAACTTGAGAACCCGGCAACAAGTGAGAACCCGATAACGGTAGACCAGCGGGTTGTCATTAAACAGGGCAAAACCGCTGAGATGAAAGCAGGAATATTCAACAAAGGGGATTTGAGTGATAGTATTGCGCTTAATGTGGTTTGTGCCGGAAATGCTTCTGGCGTAGCTGAGAGTTCGATAGGACAAACAGTTCCTATAAGCGAGGCAAGGGCGTACAAGGTTGTGCTAACTGCGCCTTCAAGCACCGAGACTGGATCATATCCTTGTGTTGTTGAAACAAACGATACTAGCAAGAGTCT
>JBDRGA010000018.1:0-16472 GCA_043818175.1 Candidatus Woesearchaeota archaeon | reverse complement strand
TCCAAGATTAAGCATGAAATAACAGTACTACGGGACGGCGAGAAATTCCAAACAAACCGTTCGGAAGATGAATACATGAAAGGACTGTTCTACCTGGTATCAAAGAACTACGATCTTGCTATTGATTCATTCAGGGATGTCTTGGATGACAACCCAAACCATTTCGCAGCTAAAGTAAGACTCCAGGAAGCACTAGTCCATAACAAGGTGATTGCATGACAGACACTCAGATTCTAGACACGTACACTATCAACATAAACGACATCATAGTCCAGGTGCGAATAATCAGCGATGATGAACGTGCTGTTCCTGAATATAACATAAGCATCACTAATATCTCGGACACGACAAAACTCATTCTGGAAAAAATAAGGCAGGAATTCGTCAGCAGAGTAAATGTAGAAGATTTGAACAGCCAGGAATACAACGCATTCAAAGACATCAGAGACCAATTCCAGCATGAGATAAAACGACTCATCAAGAAATACTTCCCAAAGGCTGACGAGAACGCGACAAACATGCTCACGAACTACCTGCTTGAAGAGAACCTGGGACTTGGAAAAATTGAGGTACTACTGAAAGATGCCAACCTCGAAGAAATTGTAGTGAACAACCACAAAGTACCCGTTTGGGTATATCATAGAAAATGGGGTTGGCTTGAAACGAACGTCAGGATATACACTGAAGCAAGGATAAGACACTTTGCTACAATGATAGGCCGCAATGTGGGTAAGGAAATCACTAACCTGAACCCCTTGATGGACGCCCACCTTACGACGGGAGACAGAGTAAATGCAACACTCTATCCGATAAGCACGACAGGAAACACAATAACAATCAGGAAGTTCGCAGAAGATCCATGGACAATAACAAAGTTCATCAAACTGGGCACGATAAGCGCTGAGGCCGCAGCAATAATATGGCTCGCAGTGCAGAACGAACTCAGCATCCTGATTGCAGGAGGCACTGGCTCGGGAAAAACAAGCATGCTAAACGTCATTGCCAACTTCTTCCCCCCGAACCAGCGAATAATAAGCATGGAAGATACCAGAGAAATAACTCTTCCAAGCACACTACACTGGGTTCCCATGGAAACAAGACTTCCCAATCCGGAAGGAAAGGGAGAGGTCAGCATGCTTGACCTGCTTGTCAACTCATTGCGTATGAGGCCAGATAGAATAGTAGTGGGAGAAATCAGAAGACAGAGAGAAGCACAAGTGCTTCTAGAAGCAATGCACACAGGTCATTCAGTATATGCTACGGTGCACGCAAACACCGTCGAAGAAACAGTAACAAGACTCACAAACCCACCAATCGACATCCCAAAACCAATGATTAGCGCGATAAGCCTCGTCGTAGTTCAGAACAGAAACAGGAGAACTGGACAAAGAAGAACATTGCAGGTTGCGGAGGTGCTTCCAAATGGAGAACCAAACGTGATACTTCAACTCAATGTGCATGCAGATCATTTGGAAAAGATGAACGAGGCAGACACGATTCTGGAACGACTTAAACTATACACAGGACTGACAAAAGCGCAGATTGAAGCTGACCTGAAAGAGAAAGTGAGCATACTAAACTGGCTTGTAGACAAGAACATAGAGCACGTCGAAACAATAGGACTCATCATGAGCAAGTATTACAGAGGGAAGTTTAACATCAAGGAGGAAGCCCACAAATGAGTTTTTCTTCAAGCGTGGCAAAAAGATTCCCCGACCTAGAGAGAAAGCTCAGAGTCGCGCATTGGGACATCATTCCGGAAAAGTACATGCAGAAAGTTATTCGTTCTACGCTTCTAATGAGCATCACGCTTACCTTCTTGGCGTTCGTTCTGGTTGACAAAACAGGAGGCAATATGCTTATTGTTCCAGTGGTATTTCTTCTGTTCCTTGCCATCACATTCCTCGTAATGCTCAGACAGGCAGATGTTAAAATTGCCAAACGCGCAAAGGATATTGACAGAGAAGTTCTTTTTGCAGGAAGATTTCTCGTAATCAAACTGAACTCAGGCAGACCTCTGGTAAACGCGATAGTAGATGCAAGCAACAGTTATGGAGTGGCGAACAAGTACTTCAAAGAAATAGTAAGAGACATAGACCTGGGAACACCACTTGAGAAGTCACTTACAAATGCAATGTACTACAGTCCAAGCCATAAATTCAGACGAATACTCTTCCAGATAACCACTGCCTTGAAAATCGGAATCGATGTAACGCAGAACCTGGAAGCCACACTGGACGAGATTCAGGATGACCAGCTCGTTGAAATACAACGTTACGGAAAGAGACTCAATGCATTCACGATGTTCTACATGCTGCTCGCAATTGTCATACCAAGCCTTGGCGTTACATTATTCATAGTAGTAAGCAGCCTGGTAAGCCTCAATGTTGATACTGCCGCATTCATGATGTTTGCCTTCTTCATGGTGCTTTTCCAGTTAATCTTCCTTAGCATATTCAAAAGCATAAGACCAAACGTGAACATTTGACCATGAAACTCCTGTACCTAGAACAATTTGGAAAGGCCTTCACGCCAAAGCGGTTCAGACCAAGTTTGCATGAATACGTACAAAAAGCAGGAATGGAGGACGTTCCATTCAGAGGAATAGGTCTCCTTTTTTGGGTAACGGCAATCATAACAAGCATAATCTACCTCACCCAAATATACATCAACATATCAAGCAAAGGTCCGTTTGCGTTCTTTGTAATAACTTTTCTTGCATGGGCAGGAATAGAACTTGGGCTGTTCGCTCTAGGACTTCTGACAGGATATACTGTACTCAATCTCAGGATATTCAAGCGAACCCGCATGCTTGAAGACAGATTATCTGATTATCTCATTCTCGTCAGCACGAACATAAAAGGAGGTATGAGCTTTGAGAATTCGTTATGGGCTGCGATAAAGCCAGAGTTCGGCATTCTCGCAAAGGAGATAACAATAGTCAGCAAGAAAGTGCTTACGGGCACTGACGTTTCCACAGCACTCAAAGAGTTTGCGGACAAATACGATAGCCCTCAACTAAGGAGAAGCATGAATCTCGTCATTGGTGAACTAGAATCCGGAGGAAAGATAGTCCATGTCATTGACAAAGTCATAGAGAACCTCAAGAAGACCAGACAGCTCAAGCAGGAAATGGCCGCATCAACCGTAACGTACATGATTTTCATCGCGAGCATCGTCATGTTTATCGCCCCAGGTCTTTTTGCGCTGAGCGGTCAACTCCTCAAGATAATCAGCGGTTTCAGTTCGAGACTCGGAGATACACAAGCAACAGGATTAGCACTTCCCGTATCATTCAAAGTGAGCGTGCTCCCTGCAGATTTTCAAGTGTTCGCAATACTGGCACTCTTAATCATCAGCATATTCAGCGGGATGCTGATTAGCATAATAGAACGTGGACACGTTAAGGGTGGGCTTAGGTATGTGTTTCTCTTTGCGGCTGTGAGCATGATTATGTTCTTCCTGTTTCAGACTGCCCTCAGCAACGTCTTTGCGGGGTTCATGCCAACATGAGAAAACTATATAAACCGCGTTCTCTGAGGTCTAACATGCGCAAAGGACAGGCAGCACTCGAATTCCTTACTACGTACGGCTGGGCAATGCTTATCATACTCGTTATGATAGGCGCGCTGGCATACTTTGGAGTGCTGAATCCCTATGATTTACTGCCTGACAAGTGCATAACCGGTTCTGGATTTACGTGCGTTGAGGGCGCGGCGGATGGCGCAAGTGACCAGGTGTTTATGCGTATTGCAAACAATCTGGGAATGGACATCAAGCAAGTTAACATACAGCAGACTGGTGGCTCAATCACGGGCTGTTTACCCACTCCGGCAGCGCCCGCGCTCTGGAAGGCAAATGAAATCATGGAATTCAATTGGACAGGACCTGTTTCTTGCACGTTTTCGTCAGGAGAAAGAATTAAACTACAATTCGAAATAAGCTACACACCAGTAGGGAAGACATATCCGAAAACTGTAAATGGTGAACTTCTTACAAAGTCCAACTAGGACAATATTTAAATACGCCTCTCCGAGAATAAAGAGCATGCGGAAGGCACAAGCCGCGACTGAATTCCTGACGACGTATGGCATTAGCCTACTTGCAGTACTTGTCTTGGGAGGTGTTCTTGCATATTTTGGTTACCTAAACCCACACCAGTTCAGCCCAAGCTCATGCAGTACCGGAGACCAAGTAATATGTGATGATTACCTAATTACGGAACACACACTTTACATCACATTAGCCAACGCATTGTCTGAACCCATCACGATAACAGGAATAAACAGCACGGCATTGAATCCCATTGCCTGCCAGTTCCCAACTATACTTCCAGGGCTAAGACAAGAAGTGGTGTGTAGCATAGCAGCTGTTAAAGGAGAAAAAATCAGCACGGATCTCGCTGTAACGTTCAAGAGCTCTGCGGCAGAACATACAGTCAGAGGTTCGCTTTCATCCATTGTGGAGGATGACTCGGCAATCTTAGGAAACTGCCCCGACCTTGATGGGGATGGCTTCTACTCGGAAGTATGCGGAGGAGATGATTGTGAAGATAGGGACGCCTCAATAAATCCAGGCGCACCAGAGTTGTGTTACGGTGGTATTGACGAAAACTGTGATGGGAACACTGATGTGCCACCCTGCCTGACATGCGACGCTGACGGAGATGGTTTCACAAGTACAACCTGCCATGGAAACGACTGCGATGACAATAATGAGATTGTATACTCCGGAAACTCCAACCCATTCTGCGACTGCGATAGACGAACAGGAGGAGGAAGCACATTGGGAGTTCCTGAAGTTCTTGATGGTGCGGACAATGATTGTGATGGCCTCGTTGACGAAGGGCTGCTGCCTGTGGAAGACTGTGGGAACCCATCAGGAGATGCCGATAACGATGGATGCATTGCCAGCAGTGATAGTTATTGTGGTGGTTCTGAAACGTGCAACACATACCTTGATGACAACTGCAACCAGCTAATTAACTGCCAAGAGCCATCCTGCTATACAGGAAACGAAATAATATGCACACTCTGTGAAGACGGTATCAAAGATGGGACGGAAACAGATGTGGATTGTGGAACATATTGCCTGCCCTGCACAGGAGGAAAGACATGTTCAACAGGCAACGACTGCGTATCTGGCAACTGCAAGTTTGGAAAGTGTGTTGGTTGCGACGATGGAATCAAGAACCAGAATGAAACTGATATCGACTGCGGAGGCGTGTGCGCAGAACAATATGACCAGAAATGCGACGGCTTAGACGAATGCAGAGTAAATAGTGACTGCAAAATCAACCACTGCTGCCCCAGCACAAGTACATGTGCAATAGGCAAAAACAAAAAAGGATACATATGTGTGGGCATGGCGTGACCGTATGAAAAAAGCACAAGCAGCACTTGAATTCATAGCCACTTATGGATGGATAATACTTGGAGTGCTTGTTGTTGTTGGAGCCCTTGCGTACTTTGGTTACCTAAACCCGGAAAGAATGCTTCCAGAACGATGCGAATTTACCGACCAGCTGGTTTGCGAAGAAGTATTCATGTCAGAAACAGACCTCATGTTCATGCTGCATAACAAGTTTACTGAAGCCATAAACGTAACGAGCATTACCGGTGTTCCTGGAATGATCTGCAATGAATTTCAGCTTTTGCCGGACAACATATCTCAGGCATTGTGCACTGCAGATTTCACACAATACGACCACTCACCAATTCATTTGAACGTTACGTTCATAAGAACCAATGGCACAATCTACCATAATTTCGAAGCTACAATAGTAACTACCCTTCAGGTAAGCTTCCTACCACCATGAGAAAATCAGACAAGAAAGCACAGGCAGCGATGGAATTCCTCACTACTTATGGCTGGGCAATCATAGGTGTTTTGATAGTGGCGGGAGCGTTGGCATACATAAACGTGAACAATCTAGACCTGTTCAGACGAGACAAGTGTGATTTCGGAGCGCAATTAATCTGCAGGGATTTTGAGCTTGTGGCTGGAACCACTGGGCTCATGCACCTGATGCTTCAGAATGGGTATGGGGAAGATATCAACGTAAAAGTAAGAGGCCAGTTCATCCCTGAACTTAAAGTCGAGTGCCCTTCAGTGTTCATAAGTAAAGGACAAATCGAAGAAGTGAATTGTACCTTAGACTACGGACTCGAAGAAGGAGCGCACGTGAAGATACCACTAGCTGCAGAGGTCAACGCGAACAGCTCCAGTGTCAAACATAATGTAACGGGCATGGTCAGAGGCAAAGTCTAAGCGAAACCCTTAAATACCATCCTGGCTTTGCTACATTAAGAAATAGACCTTCTAATCACATGGAGGGGTGTTCTGTGGAAAGTATGAAGACAGGTACCACGACGGTGGGCATAAAGTGCAAAGACGCCATAATTCTGGCAGCAGACAAACGAGCAACAGCAGGCACGTTTGTAGTAAACAAGGACATAGACAAAGTCATGCCAATTAATGACAGAATGGCGCTCACAGTGGCTGGAACGGTAAGCGATATTCAGTTGCTCGCAAAGCTTCTCAAAGCAGAACTAAAACTCAAAGAGATTCGTTCAAATAGAAAGAACACTGTCAAAGAAGCAGCCAACCTCCTCGCAGGCATGGTTTATGGAAACATAAGACAGTTCAGCACAATCCCAGGAATAAGCCACTTCCTCTTTGGAGGATATGATGGCAATTGCAGTCTTTATGACATTTACCCAGATGGGAGCATCTCAGACATAAGTAATTTTGTAAGCACTGGCTCTGGAAGCATGTTCGCGTACGGAGTCCTTGAAGCTCAATACAAAGAGAACATGACTGAAGAGCAAGGAGTCCAATTGGCTCTGAAGGCAATAAACTCAGCTTTGCAAAGAGATTCTGCTTCGGGCAATGGAATAGACGTTATAAGCATAACAAAGGATGGCGTGA
This sequence comes from Candidatus Woesearchaeota archaeon, assembly GCA_043818175.1. Classification (GTDB taxonomy): domain Archaea; phylum Nanobdellota; class Nanobdellia; order Woesearchaeales; family JBDRGA01; genus JBDRGA01. Next base: position 9,542 of record JBDRGA010000018.1, on the reverse strand, counting down.
AGAAGGTCGAACAGAAGATCATCAACACCGGCATCTACTAACAATTCTTTTTCTAATTAAACATGGCAGAAATCATTGAAGAGATAATGAAGCACCTTCCGCACGAGAAGGTCTCAGAAGCCAATTTCGAAGGCGCAAACATAATAGTGTACACAAAAGACAAAAAGTTCTTCCTTGAAGGACAGGACCTGGTCAAGAGTGTTGTTCATATGGTCAAAAAGCGCATCGAGCTCAGGCCCGACCCTTCCATCTGCCTCAAGCAGGAAACTGCCGAGGAGAAGATACGCGCAATAATAGGTGAAGACTCAGGAATAGGACAAATAATATTCGACCCACAAAGAAGCATGGTCTATATAGAAGTGGAGAAGCCCGGAGCTGCAATAGGCAAACAAGGAGAGTTCATCCAGACAATCAAAGAGGAAACGCTTTGGGTTCCCGAAATAAGAAGAAACCCAGCAATAAGAAGCCAACTCATCGAGAATATACGTGCAGTACTTTATCAGAATTCAGATTACAGAAGAAAATTCCTGCATCAAACAGGAGAAAGAATCTATTCAGGATGGACAAGGAACAAACAGGAATCCTGGATTAGGGTTACATATTTAGGCTCGGGAAGACAGGTGGGAAGGAGCTGTATCTTGCTTCAAACTCCAGAATCAAGAATACTCCTTGACTTGGGAATGGACCCTGCAAAGGATGTTGGAGACCAGGGAAGCTCGCCACACCTTGAAGCACCGGAATTCGACATCAACACCATTGATGCAGTCATAATTTCACACGCGCACCTTGACCATTCTGCCCTCGTTCCTTATCTTTACAAGTTCGGGTACAGAGGACCTGTGTATTGTACAGAGCCAACGCGAGACGTAATGTCCCTTCTTCAATTGGACTTTGTAAAGATAATGAGAGCAGAAGGAAAAGAGCCATTGTACAGTGCAGACGACATAAAGGAATGCGTAAAACACACCATAACTTTAGATTATGAAGAAGTAACGGATATAACCCCGGACGTGCGAATAACACTCTACAACGCAGGACACATCATTGGAAGCGCAATGGTCCATTTGCACATTGGAAATGGGCTTTACAACATACTCTACACAGGAGACATGAAGTTCGCAAAAACGAACATGCTCGCGCCGGCCGTATCCAAATTCCCACGACTGGAAACTCTGATGATGGAGAGTACTTATGGGGGAAAGGATAACTCACTACCTCCAATGAAAGAACAGGACGAGATTTTCGCAGAATCAATAAGACGCACATTCGAAAGGAAGGGAAAGGTACTTTGTCCAGTACTTGGTGTTGGAAGAGCACAGGAAATCATAGTATTCATAGAACGCCTTATCAGAGAAGGAAAGCTTGAGAAAGTGCCCATTTTCATTGACGGAATGGTTTGGGACGTTACGGCAATTCATACAGCATACCCTGAATTCCTGAACGCAGATGTAAGACAGCAAATATTCCAAAAAGACAACAACCCATTCCTGATGGATAATATCAAACGAGTCGGGTCGGCAAAGGAAAGAAAGGAAGTTATTGAGGAAACGGGGAGTTGTGTTATCATAGCAACGTCAGGAATGCTTGTGGGTGGGCCATCTGTTGAATACCTAAAGAACCTTTGCGAAGACCCAAGAAACACACTCATATTCTCTTGTTATCAAGCAGCAGGCTCCCTTGGAAACAGGATACAGCAGGGAATAAGAGACTACAACGTCTCCAATGGCCAGAGAATGGACACGTACGAGATAAAAATGGAAGTCGAGAAGCTTGAGATAACAGGACACTCAGACAGAAAAGAACTGATGGGATTCATCCAAAGATGTAACCCAAGACCAAGAAAAGTACTTCTGAATCATGGAGAGCAATCCAGATGTATAGACCTTGCAAAAAGCATCCACCAGCAGTTCAGAATAGAAACAATCTGTCCAAGAAACCTCGACGCAATAAGGTTGCGGTAGGTTTAAATACGTTCTTGCAGGAAAAGAGGCAATGGCCAAGGTAATAAAGGTCGTTGAACCCATTTGGATACGGTATAAAGGAGATTTCGACCTACAGGGGCTCGTGACCTTAATATATGACTGGTACAAACGCCAGTTATACGAACTGCATGAATCGGTATACAAGGATAAGGCCGAGAGCTTCCGAGGCAATGAAACTGAAATCACGTGGAAAGGAGAAAAGAAAGTAACAGAATACCTGAAATATGAAGTCAAAGTGCACTTGCACGTGTTTGAAGGAAAGGATGTTCAGGTAGAGAAAAATGGCAAAAAAGTCACACTGCACAGAGGAAGATTCGAATTGGAGATTGCCGCAAACCTTCTTCCAGACTGGCAAAAGACGTTCGAGGGCGGTAAGCTGAACCAAATAATGGGCGACCTTTACGCTAAGATAAAGAAGCGTGAAATAGACATGATTTACGCAGATCAGCTCACAACCCAAGTGTACGAACTGCACAGGAAGATCAAAGAGCTGGCGGGAATGACTTTGGACGGCGGCCCGTACTAAGGTTAAAATACTTCTACAGAACTTACTGTGCATGAGCTTCAGGAACAGAATTGGATTTCCAGTTACTTGTGACCTGGGCGATTTTGTTCGTGAAGCCAGAAGAGGAAGAATTTGGGACCTGAAATGCAACATCTTCATCCTGCAGGAAGGAGAAAATGCGCTATATACAACTTCAACTGAGGTTGCCACCGAGAATCTCTCAAGATATGTTCGTGTTGTGGGACCATCCTCCCTCGCGCCGCCTCCTCAAGACGAGGAATGGTTGAGCGAGGGAATGAGAGAACTGTTACGAGACCATTACTTAACGCACAGAGAACAACTCAGGACTCTCACAGGACTCACAAGACGTAGCAACGGTCAAACAGCACTTCGTTCGCTTTGTCTCAACAATGTTCCACTCTCTCTCCCAGAACTGGACGGACTGACCAAAACCCCATCAGCACCACATCCTTTGAATACCTATCTTGCAGCTTTCGCCCGCAAAACGGCAAGGGACTTGCCCCCAGGATACAATCTTTTCCACAAACCATAAAAAGCACAACACGCAGAAGCAAGCATGGCAGAGAAACGCACGCTGATTGACGGGAAAACCATCACATTTTCAGGCGTCGTAGACCTTAAGGAGTTCCTTTATCAGATAGACCAGTTCTTCCACACAAGAGGATACAACAAGCAGGAGATGAAGAACCACGAACAGGTGCTTGACGGCGAAAGAGAAATGATGATAGACATAATGCCATATCGAAAGATATCAGATTATGAACGCATAGACCAACGAGTATTCATGATTATCAAGCATATCAAACCTGTCGAAGTCGAAATTGGAGGCGTAACAAAACAATGTGTTACGTGCAACATAATGGTCAGTTTTGACTGTTATCTTGTTACGGACTATGAGGACAAACTACAAATGCAGGCAGGGCTGTTTTTCTTCAGGACTCTTGTTGACAAGTATATTCACAAAGGATATCTTTCCGAAGCGGAGAAGATGGCAAAAAAAGACCAGTTCGACTGCGAACAGGAATGCAGAGCTTTCTTAGGCATGCATAAGTTCCACGCAAAGGCATAAACCCAACAAGACAATATCATTTAATAGCCAGAAGATATCCCCTGCGCATGAACAATATAGTCCTGGCTGCAATAACGGCAGTTGTTCTTGTGCACGTATTTTTTGCTATCAGAGTGCTTGATTCATCGCCAGATGTTGTGTTGTTAAGTTTTGACGTGGAAATTGTGGCTGCAGACAACAAATCTATGAATGAGCTGTTGAGCATTCTTGGGGAGAGGGACATCAAAGCAACATTCTTCGTCACCGGCCAATATGCAGAGCAGAACCCAGATATCGTCCTGAACATTGATACACAGGGCCACGAGATAGCAGGTCATTCATACTCACACCCCAATTTCAAAAGGCTCAATCCAGGTGCACAGCGTGAAGAAATAAGGAGATGCAGTGAAGCGATTAGGAAAGTGACTGACGTTGCACCAATTGGATTCAGAGCACCATGGCGCCAACTCACTCCAGAAACTTACTTGATATTGAAACAGGAGGGATTTGTCTACGATGCTTCGCACATTGATGGATACGAATGGTACTTCCCATTAATCCAAAAAAGTACGATTAAAGAGGTCTATACAAGCTCGTTCATCTTTCCAGCAGACGATATTACGATGCGTTACTTCCTCCACGTGCCCTCTTCTGTCTATTTCTGGATGCTCCTGCACACTAATTCAGGAACATTCTCATTCCATCCAGGAACTGTGATGAAGGACAAGGATAGATTCGAGAGATTTCTTGACAAGCTGAAGGATAACGGCGCAATATTCCTAACGCACGGCGAGGAAGCAGAACTCAAAGCAGGATAAACACAGTCATGTATCCTGCCGTTGCCAAAACATGCCCTATAGTACTTGGCCACGAACTATTGTAATGCATACGCATCCAACCCCATAACAATCCTGCTGCGGCAATCGAGAAAACAAGAATGACTGAGAAGCCAGTAATCCCAAAGAACGAGAATATCGTTGCAAAGTGGTAAGACGCGTAGAACAACGTTACAATAACTACTGAACTCCATTTCATTCCAATCCTGCCAAGACAATAGCCCCTCCAGAACAATTCTTCCACAAAGCCGTTGAATAGTATCACAAGGAAGAATACTAGAATTTTATTAGTACCACCCCAAGACGCTACTGTTGACAATACAGAACTCGTATCAACAACCGAACGAAGAACAAAGTACGAAGCCAAGATTAAGATGTAAAGTGCAATACCATGAAGAAAACCAACTTTTAAGCCCCTATTATTTCTAAAACCGAGTTGATTAAGAAACGTTTGCCAACTCAATTTCGAAGCTATCTTTAGGTCTAGAAAGGGCACTAGTATTGACATGATTCCATAATACAGAATGAACGTGATGTACACGTTCTCGAGCACAAGCAAAGGCAGTACAACAGAGAGCACAGCCAGAAGCATTATTGCCGGAATCACCAATTTGGCATGCATACCATGCATTTCACCTCAGCATTTATAAATGATTATCATTCTCCTACAACTCGAAGCCGCGGTCGCATACGGTCACTTAGGTTCCCGTCGCGACCTCGGACAAGCCGCGGTCGCATAACCCGGTATTGCGCTGGTCTTGAAGGACGGTTTCGCACGTCCACAACGATAGGGGTTTCGCCTGCTTTGCAGGCTCAAGCCCCTTCAGGCGAAGTCTCAAGCCAACCAGTCCCTCGTGGATTCCCGGTTCAAATCCGGGCCGCGGCGCCTTTTACTTCTAATCTAAGAGTAGATTATATAAGGAAGTCATGCTAGAAATCAGCACATGACTCCCGTTGAAGAGCTTCAGAAAGCACTCGCAGATGAGATACGGACTGATGAAGAGCTTAGGAAACTAATCGTGCAGAAAAAAAGGATTGTTGAAGTTCTGAGGCAGGAGCTTGACAAGCAGCACGATGCCGACGAAGAGCTTGACAATGTTCTGGAAAGAGAACAAATAACGAACGGCCAGCTTCTCACCGATGCACGACTCTTAAGCGAGGGAAATGCATCACCTGAAGATATAGTTAAGATACGTGCAGATTTATCTGAGGCGGCAACTGCTAAACAATCATTAACGGCTCGTCTGGAGCTGGAACTGAAGAAACTGCAGGACATGCAGTCAAGGCTCGACCCTGCAAGCGATCTTCTGAGAGAATTAAGCACTCAAACAAAGCAAAAGATACAAGCACACATAACCGAAGAAGAGGAAGTCCATAAAGTTGGATTGGCAACATTGTCAAGTGCGATGCTTGGAATACTGGTCGTAATAGCAGGATACAAACTCTGGGAGACAAACTTGACGTTGGAATGGCATATGCGAGCATAACCAACGGAAACGGCGCATTGGGCGCGTGGTTCTTCATCAGTTTCATCGTGCTCGCAGCATTCATGTTCCTCGTATTACGCACGATGCGCAGAAGAACAGTAACCAAAACGTGATGAAAACCATTAAATATCAACTTGAAGGCAGGAAAAATAATGTCTGACACCAAGAAGCTGCTTGATGAACACATCAAGACAGAAGCCGAACTGCAACGGCTCTTAGCTCAGAAGAACGCACTTCTTGCCTCGCTCAAAGTAGAGCTGAACCACTTGGATTCCTCGAACCAGCAGGTGACCACACTTCTAAAGACTGACAGCATAGGGGACGCCAGAATAATTCTCGAACTGCTTGAGAAAGGTCAGTTGCCAGAAGAAGAAATGAAGCGAATCATGCGTGAGCTCGAAAACGCGCAAGGACATAAAAAACAGGCAGCAGAACACCTGCGCGCTGACTTGAAAAGACTGAGCGATATGAAAGGCCAGGTTGGAAGTGCAGAACACCTGCAGAGGCAACTGGAGCTTGCTGCTGAATCCAGAAAGCCCACTCTACAAGAACAGATGGATAGGGCACCTAAACTAAGTACGCCCAACTACCTGCTCATGATGGCAGTCGTGCTTTTAATACTCGGAAGCTATGAACTGTACCGAAGCCATCTTGATCCAGGCGCAGCTTTCGAAAGTGTTCTATACAGCTCAGGGTCACCTCCAAGAAGCGTATGGTTCTTCCTCAGTTTCGTCGCCAACATGGCATTACTGCTTGTATTCCTCCTTTGGAAAAAACTGGCAACCAAAAACTAGGCGTGGTATCTTCGTGGCTTTGAGTGAGCTCTATTGAGAATATCTTTGTACAGGTCACTTGGATCTTTACTTAGGTCAAGAGGCTGTTGCTTCTTAGTGCCTCGTTTGCCCTGCGCTTGAACGGGTGTTATTTCTCCTCTTTTAAGCGAGTTAACAACACCAGGCGTGAGCTTTCTAAGCACGATGTCTTCACCCTGCGTGAACACGAGAAACTTGGTTCTTGGCTCTATATGATCCCGAATATCCTTAGGGATGTTCACAGAACCTTTCTTGGAAAGCAATGATACACTAACGTCCATGACTGGAAGATGCAGATACGGCTTTTAATGATTTCTGAAATTCGACCTTAGCATACCTTATTTTTAAGCAGAGATACGTAGGAACGAATTTCAGGATGAAAAACATCTAAGCCGATGCCTCGTTCTTCAGACCCATGTTTTTCATTTCGGAGAAGAAGAAAGAAAAAGAGTCTAAGAAGTTGGTCGCGCAGCAACTACGTCAGCCGTCTGAGGCTGGTTGAATGTGGGCTGAGCCTCGGGTGCTGGCGCGTAGATACGTACTGCCTGTCCTGCTGTGTTTTGCAGTGCAGCATCTTTCACCTTTGCTGTTCCCACAACGACGACCGCGATGATTGCGACAATCGCGATGATGCTGATAATCACGATACTGGTCTTGTAATGCTTTTCCGATGCCATGTACTTGGGAATGCAATATGCCTATTTATGATTTGCGCTGGATGACACGACACGCTCAAGAAAAGCTTAAGAACAGAGGATTGTATATTCTGCTGAATGAGCTTCATAGACTCGGCAGCGTTCACCTGGATTATACTTCCCCTGCTAATATTCCTCGCAAGGGTTATCGACGTGGGCATGGGTACTGTGCGTACCATCTTCATGGTTCGGGGCTACAAAACAATCGTACCAATAATAGCGTTCTTCGAGGTGAGTGTATGGCTTCTTGCTGTGCGACAGGTAATAACGAACCTTCCCAACCCTGCAACATTCATAGGATACGCTGCAGGTTTTGCCATGGGAAATCTGGTTGGCATGGTTATTGAAGAAAAGCTTAGTCTTGGGCATGTTCTTATCAGGATAATAACGCAGCACGACGCAACTGGATTGCTGGAGTCTCTTAAACAGCAGGAATACACTGTAACCACCATGGGCGCACAGGGGAAGAATGGCAATGTACGACTTATCAATGTAGTTATCAAGAGAAAGAACATTAAGAAAGTCGCAAAACTCGTGAGGGACCAGGAGCCGGATGCATTCTACACCGTTGAAGACGTAAGGATGGGACACATGCACCCGCATAAGAAACAGTATTTCAGCAGGTTCTGGCGGGCGGGGAAGTGAATGCACTCAGACCGCCCGAATTCCAAATCATAAAAAAAGTGTCCCAGCCAGTGCTTGCCTATTCCGACCGAACGGCCGTTGTTGTTGAGGTTGTTGTTGCCATTGACGCCGTTGTTGTTGTCGTCAAGGACCACCACACGGCCCACGGAGTTAGCCCATTCGCCTATGTTACGTCACTGCCCCTGCATTTCTGCGTGAGCTGCATTTTATAACATGTCCGCACATGCCTCAGCGAACGAGCGTGTAGTTCCAAGCGGTTCATTTGCTGGCGGAAACCCTTACGGAAGAGCCCTGCCAAACGCTGGGACTCTGAAAATGAGAAGAAAACGATTTAAAAAGTTATTCCTGCACTCTGACTGATGGAACATACAAGAGCACACCGTTGTCATAATCAACCGGCTTGAGTGTTTTCATCGCCTGATTGACCTTAAGCACGACAGGGTCTACGTCCTTTTGCGTGTAGAACGCGTCGAGCGCCTCCGGCGCTACCCCGACCGAACGGCCGTTGCCGTAGAGGTTGAGGTTGCCATCGACGCCGTAGTCGTAGTCGTCAAGGACCACCACACGGCCCACGTTCCTATTCTTGTAACCATCATTCCACGCCCCAAACTCCTTAAGTCCAAGGCCTCCTTCCTGCTCTGGCTTCTCAGCCACATCAAACATTTCGCCAAGTCGTTTCCTACCGCCTGAAGCAATTATCAAATCAGGACTGGCTCTTTGCTTGGCAATGGAACTTCTTCCGGAACTAAGCTCTCTTGCTTCGTCAGCAGATCTAAATACGATATACGTAGTATCCACACCCTTGATGAAACCAGGAACATCCGAAGCCTCAACAAACTCATCGTACCCACCAGCAAACGCTACGCTGCCGCCATGCAAAATCTGCTTCAAACCTTCATAATCCTTCCTTTTCACTGCATCAAGAACAGAATCAACTTCAGACTGCTCCAACTGCAAACCATAATTCACCAACTTCCCTTCTGTTACAGCATCCCTGATCCTCTGAGGATTCCAAACAAAGAAACCACCGTTCTGAATGTCAACAGCATACAACTCTTTCTCCTTGCCAAGAATGCCACTCTCATCATAAAGAGTCAAACGCTCCGCCTTACTATCATGCCACTCATTCCAAGCAGAATCATTTCCTGAAGCAAAAGCACGACCACGAATCAAAGCATAAGTAGGCACGTGAACCAAACCAGAACTTATAACCTCATCAATGGACTCCGCAACACCAGCAGCACCCTTTTTGAAAAAAGCACGTCCTCTCAAAGAAGCACCGCCAAGCTCTGCGCCTTGAATTGTATGACTCTCTCGCTTATCCAGCATCACCTTGAAATCATCATTTGCCATATTGAAACCCTCCTCTTGCAATTAAACTATAACTCATATTTAAACCTTTCGTTTCATGACTACTCACAAGTAGCAAATCAGAGAAGCATATCGAAATCCGTTTAAAACAAACGACAAACGCCCCCGCCGGGGGGGGGGGGCGGGGGCGGGGGGGGGGC
>JBDRGA010000017.1:0-2957 GCA_043818175.1 Candidatus Woesearchaeota archaeon | reverse complement strand
AGTTACGCAGAACACATTATCAGAATAGAAAAGCAGGGGCATGAAAGTAGGGTTATGACATGATTTTGTATAGTTCTCGCGGGTTTACTACTACAGGACAAAATGATCCTGGTTCGAATTCTTGAGCCAAGATGTGTCTTCTTCGCATTGCATCGTACTTCAGTCCAATATCTGCAAGTCCTTTCTGAAGCAACTCTAGCCTGCGCTGAAATGCTATATTGTGCGCAAGGTCTGTTTCTGCAGTCCTAAGGTTTCTGCTTGGTTCCATGTTCATATCATGGATGAGTGGCTGTACGATAGCATCTCCTGAATATCGAAAGTTATGAATGGTAAGCACTGGTGCAAAGAATTCGCGCATATTTTCAGGAAGAACTCTTGACAGCCTTTGCCAGCCATCATAATCATAGCGTGCCATGTCATCAGTGCCATAGTTCGCGCTCATGCTTTCTCTAATTCTTTGGACTGTGACTTCGTCAGCTTCTGCCATTTCCCATGCTGGCACTTTGATTACGAAGGTGTGCGGAAACGACTTGTATAGAACAACAGCCCTGAAATCGCCAACACCTACAAGCTCACCCAAATCAGATTCTACTATTAACTTTCTTTCCGGCTGGCCCATACTAATTCTATAAGTTGGCCTTCTATTTATGAGTATCCTAGAAGACACCACAACCCTTTTAAACGAATTGTCTGTTCTCCGAAAGCATTACGGGGCCGTAGTGTAGCTTGGTCAGGTAAAGCAAATGTTTGCCTTGGAGCAATATCACACAAGCTCGGGGTTCATCGAGTCTCCCTTTCTGGGAATGCGATGACATGGACAGCTTGTAACCGGGGTTCAAATCCTCGCGGCCCCAGTCGTTTTATCTCTTCTTCAGCGAATTGGTCGACAAGTTTATATATTATAGTAGCACTCTTTGGTGGTAACATGAATTCGAAAGGGATGGATCGGAACCGAAGGATACGAGAGGGTCTCAAGACAGTTGAAATTTTAAACAGGGGATATATGGCTGGTATGCTCATTGCAACTCTCTTATCAATTCCCTATTCGGTCAGACACCTACGAGAAGTGGAAGCTCTACAGCAAAGAATTGGCGCGCTCGAAACAGTGATGGAGAGCTGCAGTTCAGCATATATTCCGGAAGTAAGAGCATCGGATGCCAAGCTTTACCAACAGATTGAACAGTGGCACAAGGACAACGACATTTCTATACCGCATACGTAGGGTCACTTGGTGGGTTCGAGTGAAGCGAGACCCACTTCGGTTGGTCCGCACGGAACCGGACTGGAGAATCATCGCGGCTACATCGTTTCTTGCCTTCTTTTCTAAGACAGAAACATTTATATACCACTCTCTCCAGTTTTCACGAGGAGAGGGCCCATGAAAAAAGCGATTCTGATTGTAGTCATGATTGTTGCGTTCGCACACCTTGCAAGTGCATTTCCTTTTGACTTCAAGGTAACTGCGGTTAATGACACCATTTTCAGCGATGAATCTGCAAAATTCATCATCACAATTTACAATACAGAAAGCCAGAGACATAACTTCGAAGTAATCCCGGACGCACTCAACTGGGTCAGTACTGTAGACCCTCAACCCACAGAAGTTAGGGGTTTTGGTACGGGTATCGTGACTGTGCTTGCAAAACCAAAGAGCAATCTCCAGCCAGGCAGTCATGGAATTCCAATTAAATTAACAAACACAGACACCGTTCAAAGTTTAACGAAGACAGTTCCTGTATACATCAAACCATTTGATTCAAGGTACGGAAGGTACATGCCAAGCGTAGCACTTGGTGCCGACATTCCAGCACAAGTAGATCCAAGAGAACCAGTTAAAGTTAGTGTGTACCTTAGAAACAGGAATGCCCTCAACATAACAGGGCTTGACGTTAGTGTTAGCAGCCAATTGTTCGAGAAAAAAATAATACAACCTCTGGGTCCGCTAATGGAAGACAGAGATGAATATAATTTTAATCTTGACCCATTACAGACGCCAGGAACCCATGAGTTGGTCGTAGAGATAAGTTACCTTAACACCACTGTAAGTCGGGTTACCAAGAGCTTTGAAGTAACAGGATATACAGTAGTCAAAGAAGAAACAACAAAGAAATCAGGACTCTTCACCACAAAGACAGAGATAACAGTATCAAACGCGGGAAATGCTCCTGCACAGTACACTATTAGCGTACCATCCAATCCATTCACAGGAATATTCACAAAGTATTCTCAGGCACCAGTAGATGAAAAAATAAATGGTGAGAACGTAAATGCGTGGCATCTGGAAGTTGGACCCCAGGCAACAACAATAATTACAATCAATAGAAACTATCAACTTGGTATCGCAATACTGGTTGTAATCGTTCTGGTATTTGTGTTGTATTTTGTTACGCGTACTCCAATAATACTGATTAAGGAAGCACACGAAGAACTTCACAAAGAATCGGGAAACCCAATAATCAAAGTGAGAATCCTTATCAAGAATAGAAGTAGCAAACCATATCATAAGATTCGCGTTAGGGACAAGATACCTTCTTTGGCTGAAGTCGTGAAGAAGGCGCACGTTGGCACGTTGCAACCATCATCCGTAACAACAGACAGCAAGAAAGGCACAGTTCTAAGATGGGAAATGGATGTTCTTGAACCCCAAGAAGAAAGACTTGTAGCTTACATTATTCAGAGCAAGCTCAAGATTGTCGGCGGCTTCACATTAAGACCTGCAAGGTTAACCTACCAGTTCAGGGACAGAGAAAAAGTGGTTCACAGCAACGTCGTGCAAGTCAGGCCGCACCAGTAATCTTCACTGAACGATAGATATCTTTTTATCATATTTGAATACCTCTGCCTTTAGGCAGAGGATGGTGCTTCTTTTGAGATGTGGAAAATTTTAAGCAGGGGCTTTGCCCCTGCTTGCTTCGCGCAGCGAAGCTCGGCGCATCAGTCTTAGAGTTTGATGTAGT
>JBDRGA010000016.1:0-103123 GCA_043818175.1 Candidatus Woesearchaeota archaeon | reverse complement strand
AGCCCCTGCTTAAAATTTTCCACATCTCAAAAGAAGCACCATCCTCTGCCTAAAGGCAGAGGTATTCAAATATGATAAAGACTTGCATCCATTAATCTTGGCATCATCATTCCACCACAAGTTCGAAAAAATACACCCCTTCTTTGATGGTAACGGAAGAACAGGAAGAATACTAATGAACTACATATTACTGCAAAAAGAATATCCACCAATAATTCATCAGAAGAAACACAGAACAGAATACCTCGACGCCTTGCAAGACGCAGACAACTGCCCCTTAGATAAATATGATAAGAACAAATACAAGAAACTGACTGAACTCAGCGCATTCTTTGTGCACGACAAATACTGGGAAAACTTTCTCACTTAAATCAGTAATTCTGAAAGTCCTTCAGGATTGATGGCGCCTGCCACCCCTGGGCGGGACTCTCAACGTTCTGGAGTTCAAACGTATTTGAACCCGCATGGGACTTGGTGATCCCACCAGGACATCAACCTGGTGCTTTTCTTTCTTTATTTCCAGAATGAAAAACCTCAGTCTGAAAACCAAAGTATTCATCTAGAGGTTTTTCGTCCTGAAATTCGTCTTTGATTATCTCAGTTTGAAGGCCAATGTATGCACAAGACGAATTTCAGAAATCAATATATCTGTTTAGGTTCAAAACTTGAAAATCTTTCAGACATAGTTTAGCAGATATAAATTCCGATAATGTTAACCTAAGGAGACTTGGACATCTCGGCAATTTCCTCTTGTTTAATCAAATATAGAATCGTCAAAGCAGCAGACACACCAACATCAAATGGCTTTCCCGCTTCAACGTCCCGAGCTGCCTTTTCAAGCACAATATACGGACGCACTATGTTATACTGCAGAAATCCAGCTAAAGCAATTCTGGCATCATCATCTTCTGGATGTTCAGCCACATAGACATCAACAGCAGAACCCACTCTTTCTCTGAACCGGTCAAACACGCCAGCCAATCGTCTCAACTCCTGTGGCTTTTGAAGCAACGGAACAACAAGTGCCCCCGCAAGGAATCCACCGTCCATTAATTTCGCAGTAATTGAATCAATACTCGACATAAATATGGGCAACCGCACATCCATCGTGTATACACCTGCATTGTTTGCTTACAAATCATCTAAATTAACGAGCTCCTCGTCCAACTCTAAATCATCATCGTACTCCTTTGGAGGGACTTGCGCGGCATTTGGTGTTTCTTGTTTTGGAGCTGGCTTCTGTTCTTTCTTCTCAGGAGTAGAAGGTGTGGTTGGTTTTCCGGAATCGTCCTTCTTTCCTGCTTCAGCGTCTTCAGGATTTGCTTTTCTTATCTTGTTGACAACAAATTCAACCCTTCCAAAGCTCTCGTTCTTTTGTGTTTTTCCTGAGGTAAGCACGATTGTACCTAGAAGTTCAGTTTTCATCGGCTCGAAGCTTTCGGGTTTGTCCTTGAACTTTAATATTTCTGCGTGCGTCTTCTGCAATAAGGATTGAGCTGACTCGCGCCACAGAACTGCTCTGATATTATCTGTTCCATCATCAAGGTAAACGTTCATCACATACGCAAAATCCGGTTTAACTTCTCCATGGGTTGCGCATTCATACTTCCCATCCTTCAATTGTGCTCGTTTATTGCATTGCGAGCATACTTCAAAGAATGTTGGGTCGTAAGTCTGAACTATTGTAGCAAGTACTTCCGCGTTCTGCTCGTTGTCTCCTAATTCTTTGATTGTTTTTCTTGTAGCTTGAGGTCTAGCACCAGGACCTTGTGCTCTCTGTATTGTTATTCCTTCTGGGTTTACTTCAAGCTTTGAGTTTTCGTTCAGATGCATTTCTGCCCTTCCGTTATTGTCTCGAACGTAAGCGTTCTGTACCTTGATGATATCTCCCTCATTGAATTTGGAGAATAAATCGGCCTGGTCGTTCCATAGAACTACTCGAATAAGCCCATCATTGTCACCCAATAGAAAGCTCCCCACTTTTCCCTGGCGTTTTTCTGTCTTGAACTCCCTTACTTCATACTTTTTCACTACTTTTCCCGCTGTATTGACGTTCTTGGAGCCAGGATGCAATTCTTTTATTGGCAAAGTACCTCCCTGCTCGGGGAATATCTTTACGTCGTGTTCGTTTGCGATGATGTGCGCCGCCCCTTCTTTAGAGATTAAGCCTGAGAGCTGCTCGAGCTTCTCGTTTATCATCGTTTCAATCTCAGAATCAGTAAGACCTGTAGCGGCCTTTATCTTGGCTATAATCTGGTCGTATGGTACGGTTATCATTTCCCCCGTCTTGGTATTCCTAGACGGTATTTAAACGTTTGCAGATTTAATTTCAATATTGAAAAGAATTACTGCATCATGGGCATTACCATGGCTCCGTTGAAGTTCGTTGCTTTGTTTCCTGCCTGGTCCGCGATGTTCACGCTCACAAAGTAGGGAATTGATGGTAAGGAAATCATTGCAGCACCTCCTTCGGGGCCTATTATGCCTTTTCCAGGCTCCAGCTCGTAAACAAGGGCTTCTCTCGCACCGCCAATACTCTGCAAACCTGCTGCTCCTTCTGATAAAGAGTATGTTGAATGACATGCTGTGTCGCAATACGCGCTTCCGTAGGAAGACACCCAGAAATAATCTATCTGAAGAGGATGAAGACCTTCTGTTGTTGTAACCTGCTCATCATTTCCGTAAACAGTTACATTCGTCGTCTGTTCTGGCGCTTCCCATGTTATTAATGCTGTAGTTCCATCACTCCACACAATTACTGGTCGTATCGCATCGGGCTTTGTCGTGTCTATGAGAGTCAAGGCAAATCGTATCATCATGTTCTTTTCAACGTACACTCTTGGAGTAAATGCATCAGGAGATGTCGCGACAGGATTTGGTTCCATGGTATCAAGAACTATATTCTTTCCCGTGTCGTAACATGCTGCTTTTCTATAAAATGGCTCGGCGCATGGACGTACTCCTGTATTGTCATTCAGGATTGTCAGTCCTTCGTCGTCCTTGTAGATTGTGATTTTGCTCCAGGGTGCTGCCCTATCTAGTACTTGGGTCTGAGGAACCTGTGGAGTGTCCAATTTTGCCCATTTTTCAGTTGAACCCATAAATGATTCATCTAAAATGCCATAAGTCCAGGATTCCAGTTTTGTTTTTTGTGACTCCTTTGTCTCGGCAAAGTTTACATCCCAGTCATAATCATACTTCACAGAGTCTGGATTGGTTATTAGTCCTATTCTGAACTCGCCTTTATCTGCTGAGAACCTTGATCCCTCAGGAATCTTTGATGCTATGTCCAAATTACATCCACATTCATTATCATCAAGAGCTTTGCAATCGTTAACTCTGGCAGCAATTTGTCTGAGAACATCTATTTTTTCGTTGCATGATAACTTTGAATTGTAATCGCTTTTTGTTATCTTATCTGTCAAACACTCTTCCGGTTTGTCATCGCATTCGTTGACTGTGGTTTGGGCCCAAGATACTAGGTTGTTCAGGATATTCTGGTCAAAACCAAGCGGGATTGCGAACGAAGATGGAAGGCTCACGTATCCTGCTGGGCTTCCTGTCTGCCTTATCTTCGATGTGTCTGTTCCCGGAATAAACACCCACACAAGAGGTCCTCCCTTTCCTGCGTTGTCTGCGCCAGTAGCAGATGCCTTTTCCTTTTCATTTATTCCTATTCCCGCATAGATGTCTATCTTGCATCTTCCTTTAAACGCGGACCCTGTGTCTTCAGCAAGGTAGCATCTGCTCCAAGTAGTGCTATATGGGAATTGTATGCAAACTGTGCTTAGGGGTTTTATGTAACAGGGAGAGTTTTCATCTATGTTGACTGCAATCGACTTTCCAACTTCTGCAGCACCACCATATCCAGTCTTACCTGTTGAATAACCTGATGTGGGTGTGCTTGATGCGAGTGTTGTTCCTATGTTTGCTGATTGG
This sequence comes from Candidatus Woesearchaeota archaeon, assembly GCA_043818175.1. GTDB lineage: Archaea > Nanobdellota > Nanobdellia > Woesearchaeales > JBDRGA01 > JBDRGA01. The sequence goes on along the minus strand of JBDRGA010000016.1, from coordinate 99,184 downwards.
TATAATTTTCCATCGTACATGCCACTACCCTGGCACTTAACTTCTTCATAGAATCCTCTTTTTGATTCGGGTATGCAGCAATAATTTGGTCTGTCTTTGCATTCAACACTCGTGGGACTGGCTGGATTCTTTACGTATTGCTTCATGACATCATCGGTGAAGCCCTGGAACCATTTTTGCTCGAGCGTTTTTCCTGAAAATCGTTTAGCAATATCTTCGAAAAGCACAGTATAGTACACAGTGGTGCGAATATTGTATGTTTCATCAAACGTGGGTGCCAACGAACCCAAGCTGCCTGCTTTATCGTAAACTGTTGATTGACTTAACTGTGGTTGACTTGGAATGCGCACTGCATCACAATACTGAGATGGATCGCAAGTACTGTCCATTTCCGGGGCATCAACAAAATAGCAGTACGGATTTACGTAACCATGCCTACCTTCATATTCTCTTGATGCGTCTCCCAACGTCTCCTCATACTCTCTGTTGAGCTGTGCTTCAGCATCCATGACAGAGAAAGTCAATTCAGGGCCAATTAATTCACCTATCATTTGGCCTGAATTCACGTGATCATTTTCTTTTAGGCCGTTCGTTGGTTTCACAGGACTGTATTCAGTCATCAGTGCATATTCTAATGGCCCAACGCGTAATGGTGGGTGAAGTATGGCAATTTTGTCATTTGCAAGGTATTGCACTTCCCCTGATTCTGCTGCATGGACTTTGTTGTCTGTTGCTTTGAGCTTTATGCCTGGGTACTCTGTTGAACCCTGATCTGGAAAACAGGATGTCACTTTTGGATTCGAGAGAGGATATCCCAATCCCCCTCCCACGTAGTACTTGTACGTTGTTGCTACGCCCATTATTTGTGCAGTTGCTTTGGCCCCTAGGCTTGCAACGATTGAGTTTCCTGAAAGCGTTGTAATAACTCTTGCATCCGGAAGATATCTTTGTACACCGGGCTGCGCTATTTTATCATAAAACAGAGTTATGTTCTCAATGGAGGGATAGCACGACTTGTCTTTGTCATTCCACAAGTTCATATCTGCATACATTCCACATTCCGAATTTTCCAAAAATCCATTTTGTCCTGCATCATACAAAGCAGGGTCGTGTGCATTTCTCGCAACCTGCCTTACGTCTATTCTCTTACCGTTTGCTTCTTGTACTGCCTGGAATACTGCTGCCTGTTTGTCTCCTATTGCTGCCAGAGGCTGATCCTTCACATCACTTAATGAAGTTGTTATCGTCACAAACGCGAAAACTATTGCGATTATGTAGAATACTACTATTAATGGCGTGAAAAACTGGGCTTTCCTGTTTGTTTTCATGAGCACACCACGTATTGCACCGTTCCAGTTTCTCCTCCGTACAATGGGACGTCCTGTTGAGCAATTACGTCCCCATCATTATCTGGACAATTCTTGCTAGCTAAACTGTACGTTCTCGTTTTTGTTCCTTGAGGGTCTGGAACTCCAATAATTTGAACTCTCCATTTTTCATCTGAGAACATGCTAATTGCAGAAGCCTCAACCATATTTTCATATTTGCTATTGTCTTTATAGTATGCAAACCTCGACAACACGTCAATCACTGGTCGTTGGCCTTCCACTGGTTGTTCCAACCATGCTTGAAGTTTTGTTGTGGCGTCAATTTGTGTGAACTTCTCTTCTGCTACAAGATCATGTTTTCTTACGAATACTAGCAGTATGAAGAATATTATTGTTGCCAACGCGAACACTATGTACCACGCACTGTTCCATATTATTGACTCGAATCCTTTGCGGTTCATCGTTTTGATGCTACCACCTCCGCTGTAAGGGTTCCTGCATGATAACTCCCATCGTATACTGTTACGGGCAGTATTTTCTTTGTGAAGTACGCACCGCCCTTGCCTTCCAATTTTGCTTCGCCTATTGGTGCCAGCCTTTTGAATACTGGTTCGTTAACGAGGACTATTTCCTGTCGTTTGTCAAAGTTCAGAGTAAACTTCATTCCAGTCATTGGAATTTCTTGAAGGTACGCTTCCTCAAGCACTTTTTGGTCGAATCTTGCTAAATCTATTGTTCCAGGATGCGAAACTCCCAAACTATCTGTATACGAGAATCCATTTGAACTATAGTACATTCTGTTGAATGCTGTTTCGCCTGCGGGTAACGCACTGTCGATTGTCGTGCTTGCAATGGTTGTTATGATTGCTACGGCTACCGCAACTACTACACCAACAAAGAAAAGGTCCAGGATGCCTTGGAACAGGTAGCTGTCTCCTTTCTTGTTCATTTGGTATCCTCCAAGGCCAATAGTACTGCAGCTAAATGCTGTGCAAAAGCATCAGGTACTTGAACTCCTTTTGGCATTTCGAGAAGGACCCCTTCTCCTGCATATGTCTGATCTGATTCCAGCAAATCTCCCAATCCTATGAATTCTTCTCTTAGCAAACAGACCATTCGTTTTGTGACTGGTGTGTCTGTGCCAAGGATGAGTCTCGGAACTTGATTATCTCCTCGTTTAAGGCCTATGTTCACATCACCATTACCTATTGTCGTCTCCGATTGGGGCATGAAAGCATGCAGAACTTGTAGCATGGCTGTTTCGACTTCCTTATCTTCCGGTGCAAATATCCCAATCTTCTTTCCTTGTAACGTAAACCCTTCACTGCTTGGACATGTTTTTTCCTGTGTCTTCGTTACCTTCAATGATTGCGATGTCTTATCCATGCTTAACCAAGGAGGTCTGTGACTGCTCGGGTCTTCCATTATTGCTAGATCTGAAGCACGAGGATACATGAGCGCTGAAATATCGTTTCCATTGGGAGCCGTTGCTATGGTAACTCCTTTCTTAGTTATGTCTATGAACAATGGCGTTCTTGTTGATGAAACATAATAGTTGAACTGTGCGTCACCCGGAACTCCCAACACCGAGTCAAGCGTTAAAGCAATATCTGCAGAATAGTATTCTTTGTGGAATTGTGTGAGGTTTGCCTGTCTGTTCGCGAAGCTCAATAACACGATAAGGAGCAATGCCGCAAGTAGCATCCTGAATATTAACCTTGTAAAGATGCCCTCATCCCCTTTGCGGTTCATGACGTTATCCTGGAACTCTCCTTTTAAATAGCTTGTCTAGATTGAGGGCTCGCAGCTCTCGTACGTGTCTTTATTTGTCTTGGGCTTGCATCCTATATGGCACGGGTCCTGCTCGCATAAGTACTGGTTCGCGCTTGTTTGCTTGTCGTAATCACTGCACACCTGAATATCAATGCACTGACCGCTTACTGTGTTTGTTCCATCATTAAGAACGTAATCAAAATGAGGTCTTAGTCCTCTGTTCGCGCCAGGGTCACTTGAAGTGCCACAAAATCCTTTGTCATATATTCGGGGTGCTCCTTTATCGTTTCCACAAATGCATGCTGAAACTATTCTGAACGGGCACCAGTCCATGCAGTCCACAACACAAACTTGACTCGTAAAGTCGTACGCACATCTTGCCTGGTTGTCGTTGTCTGGACATAACTCGGTCTGAATTATTGTATCGTACGGCTCATTATGTGCGCATGCATCATTGCTACCTGCGGGACAAACTGTGTACGTTTTCCTGGCCAAGTATTCTCGCTCAGTGCTTGGCTTGTCTGTTAAAGTTATTGTCACAGTGCCTGCTCTTGGTGTTTTCTCTAGATATATGCTGTATACGGTTCTTGCACCGCCGGTGATGACAAGATACCTGTCTTTTTCCTGCTGACTTGCCAGAGAAGGCAGGTCATCTCTTGGCATGGCAATTATTCCATTTCTGTCATACCAGTCATTGGACTGATATTGAAAACGCATATCCGAAGCTAAGCGCATGCCCGAAGGATAATCGGACTTGCACGTCACAATATTGTCATTCGGCTTAGACTCCTTTGGAACATCCTTGTACAAACAAAGGCATGGTAACTTCGCACAGGCAGTCGGTAATGCAACACAACCACCAAGTTTGTGTTGATCTCTGGTCAGCTGGTCTGGCGATTCTCCGTTCGCGAACATGAGAACATCGCCATCTGGGCACACAGTACTCTTCTTCTGTGTCCATATGTCAATAGATTCAGGGTTGGGGTTGCTTGGTTCGCCAGCGTCAAACCCTATAAGCCAGAATCCTTCTGCAATGTAATACTCTATGTTTACTCCCGCAACGTCGCTTGGGCTCTTCAGAATCCTGTTTATTGCCGTATCCAAATAAATAAAGTTCTGCTTGCTAGCATCGAGTTCATCCCCTCCCGTACCAAACAAGCCAACAAGCTTGAACCCCAACCACACGGCAAATATGAATACTAAAACTGCAAGAACTATTCTTACAAGGACGTAACTCATGTCTACAGCTTGTCCTGAGCGATTCATGCTACACTCGTCTCGGTTAGCGTTATCTTTATCGGATTTCCCAATACTGCAAGATGGCTCGCATCCTGCCCGTGCTTGAATATGAACTGGTATTCTCCCGGCGCGGGAGATTTCATTATCTCGTAGAATTTGAATCGGGCTATCAGCGTACTATCTGATGCAGTGTTTGCTTGTACATTGCACGGGTCTTTTTGGAACTGTATTGGTCCGCTTTTGCCTTCAACTGCCTTTCCTGACGAGTCAATTATTGCTACACTGCAAACCTTGAATTCATCTTGACCAATATATCCTGCGGCAAGCTGTATGTTGAGAGTAACCTGGTCCTGCAGTCTGGCACTTAATGGTCCTGTATGATCATTCTGGTTCGCGAGAAACTTACCATCCATTACATCGAAGAATATTCTCACAGGATACGCATCAGCAATTGCTCCTCCGTATTGTTCATCGAGAGGTCCACAGCAGTACGGTTTGTCATCGGGACAAACGCCAAGTACTCCGCGTTGACATTGCATATCTGGCTGTATGTTTTCAACACACTTCCCGTTAGGCACTATGTTGTTGCAGAATACTATATCAGGAAAGTCCTCGGCGATGTTATTTGACGGTTTGAGTATTCCGAAATATACTATTGCGAGAATTATCAAAAGCAGTATTATTCCCTGAAGTAAGCTGAGACTTCCTTTTTTATTCATGTTGTTCCACAGCATACATATCCATTCTGTTCGCACAATAGTCCATAGTTGAATCCTTTGCACTCTTGCGTTGGAACGCATGTTCCTCCTTTTGATTGACAGGACGTTGCGTTATTGGCTCCTTTAACCACTTTGTAAATAACTCCCGCAATGATGATTGCTAACACCAGCAGCATGATAACAATCTTGACAATCATTTCCGTTGAGATTTCTCCGTGTGCCATTTGTTGGTTAGTGCGCGAACACAGTTTTATTTAATCTGATAGTCGCCTGCCTAGGGCGTTGCTGGTTTGGTTCCTGTTGCCTTGCAACACACATTCTGATTCGCACAATCGTTACCTATTCCACCGACAGCAATGGGCTGGCCCTGTTCAGCAATGCAACTGTCTCGGTCGGTGCAGTGTCCTCCATGAGCAGCACAATCTACACCCACTCCACTAAGACCACGCCCTCCTTTGAGCAGAACAGCAGCAAGTATTGCAAGAACGAGCAAAGCTATAACAATCATTATCACGACCGTTATGCTAATCTCGCCTTTCATGGTTTTAAGGGGTCAGGCAGCAGAAAAGACCGACTGTACATGTCTTTCCGTTATCAGTGACGCCGCCTGGACATTCTGCCATGGTTGCGACGCATTTTGCCCCGGCTGTATTCGAGCACTCGTTGTTTGTTCGTGTTCCCAGGTTGCCACCGCTTCTCAGGAGAAGCACGCTGAGTATTACTAGCACCAATAGTGCTATTGCTGCTATGATAATGACGTTCATGCTTATGCCTTGGCCCTTGTTATTCATGAGGTTCACCTCGTTTTTTCCGGGAGAAGTCAGTATATAAATGTTGTGGGTTAAGATACGTCTGGAACGCATTCGTACGTGCACTCAGTACCGTACACCCTGCAGATAATCTTGTTGCATACGCCTGTTGGATCATCTATGACTGTACCATCTGGCTTTCCATTGCACGGGTAATCTGGGTCTGCGTTGGTGCAAAAGCCTAATTCTGTGGGTGGCTTGCTCGCCTCGCGAATGGCAGGTATTACCTTTAGGATTACTATTAAGGCAACAGCGCCACAGATAATAAGCATTAACAGAAACCCTGTGCCTGTTATTGCTTTCTTATTCATCCCAACCTCCTTAATCCACTAAGAAGGTTCTCTACGAAGCCAGGGTTCTTTATCATATTCCAGATGAGAACCAAGGCCAAAGCTACACCAAGCAACAACGCGATCAATAATGGAACTGCCATTCCTTTTCTGAACATCACAAATAACCGTTTCTTCCTTTGTTATTAAACGTTTTCATCCTATGTTTGGCGCGTCAGTGCATCCCATGTCAAGAAGCGACTCTGTGTCGTATTTCTGGAATGTTATTATGCTTCTACGCTCGATTGCATCATCATTGAGCCAGGGTTCTACTGTTTTGTAGGTTAAGAATACGCCAGCTCCAACTGCAACCACGCCACCAATGCCTCCAACCCAGGACCCTGTTCCACCTGCAACAAGTCCTATGGCCCCAGCACCGCCCATAATCAGAGAGCTGCCAAGCGCGCCTCCATTTCCCCTTCTGCCTGTGAGCATTCGTTGTACCCAGTCCATCGTTACTCCTTGTGCAAATATTATGGCGTACTGGCTGTTTCCGTCAAGTGTTTGCTCGTTTGCCATGGTGTTTGGGTCTGCGAGCCATTCCTCCAACGATTTTCTATTGGTTCCCTCGACGGAAAGAATCTGTTGAAGAACCGTGGCGTCAGTGCCCGGGAATGGCGTGTTGTCGAGATTTTGAATCAGGCCAGGAACCTGTCTGTTTTCGTCTTCAAACTCATAAATAACGCACGGAACGCAGAACACTCCTGCTTCGTTGAATAGCTTGTATTGTTCGTATCCTTCACTGGTCTTCTTGAAGAACGTTTTGTAGCATCGTATCATATCTGTGCTTATCTGGTTCAATATTTGTGTGTCTTCTCCCTTGAGCGTTGTAAATGTAGTGTCACATTTTATTGCCTTGTTCGTATCTTTCAGAAAGAATGTCTTCATATCTGCAATTCTTAAGCTGTTAGAACATTCCTGAGTGTCAAGCCCTTTCTTGCCAAAATCAAAAAGCAGAGTGATAACTGCGTAAATAATTATTATCGCAACAACCAGTATGAGAAGAAGTACGAAGAAATCTGTAGCCATTGCTTTCTTCATTGATACAAGGCCTCGCATTCAAAGTTCTGCATATCCTTTTCCCGTATGAATGCAGTGCTAACATAATGCCCTTCTGATTGTGCAGTATGTGTTTCAAAGTGCGCACCTATTACTGTACCTGTAACACCCCCTGCGACCGTGCCTCCTGCAACCATCGATACTATTATTCCTGCAGCCAGAACTCGCGTTCCAGGAATCGGCACAACAGTCAGTATTGCTGCTATACCAATGCCTGCTGCAGCACCCGCTGCACCACCACCCAAAGCACCGGTTAGTCCTCCTATCGTCTTGTATATTTCGCCATTCTTGTTAAGAGTGTACAGTATTACGTAATCTTCTGTTGTCGGGTACGTTTCATGTAGTAGTGCTGCCTTTTCAGGAGTCATGTCGACTTCGTAGTCCAGCTTGCTCCCGCTTGTGAGGTACTCAAAGTACGTTTTTCCAGCCCCCGTCATGTTCGTCGAGCCTAAGAATGCAGTAATATCCTGCACAGATTCGTATTTCTTCCTGAATCCCTTGTCAAATGTTACATCTGAACAAATTACGCAGTAAGTATTGTGACTTTCCCACCACGAAGAATCGAATGGGATTACTTCTCCTTGGCCCATTTTGTTGAAGCATCTGGCCATCCCATCTGCAATGACTAATTTTGCCTGTCTGTCAGTCATGCTGCTTGTTACCTTTACTTGGGTTTTTGGACAATCAATCTTGAACAGTGCGGGGCCCTTAATCGCATCACCAATAGCAACACGCTGTGCATTTCCCCAAACGCTTGCCTTACACGTCTCGAATTTGGCTTCTTCGCTCATCGTGCCATGAACTGCGACATACACTGCAACAAGGACAATTGTGGCCACGACAAATAGGAGAAATCGAATCATCACTCCTATTGTTACGTCGCCTTTCATGGTATTATCTTTATTATCTTGAGTATGACAAATCCGAAAAGTATAATGAATATTATGGTTACCAAAAACTTCCACAACACTGTAAGAGTGACCTGCATGCTGTCCTTTTAATACGCCGCGTATAAAAGCTTTACTCGCAGATGTTGAGCGTTACCAATACCGTGCCTTGTACTGGGTACAACGGAATGGGCTGTATGCCTGTTTTCCTGTTCCTCATGCCTGAGCATGGCACTTCGCTGGATAGACCAATTGAAGGATCTGTAGTCACGTTGAACGTATAATCTGTTCCCCATACTCCAAGCGTTGAGTTTATCATGTCGAAAGTTGCGTTTCTTATCACTGCTCCGCAACTGCTTGTTTGCACGCATTGCAGTTTCTTATAAGCCGTACCACAATCATAGATTACGTCTTCTAAATCAACACCACATGCCGGAATGTCCGTATGCAGCATGGCTATGAGCATGTTTGTTGCCAGTTGTGAATTAGTATAATCCTGCACAGGCTTCTGAACTGGTTTTTCAGCCTGAAATGCCACCATGTAAAATAGTCCTATCCCAACAAGGATTACTATGACTGCAAGCCCCATTATTTCCATTTGGGCTTTAGCCATATGTATTCACCTGAACATACCCAAAGGAGTTTGTCCTGTTTACCGGGTCGTGGATTATTATGGGGATTTTAATGCTGGAGTAGCTTCCATTTACGGTTCTGTTGTAGATTGATATGTTTCTTTTCGTTGGGTATGTTTCGTATACAGTTATTTGCGCGTCTCCGATAAGTCGTTGGTATGCTACATAATCGTTTTCGGCTGCTGTCTTGAATATCCTCGCCTTAACGATGTCAACACAAGTGGTATCCTGCGCTACGCCTCTTGTGCACGTTAATTCTGGTAACGTACCCACAACTCTTGCTACCTGAACTGCATTGAGCCCTCTGTACGTGGACTGTTTTTCCTGTACGTTTTCACCCTGAATTCTGGAGTAGAACACCAACCCCAGGACTAGCATTATTATTACAACTATGATGATTGCAATGGTCTCTCCCATCTGTATTTGTGCTTTCATTTCAGTATATTTGAGGACAGCTTCCTGCCCTTGCTAAATCGTCGTTCAGGTTTGTTAGCACTGCCGCGTTGCTTTCCAGGGCATCAATATTTCTTTCCTGTGCGTTTGTGATTATTTTATCCAAGACGTTGCTGCCCAACCCAAGCAGGTTTGCGCATTGCTGTGTTGCCGGATCATCTTTCAAGATAACGCTCATGCTTTTTGCTCTTTCTTTGAGAACTTTGGCCACTCTTGCATGATTGTCCAGAATTTTGTCCATGTTACAAGCATAACGTTCTGCATCTCCAGTAATTATTGCGCCAATCAGCATTGCTCTTGACGAGTATTTTAGTGTTGAATATCCCGATTCAACTCTTATTTTTAGGTCGCCCCAATCGTCATTTTTATTTGTCCCTGAGTGTGGCAATATTATCACGTCAGTGTTCTCGTTTGGATCTCCGATTGAGATTGTTATTGTCTTATCGTATCCTGACTGAACCTCGTTCACCTTATTTACTATCTTCACATCGATCCCCTGCGGGAAGCTCGAACTGATGTTTTCCAGGAGATACCTATATGACTCCCCGTCCCTTACAAAAACATATTGCACCTTCGAACTGGTCAAATACACCAGCGTTCTGCTTCTGAACGGTTTCTCGAATGGTACGGTCCACGCAAGCAATATTGGCCCTTTGATTTTTCTTGGTGAGAATACTGCCTGGTCCGCCAAATCCATTCTATAACTTCCATCGCCAATAATGAGTTCGTTGCTTCCGGGTTCGCATGAAGCGTCATAAGTGAATTCGGGCACAGTGTACCGTTTTAACGTGTCTGGGCTTCCTTCTGCTCCACGAATTAAACCACCAAGGTTCTGTAGAATGTCTATAGCTATGCCAGAATCACTCTGTTTCTCTTGATTCTTTACCAAGCTAACGAAGAATATGAGCATTACCGCGCCCACTATGAAGATGAAGATCCATGAGAACTGTATTGAAATGCTTGCTTTCATTGCAGTTCTACCACCTGCACTGTCTTGCCCTTGCCCTCCAGCCCAAAGGAAAATTTGCCGGCAACCGAAGGAATGCAAATAATACTTGAAGAATCAGCTACAGTCACAAGTGCACTGTCAATCAATGGTTCGGTTGCATCCTGTTTATAGATGAATATTGTTGTGGGAACTCCAGATAGCACACTTGATTCTATTACACTATTGTCGGCAAACAAAAAGGTCTGGTTTCCGATTTTTCCATTATCTACGAAGCACACATTAGAATAATCACAAGGCCTCCCCAGATGAACTTGCGTGAAGCTCCCGAAATTAGTTCCTTTGCTTAGTTCTCGCTGCATTCCTTCCTTGAACTTCACGAGCTGAACATCACAGCCTTGGTTGAGTGTTTTGCTTATGAACGTGTACCCCAATAAAAGCACCAGACCTACTATGATTGCCGTTAGGGCGTAGATGAAAACCTGCTGGACCTGCGCTTTCATTCTATCTTCAGCCTGCCTCGCAGTCCTTCGACTTCGCGTGCGTTGAGCAGTGACCTGTCTTTGAACTCGAACAGAATTTCGTTAACAGTTTGCTTCGTGACCTTTCCTTTTGAAACCAGGCTGGACAATATTGCTTCGAAAACATCCATGTCCAGGTCTTCTCTCTTCTGTACTGTTGCGAAGAGTTTCTTGGCTTCGCTCTTCCTTACTGTCTTACCACCCAATGCCTGCCTGACTGCTGTCTTGCTCGAATCTGCCATGCTGGCAAGTTCGTTGAAGATTTCTTCATTGGTCATTGGTTTCTTTGGTGCTGTTGGGGCTTTCTGTTTTGACACTGTTTTTTGTTGTGGTTTGTATTCTGGTTTAGGAATTTGTTTCTTTGTTGCGGGTTGTGTAGATTGAACAGGTTGCACTATTTTCTTATCTGCATGATATTGCTCTGCTTTTTCAACCAGGTCTTCCAGTTCCTGGAAAGCATCTTCACCTGGTTTTGTGGGGTCTTGTTTTGGTTTGCTTTGAGTGCGCTTCTGCAATTCTTCCACAGTTACGAATTCATCGCTTGGCTTAGAAACACTGTGCTGCGTCAGTGGACTCTCCTTTGGTTTCTCAGTTGCTTTTGCTGGCTTTAGGGGTGCCGTGTCAACAGAATCCTCTTCTTCAAACTCGCCGAACAATTGTTTTCTTTGCTCAGTTCTTCTTTCTATGCGTGATTGTTTCAGTGATTCTTGCAATCTTCTCTCTTTGGGGTCGATTGTTTCTATTTTCCTTTGTGAAACATTCGGATTTTGAGTTCTCTGACTTACTATTCTTGGGGACGTGCTCCTTGGATCTTCCTGGAAGTACGTGGAATATATGAGATATCCACCTCCTGAAACTATTAAGAGTATTCCAATTATCAGCAGAAGTAAGGGCAATAATCCAGGACCAAATTTGTCGAACACTGTTGGTTGCGTGCCTTTATTCACTTCTTCCAAGTCATCTCTTCCGTCACCATCTGTGTCTCTGTTAGTGGGGTCCGTACCGAGTCTGTACTCTTCAAGGTTTGTTAGGCCATCACCATCTAGGTCAGTTCCCGCATCGTTTGGATCATTTGGATTCAAACCATACCTAGTTTCCCAGACATCCGGCATGCCGTCGCCATCTGTATCTTTATTGCCTTTGTCCTGGCATGTTCCATGGTCACAGAATCCTGACTCGCAGTCCGCATCTACTTTACAGGCTACACCACCAGAACATGCAGGGCAGTTCCCCCCACAATCAACTCCAGTTTCGTTTCCATCCTTTATTCCATCAGTACAGCTTGCTTCTGCGCATTTGTCATCTTTGCAATAACCACTTGTGCAATCTGAGTTGAAGTCGCATTGCTTGTTTAGGGGACATGAAGGACAAACTCCTCCACAATCAACATCGCTTTCGTCCTGGTTCTTTATGTTATCAGTACATGTTCCTGCCTGGCACGTGCCTTCCAGACATAACCCACTTGCACAGTCCGAGTGGAAAGTACAGGTTTGGTTCACATCGCAGGCCTGACAAGGTCCTCCACAATCCACTCCTTGCTCATTAGTGTCCTTTACGCCATTGCTGCAGGCATTGCCCCCTATCGTGATTAGTTTTGTGCCGGGCATCTTGTTTCCGTTCTTGTCTGATGCTTCCCAGCAGAACTTGCCCGATTTTGTTGCGAGAATTAATGTTCCGTAGTTCTTGCTTGTGGTGGGAGTGCATTTTTCATTGAGGGCGACAAGACTGTAGATGAATGAGTTCGTACAACCAGATCCTGAATCGGTACAAGTAACATTAACTTTTACTGTTGTGTTGTCGGGAATTAGTATCGCATTTGTTGTTGGTGGTGTTGTGTCGCACTCGGTCCTGTTTGAGCTGCTGGCGTGGATTGGTACTTGTAATGGTCCTGCCTGATTTCCTGCAGTGTCTCGTACCCTTGCAGTTACTGTGTACGTTATTCCATCTTTGAGTGTTGCAGTTATTTTTACTGGGTTGTCTGCAGTTATTCCTGATTGCAACACCGTGTTATTCGTGCCCGTGAGTGTGTAGTTTACTCCTCCGATTCCCGCAGGATCGGTTCCTGTATAATTGAACCAGGCATTTTTGTTGCCACAAGTTAGACTTGGTGCTTTCAACGAAGTATTGGTCGGTCCTACAGTGTCAAGAGTAAACTCTATCTTGCCCGTATCTGATCCACCTTGCTCGAACTGACAGGTTACTGTAAACGTGTGTTTGCCTTGTTCTAGTGTTTCTGTTATTACTACATGATTCTTTTTCCACGTGTTGTCGAATGGTATATTTTTTGTGCCGTCCAAGTACTGGCACTGACTGTTCTTGTTTGTAGTGACATTGAGTGCTGCTTTTGCAGTATTAACATATCCTTTTGGCAGTAACGTTAGTATTTTTGGAGCAGCGCCTAAATCCACTGTAAATGTAACTTTCTGCAAAGCGCTGTATAGTTCAGCACCATTCATACACATTACATTGTATGTCGTTGTTGTTTTATCAGTCAAACCCAAAAATTTCTGTTTTAGTTGACGTGAGAATGTTGCATTATCAAATCCTGCAAATTTGTTCTGCATTTGGTTCCAGGTTGTTGCCATTAAGTCATACTTGCATATTACGGGGTCGTCACTGTCCACTATGATTGTTGTTTCTGGCGTTTCAATTATGTTTGCAGGATCAGCACGAACTCTAATGAGCGGTACTGTTCTGTCTATTGCCAAATCAAACCTTTCAGGGTCATTATCGTTAGTTATGCCTAGCTGGTCTTGACATTTGACGTATATTGGATATGGTTGATTGTCTGCCAAAGCACGCATATCGTCAAATCCTAGTATTGAATGCGTTTTCCTGTCGGCGCTTAATTGGAATATTGTGTCTGGGTTGGATATGCTGACAAATGGGAGTGCAGGATTAAGAGTGTACTTGCATTGCTGAGCTGGGTCAGTAGTTTGAAGCACCAAGTCAAATATTGATGTTGGAGACACTCCATATTTTGGTTTTAGCAGTTTTATTCCCAAGAATGGCCTGTCAATTTCAAACTCGTATGCCCAGGGTCTGGCGTTGCCTATTGCATCTGTAACGGTAATTATGATTGTATATGCGCCGTTTGATAGATGATCTATTGGTTGTATACTGTATTTTGTGCTTGTGCTGGTACTGGGACTTCGTGTGAATGGAATTGCGTGGCTAAATGAGTCAGTGAACACTGCATTAATGAACGTTACAGTTTCATCGTACTCAAAGTGAATTGTTGGTTTGGTATATTCAGTAGTTGTGACTGCCGTCGCGCTGGCGGCAAGGAGTATCGCTATCAGTACTGCTACGAAATATTTCATGTGAGTATAGGTTTTTCAACGGGCTTTCCGCCAGACACGATAGGTGTGACTGGCTGGTCTTCTGGTGGAGTCACGCTGTCCGTTATGTACACCTTCGAGGGACTTGGAGCAAGGTTGTCTGCGATGATTAATACTGTCTTGTTATTCGTATTTGTTGCTAAGTCAGTAGCAATCAGTGTTATGAAACTCTCAGCCTGGTCATCGAGGACGAAGAATGGTATTCTTGATTTCAGGATGAATGTGGAATTGATGATACAAGACTGAGCGCTCTTGCATGCTGTAATTGCGCAAGGTTCAATCAGCGTTCCATTGTTGTCGTACGGACACAGTATTATTGCGTCTTTGCTCGTTTTCCCTGTGAATACCACATCAGCAACATTCACTACTAAGTATTTTCCGGTTGCGTCAAGAACGTAGTATGGCTTCACTGTAACGTTCTCTATTGCCGGTTTGACATTGTCCACTAACACCTGCTTCGTGTATGCCTTTGTGTTTCCTGCGTAATCTCCAACATCAATCGTGATATTCTTTGTTTCTTCGTAGTTCTCTGCAACACCCCAGTCGAAGTCTTCTGGCACGTCAAATATGAATGTCCTATCCTTGAGCATACCTGCAACCGTAATTGGACCCTTGCCCTGTACCGTTATGTCCAGCACCAATGATTCTTCGAATGTGACCATTGTTGCGTTGACTCTGTACTTGATTCCTGACCGCGTGATATTACGTGCAGACACAGTAATTTCGGGAGGTGTTTTGTCCACAACAACTGTAAACGTGTTCTCAGTCATTTGACTTGGACCTGTTGCAGTGTCGTGATAAGCCCAGAATTTGATATTATACGTGCCTTCTGGGAATGGGTCTGTAAATGTACAACGTGAAAGGGTTTGAACCTGACTCATGTTCATTCGTACGTCCGCCGGCTTTTTCGACTTGTTTATTTCAGTGCACACCACACGGTACGCATTATTGTTCGCTGAATTTCTGACACTAACTACAACCACTTTTGAAGTATTGAATCCTAAGTATGCCGTGAAGTTGCTGTTCTTTGTGTAATACTTGTTTCCCGGACCTGGACTGTTCTTTCCTTCTGGATCGAGCGCAAATTGTGGCGCTGTAGGACCTTTATTGTTCACTTGGAAGTATGAACGATATGACATACTGTTCCGTGCATAGTCCATTATTGAAATCCCGAACTCATATCTTCCATCTTTCAGATCGACTTTCGGCACTAACGTAATCTTGTATACATTACGATATCCTTTAAACGTTCCCACTACAGGTTCAATGGTATACGTGGCTTGATTTCCGCTTAGCATGTAGCCGAAGTTCTTGGAATCACCTAAATCAGTATTTAGCGCAGGATCCATCACATATATAGTAATCTCCGGTCGTCTTTGGTTGGTGGAGTGTCCTGCGATTCCTGAGTAAAGGAACATGGGAGCAGTCTTGTCAAAGACAATTGAATAATCTGGAGTTTTGACAAATACTCCTGAAGGACTCGTGGCTGCTGCAAAGAATGGGGCCTGCTCTTCTTCAAACGAGCGAAGGTCAAGAGCCCCCACGAAATGGTTGTATGGATATCTGCTTTCGTACCTCTTCACGTAAGCACCTGCAGCTACATCCTGTTCCAGTTTCTCGCCGAGAGTTATCTTGTAACCTGAGATTCCAAGTGGTGTTGAGATTGCTTCCTTGCTCACAACAGAATAAAACTGGTCATACATACCATATGCTCTTCTGGCTATAGGCATGCCAAGGAACGCACCAGACCAATCTATCATTAATCCGTCAATGTTAAATCCCGGATCCAAATAGATTATGTTGCTTCCCTTCTTTGCAGGGTCTCTTAGTTTGAATGTTGGACCATCCCTGGCTGCATTGTTTGTCTGGTCAAACCAGCTTTGTACTGTGTATTCGTTCGCCACAAAGAAAGCAATACTCGTCTGAGGTTCGTACTTTCCACTCACTTTCAACGTGGCGTTGGGAGTATAGTATGTGCCATTATGTTCATATAGGTTGTATCCAAGCCCTGCATATTCCTTTAAGGCGGGCACCAGTATTGGCGTTTTTGGCGCCTTTGTATTAATTACAATGTTCAACACCGCAGTATCTTGTCTGCCTGCCTTGTCCTTGAACGTGGCAGTCATCGTACCATTGGAAAGCAATTCAGGGAACTTGGTTTGGTTTATTCTTAGTATTGCGTCGTACTCATCTGCTGCAGTACGTATTGGCACTAGAAGCAGCGTAATAACAGGGCTTACTGTTCTCAGCTCCAGTTTGGTCAAATTTATTGGTTCTGACGCATTTATCCTAACTGTGTACTGTCCTTCGTAAAGGTCAGTTACGCTTGTGGGCGGCACCGTGAGCGCGTAAATGGTTATCGTTGCTCTTGGAGGTTCTGAATCAACAAGTACGGGAATCGTGTTTGGTGGTCCAAGATTGTTCTTTGTGTCGTTGGCTGAATACGTAATGTTTGTAGTCTTGTTTATTGTCAGCGTGGCCACGACTCTTTTTGTTCCATCAGTTAGACTGCGCTGGGATGCTGTTAGGCAGTTCGTGCACGATGCACTGTATTTGATGACATCACAGCCGAACTCGTATTGCCCGTCACTCGTACTGCTATAGTATTCCTTTATCACGGGGTCCGTGCACACTAATGCAAACTGGTGCTGTCCTGCTTTTGGAATCGTGGTATCGTACATGTCAGTAAGCACATCCTTGTTCCTTACCCGCACTACCGGTCCTTCAGGATCAAGTGCAAACCGTATCATATCAGTTACCTTTCCTTCTGTTATCTCTCCACCTCCAAAATCGCAAGCTGTCCAGAATTTTATGAACTGGCTAGTGTCGGGATCAATTCCCAGCTCTCTTATCGCCCAGTCCCTGCTCAGTGTTTCAGTGTGAGTCGTTCCCGCATCGTTGAACCGGTGCATTCTGCTGCTTCCGTAATTGTTGTCATCAGGCTGGTCTGGATCGTAAAGTCCGTACTTACAAGCAGCATTCCTGTTCGTTTCTATACTGAGCGTAATCCCACCTATATCCTTGAACGTCTTGTAGTATGGCAACGGTTTTGTGATGCTGCTGTCACCATCAATTGTTATGGGGTAGGGCTTAAGTTCGTACGTGTTGTTCGTGTTCCCCACTTCGTCCCAACACTTAATGCTGTACTTGTACACACCATCTTCAAGGTTCTTGTAATTTCTAGTATATGTACCGTCTGTGTCTGGAGGTAAGTCAATGATGTTCTGGAATGACTGGACTGTGCCTGCTTCGTTAAAAAGCCTGGCATCGCACCTAACGTTCATGTCGTCAGAAACTAAGAACGTCATCGTTAGATTACTAACGTAGACATCGGTTCCAGGAACATTTATAGTATTTACTTCGTGTCTTGGTACAACAAGTGGAGGTGTTATGTCTGCAAAGAAGTTGCTGCTCCTTATTTCTTCGATATTCCTGGCGTAGTCCTCGCTGTAGTACTTAATCGTACATACGCCAGCACAATCTATTGTAAGCTTTCCTGCAATGAGATCCTGGGACAATTTCCTTGAAGGATAGCAGTCATTGGTGCTGTTATGTATGCAGTAGTATGTCTCACGTACTCCTGTTTTGGCGTCGGTTGCTGAATACTTCAGGAACAATTCTCTTCCTACACGGAGGGGAAGGTCAAGCGTTGTCTTTGGCGCGGTTGCATCGGCAAAGCACTCTGCCGGCAGTATTCCTGTGGGTATTGATTCTTCTGAGCAGTCATCTCGCTCTGTGCTTGTTGGTCCTGCTTTTTTGCTAAGCACGTGGTTGTCTGCGTTCTTATAGCAATATTCTGAAGTACCAAACGACTGCCAGGCACAAAGTCCAATGCTCAAATTATCATGACTTCTTGAAGTTATTGCGTGCGTGCCGCCCGTCCTTTCTTCTGGTGAAACACCCCAACTAGCGTTGACACTTACCGACGTTGCAGACACGCCCACACATTCAGTAACAGTGTCGTAGTACCTGCACGCGAACTCTGATTTTGCTATGCATCCAAGAGTTGTTGTACGACTGTTCTTCACTCCATCATAATAGCATTCGCCATAAGCAGCACATGAAGCAGCGTCACACTCAACACCTGCGCAGGCACTGCAATCCTGAAGTTCAATCCTATCCGGAGCACAAACTCCCGCACTGAATTCTCCTTCTATCGGATTCCAAGTACAGTTCTTCCCTGTTCTTCCGCAAGGGTCATCACCGCAACTCAAAACATCTTTGTAATCGTAACATGATTCGATTTCATTGCATGCCTTGTACTTATCTGTTGTTGTGTATGTCTGTGACACGAAGCAGGTGTCAGCAGCAGAACAATGTTGTATGTCTTTGTTGAATGTCTGAATGAATAAATCGTACGGCCAGAACATGCCCAGGACGCCGTTGCACTGATCGCATGGCAGTTGGGCTCTGCAGTCTGCAACACCTTTTGAATCCACTGTGCATGTCATGTCTCCGCAGTCTGTGCTTACGTTCATGTTCTCTTCATCGAAGGTTGTGGTTGCTTCATCGTCCAACAATCCACATTCTTGTTTGATGTTGGCCATGCAGAATGGGTCTTCCATTTCTCCGTTAAGGCATACTTCATCACCGACATCTTCGCATTTTACTTCACTTGGCGACCACGTGTCATCCGTGTAGTGTGCGTCAACAACGTAGCAGTAGACTGTGTTGTTCTCAACTGTTTCATCGACGTAATGTGTTGAAGCCGGCGCGAGTCTGACAAAGTAGTCGAATTTGGATGGTACTTCTGCTGGATTGTATTCCGGTGGCGAGAATCGCTCAGCATTCGTGAATTTTCCTCTCCTGATCGTGAAGCCTATTAGTTCACTCGTGCATGGCACTGACCACACAATGTCCAGTTGTTTCATTCCAATAACATCTTTCACCTGGACATCCTCAGGCACCGGATGTACTCCGCAAACACTACAATCCACCACACCAACGCAATCTTCACAAACGGGCTGTCCTGTGGGAAGGCATTCTCGTTCTGATGCGGCGTTGCACATCGTGTCTCCGCAAATAGCACCTTCAATCTGACACTGGGCACTGCAACCATCGCCACTCACAGTATTGCCGTCGTCGCAAGTTTCTCCTGCTTCGGTAATCTCATTTCCACATATAGCGGGAACGCAAGATAATGAAATATTGTAATCTGCAATGCAATCACCCAGGTCCTGACATAATATTCTCTTGTTTCCTGATGCATCGCATGGAATTGTTGCGGGATCCTGACACACAATATTCTGTGTGCATGAGCTGGCGCATCCTTCATCAATTCTGCCATCGCAGTTGTTGTCAAGTGAATCATCACATATTTCATCTATGGGGCCAAGAGCCCCTGTGCACGTACAGTACTGATTAGCATTATTGGGATAAACAAACCTGTTTGAATCGTTGCAGTCTGTGCCTCCGCATGCGGGTGAATTGCTGTTGAAGAAGTCCCCATCCAAATCGCAATTTGCAGGTATGGGTGGAGGTGGTGTTGTTCCGCAGGTTGTCTGATCATAACATCTGAGTCCGGGAGCACAATCAAATTCCGGATGGAGTTTGGTGGCCAGGCCGCTGGAGCAGCACCTATAATTGTTTCCCACACCACATGCAGTCTGGGGAGGGGATTCGGCATCACAAGTGCCTGCGGGATTTGCAACTGTGCCAGGGGGACAGCATTGTGAATCATATATCGTATAATTTCCTGATGCACCACCATCAACACAAATGTATGGCTTGTTGGTTATGCATTGACTACCGACACATGTGCTTCCGCATGTTGACGTATCTATCTGACAGGTTAGTGTGCACACTGGAGTTCCAGTGCCGGAACACGTTGCCCCACCCAAGTTAGTGCGGTCACAGGCCTCTCCAGGTTCAAGCGCTCCGTTGCTGCATGTACTTCCTCTGCAATAATTATAGCAATAAAGCTGCCCATCGTCTGGCGGATTTACTACACTGGTAGGAAAGAATATTTCTCCAGTGTAACCACCAATCGGACTGCAACTTGTTTCGTCCTGGTATTGTGTGTCAGTCAATTTCATGTACACTGGTGCCTTGTATCCTGATGGACAACAACAGCCAACTTCAGCACTGGCTTCGGGTAATGCTGCAAAAAATATCAAGACTATCGCAACTAGGAGAACATATCTCCAATGACCAGCTCCCATAGCACCTTCCCTGCAGGCAGGCCTTTATATAGTTTGTGTCGTCGGAATGTCGAGAAAGACTCAGCAGGGCGAACGAGCGATTGCATCCACAACTCCAGCATCAGTGCATTCTGGTGGTCCACCAGAAGTGCAGACCATTGGTGCAGTTGCTCCACACGTCCCAGGCAGGCCTTCCCAACCAAGAGTCCCATGACAATGTTTCTGGGTACATTGGAAGAAACAAGTTCCTCCATAATCGTAGTGGTAATCTACGGTTTTGTCTATCTGTAGATTGCAGTCGCCCGTGTTGGAGCATGACCAGTCCATTCCATGGTAGCAATCATTAGTGCCTGGTGGGTTCGTGCCGGGTGACGGACAATAATCCTTACGCTGGTACGAGATACTTGGCCCGCATTCCGTGCCGTAATAACAGTAATCCTTCTGTATTGACGGTAGCGAAGGGTACTTATTCAGCTCATTGCTGAGTGCACGACAAAACCCAACACCTGCAGCACATGGCATGTCATAGTTGCCAAACTGACAAGTGTTCACCAAATCACATCCAGCAAGACAAGACTCTCCATTCCAGCGGGAGGGAGTTGAAGAATCGCACTGGTAAGGCACGACGCCGTTGCATGCTGTGGCGTCACATACTGGAAATTCTGGCTTCTTGCAGTCGCCCGCTCCATCGCAGGTGCCACCTTGATTCCTGAATGGTCCTGGTTTGGTGTAATCGCCCTTTGCTGAACACGTCGACGTTCGATTACACTTGCCTGTCGCGCCAGCGACCAAGAATGTATCCTCATACGTTGTACCTGAATATGTGAAGCACGTGGTTCCAGAACTTGGACTTGGACACGATCCTGCCGGAGGACCTTCACACCTTTCACCCCCTACCTCTCCACCATATGGTTCGTCCGCACATTCTGCTGTTCGCTCCCACGTATCACTAACGACACCACTGCAGACATTCCCTCTATTATTTGAACAGTATTGCTTGTAGTTTCGGTTGAAGATGTCGTTTTGCAGTGCTCTTCCGGGAGTTAATTCTATACCGTCATCTTCAAACTTGCTTGTTCCTCGATAGTCTGATGAGGCGGCATCCAAAATCTTCTTTTCAATAAGTGGGTCTTCTTTAACTGCAACATCAAGAGGTGGAAATTCTGAAAGCGTTATGTCTGAAGGATAACACCAGTTCTCATCAAAAGAATAACAAGCGAAGTTTTTATTCCTCAAGTTTCCATTGCTCTCACAGCAAACATGGTCCGCTAAGAATGGGTCGCTTTCTGTGGAGTATGGGTACGGAATGCCTCCAGGCCCGTTATTGAATGGAATGCACTGCTTCACTTCAACGTTAATGCTTGTATTGCTTACCTGGCCGTCCTGTGCTGTTATCCAAAGGGTTATGGTGTGCATTCCTGTTTTCGTGAAAGGGCTTTCAAGGGGGTTCATAATGTCCTTGCCGAAGTTAAGCACTGGCAGTCTTCCCAGTTCTCCTTCCTTGCTGCTGTTCCAAAGGTAGTCCCATCCAGGCATGGGAGTTACGCTGCAGCTTTCGAGCAGGTATGGGTCTTCAACGCTTGCATCCTTTCCAGCAAATTCGGTGTATACCTGTCTGCCGTTGGCACATAAATCTGCAACAAGGATGTGAAGCAACTGGTAGTCAAGGAGGCCTGAGTCCTCTCTTATTATTATTTTGACCTCATGTGGACCAATGTCTGGTGGTCCTGTGGTGTACGTTGCTTCCCTTTTTGTGAGCATGAATTTTTGGCTGTTTTCCCATATGTTTCTTAAATCAGAACAGGGTGGTGTTGGTCCAATATTGTAAGTGGCATCCTTATAGCAGGATATGTTTGAGTACGGGAAAAGTATCAGGTCTGCCAGCAGAGAAATGTTGAAACTTCTTCCCGCCGCGATTACTGTGCCGCCACGCCACACGCCATTCCACATCCATTCTGTAGGAATGCTGTTTTCCTGTTCGTATTCTGCTTTCCATCCTTTGTATGAATAATTCTTGGACATGAGATACTGTGAGTTGTTTGCATTATCCTCATCAGGGTCGTACCCCTCGGGGCTGAGTTCTATTGTGAGGCCTTCCAGGATTACCAGGTCATAATGTTGTGGTACTGGGTTTCCTTCGGAGAAGTGTATATAATCAAGTACCGGCGCCCTGTTTTGTATTGCGGAAAGGAATGTGAATGGTTCTCCCTTTACTTTGCTTGTTGTGTCCGTTAGGTTCAGGATGTCGTCGTGCCTTTCAGCAACACAAGTAGTGCATACGTCCCTATACCTCTCAATTTCTGGCAAGGGTCTGATTGCAATTCTGGTAGCGTTTGCGGTCGGGCTGAAATGTAGGTTCTTGGCGTCCAATGTTAGAAGGTAGCTCAGTGTTTCATGAATTCGTTTTAATGGAATGTCTCTTGACACATCGAATGTTACTAGTCTAGTTATTGGTTCGCCTCCGTGCAGGCTTACTGTGAACGGGTAGATTGATTGAATCAACATATCATCCTGGCCAAGGGTTATCGAAACGTTTGGAAGTCCTGTGACGTTGATTGTGTTTCCTGTGATATCTTGGAATAGGGTGAAGTTTACGCAGAGGGGTAGCTGGTTTTCTATGTACTTCTCGAGTTGCAGTTGGATACTTTCTTCCCCATAACTGGATATGATACATAAATAAGTATTCCTCGTGGATGCGCCAATACCATTCTTACCTTGTGGATCGCATAATGGTTGCAGTGTATAATTTCCAACCGGCCCTGACGACAGTCCTGGCGGGATTGGACACTGGCCACTGTTCAATCTCTGGGTGAATGGAACCAGCAGTCTGTTCACTGGTGTTTCAGGATAAGGATACTCTGGTGGGTTTGTTACTGCGCAATTATCGTTGACGTATCTGCTCAGGGAGTATGTAACGTTCCATTGCTTTCCCGCTTCATCGAATGGAACATATGTTCTTGTCTGCTGGTCTATGGTTCCGTTCTGGGACTTGTATATTACTCCTCCTTGTCTTCCCAGCATGTATATTGCTTCATCGCTTATTCTTGTCACGCAGCTTGATACATATGTTGATGCCGAAGCTGCTTGTAAGTACCCCTGAATTGCTTTGTCTGCCTGTGCATTGATTCTTTCTTCAACGATTATTCCTCTAAGATACAGAACGAAGCCGAAGGCAAGAACCAGCATGATTCCTACGAGAAGCAAAAGTGTTAGTTGCGCGCGGCGTTGCATTATTAGTCTATGCCATACTTGATTATTTAAAGATTTCAGCGCGGCCTCAGTGCGGAAGTTACTTGTTGCCATGCTTTCAAGTCCCCTGGCTTTGAGTATATCGTGTTGCTTGATGGATCGTATGTGAGTCCATTGGCTGAAGCAAGTCTGCGGACTGCCGTGCCATCATAGTTAGTATAGTTAACAAGGAATGCATTATTGTAATACGCACCCACTATGCTCTTGCCATCTTGTACGTGTAAGTATAGTTTTTCGAATTGAGACGGTATCTCGCTGGGCAGCACGGGGCGTCCCAGTGATGGTGGAACGTACCCGAATATATTCCTGAAGAAATTTCTGACGGCTCGCCACATGGAATCAGCCCAATTAGTTGATGCTGGTTCTCTTCCAATTATGACTATGCCAAATGCCTTGTTATAGTAGACCTTGTAGTTCTTCACTCCGCCATTCGTGCATGCTTCGAAGAATTCGTTTACGTTTGGATTTGTTACATCATCACAGTAATCTGCAGGTATCATTTCAGATTCATCATCCTGCCACTCTGGAACATAGTTCTCCTGTAAAGAGGTAAGGTAATCGTTTATGTTCGCGCCTGCTTTTCGGTCAAGCACGAAGCCAACAAACACTTCTTTCTGATTTTCTGTCTCGGGTCCGGTGAGCACACAGAATGCTCCTTGCGTGCTGGGATTAACTGATTCGACGTTGTTAATGCTTCTTTGCTCATCGTCACAGAAGAGCGTGTATGACTTTCCTGACTCGTCACCCATGTCTGCCAGTTTTCCTGCAAGGACATTCTCAACTTTCAGGTCCTTCAGCACTTTCCAAGTGTGGTCCGGATCGCAGTACCACTGGGATTTTATTGTGAAGCTTGGAGTTTTCCTTGATTCAGTAGTGGTTATTGCACCCACAACGGCCCTGCTTAAACCAGAGACATTTTCAACGCACGCCCAGAACTTTCCATCATAATAAAGCAGGTTATTCAAAGACGTGTTGTGTAAGACATCTCCAACTCTCTGGCCTGCATATATTGTGTTTCGGGCAAAGCATCCTGCGTTACTGTCTTTGTAGTACTCTTCATTTGTATTGTCACCACAACACATTGTTCCCGTCCAACCATAACTTCCGTATCCCAGAGCAACAACACTGTTGCAGGTTGCTGGGTCAACAAGACTTGTGTTCCACGAACCACCGTACGAGCAATATCTTTGTTCGCCTTCTGCATCACCAGGAACGATTTGTATGTTGTCAACGTATGCCGGAGCTGTGAACTTGACACTCAATATCTCACCAGAAGTATCCATTGGTATTCGCACATGCCACCAATATCCTGTGATGATTCCGAAATTGGCTGGTTTGTTTACGGTATTTTCCCAGAGAGAATATGTCCCGCTTGCTGTTCCTGTGAGCGTGATGCTTCCCGCGGGATTGTTTGTTATGTAGTCAAATTCAAGTGTGTCGCCTGCACTGACAATTCTCTGAATTGGAATGCTGTTTGTAGTTCGTATCGGTCGAATTTTATCCAAAATCGCGCTGTTTACGAGTTCGTTAAAGTCCATTGCCACTTCAGCGGTCGTACCAGGTCCGTACAATTTTGCGGCTCCAAGAAGAATTGCGTCTGTATTTGAGCAAGCAGACGCACCACAGCATTCCTGGAATTGTGGATATTCTGGATTGTTGCCTTGCAAGCAAAGCAATGCCTGGTAATGTGGCGCTACTTTTGGTGATTCATACCTGCAACTCGCTTCGAATATACAGTCAGGGTCTGAACAGTCTATTAATGTGTCCCCGTCATCATCCTGTTTGTCCTGACAATTAAGCTCACCTTGGAACTCACAGATCTGCCCATCTGGACCCAGCAGCCCATCACACAGACGGTCATTGCAGTCTACAAGATTATCAAAGTCATTATCTATTCCGTCTGCACAACCTGAAGTTCCATCTGCGAATACTGTGTTTTCCGGCGTGCATCCTGGATTGAAATCTGGACGCCATCCTCGTTTTGGAACTGTTGCGTCGCTTGTTCCGGCATCTGGACATTTTTGTACTGACGTTTCAGTTTTATCACATTCGAGTGCTGCATCCTTCCATTTCTCTATGTTTGCAAGCCAAGGGTAGTTGCCCTTTTCTGGATTGATTGCGTCGCACAAAGTCATAAAACCCTCGATGCCATCAGAACAATACAATGACCCTGTGGTAATAGGAGGATAAACACCAGCATATACGCTCGCAAACGATCTCCAGTCCTCGCCTGGATCGATTTGGGTGTTCTTGTTTATATCACAGTCGGCAAACCCATCGGGTTCGCTGTTTAGTATGCACTTCTTTGTTGTTTCGTTGATTGTGCACCTATCGGGCCACTGCTGATACTGGCCAAATACAATTCCAGTTACAAAACTTGGTTCTGGCAAGATGGCCCATTTCTCAACCTTTTGCTCTGTGTCTGTGGCAAACTCTGGCGCAGTGCAATAATACCACGCTTCTCCATTGCTCGCTACGTCTGTTTCTGGTTTCACTTCGTGTATCGTGAAGGGAGAACCCATAGCTTGCGCGTCCCACCATTTCCAAGAGCCAGTGCCGTCATATGTTATGGCACCATCTTTGCTGTCCTTTCCACAGAAGTACCTTCCGTCGGGGGTGATGTAGCCGAGGTCACCAAGCGTCGTATACGTTTGAGGTGTGCC
This sequence comes from Candidatus Woesearchaeota archaeon, assembly GCA_043818175.1. Classification (GTDB taxonomy): domain Archaea; phylum Nanobdellota; class Nanobdellia; order Woesearchaeales; family JBDRGA01; genus JBDRGA01. The sequence goes on along the minus strand of JBDRGA010000016.1, from coordinate 73,096 downwards.
TGCAGGACATGTTTCTTCCCATGAGCATTGTGGACTAAGACACGTCGAATGATTATAATCACTGCACGTTTTCAAAGAACACCCGTCTAGTTTTTTACACGCGTCCACAGACAAGTCGGAACATCCCGCTTCCCAGCAATAGTCACCATCCCAAGCACACCTGTAGTCTGCATTACAGTCTGGCCCGTTCTTAGAAGCACACACCCTCGAAAAATCATCCACAGGTGTTCCTCTACAATCATTCAGTGTGCCAGAACACTGACCCTCAGGAGAAGCACATCCAAGCTCAGGCAAATCATCCCCACAGCAGGCGTCACTTCCATCTAATGCTCCAGCATCATACGTGTCTTCTGCTGAATTCAAAGAGTCAATTATTTGAGAGATTGTTGTGCCTGGAGGGATACCACACTGCGCGTTCAAGCAGTCCTCGTCGAGAAGGTCTATTTTGCCATCGAAGTCATTGTCTTCGCCGTCAGTGCAATCTGATTCTGTCGGATAAGATAAAGACTGGTCAGCCCAATTGCATGTTACGCCACCCGGTCCTGGTTTACCATCACAACTCTTGTCCAAACAGTCAACGCCGTATTCTCCGATGTTTGGCTGTAAGTTGCCTTCGGACGGCGTCTTGTATTCTGTGTCGTAATATACTGGTGGTCTGTTTATTATTGTTCCATTGTATGTGTACTCTGTCGTCTGCAATTTATGATCATCATTCAAATAACTTCCAGTAACTGGATCCTTCAGTTCTGCTGCTTGAATTATTCCGTCAGGATAATTTCTGCCTTCTGAATCTATCAAGTCTTTAGGAGCCATCCAGTTTCCATCGTTGTCAATACCGTCCCAGCACCCACCAGAAATATCTCCTTCACGAGTACCCATAGCCTGCCTGAGTGAAATATAATTGACCGAGCGACCATCATTCTGGTGTTTGGCTGGTACTGTGTCCGCGAGGGAATTTGTACTTATTGCCGAGAATACACTTCGGTATGAGATGAGTGGCATGTCTGTTCTGAGCTTTATTCCTTCAAGGAGCATGTCGCTTGTTTCCGGCTCCGGCTTATCTGGGTCAAGCATCTTGATTGTTAGGTGGTCACCCCCTTCATGGTCCCTGTACCAAATTCCAAGCACATTCCATCCTGGTTGAAAGTCGGCTCCCTGAACTAAATCTGCATGTGTTGGTGTGTCGGGCTTACAAAAAAAAGCGTAACCAAACGCTACACTCCGACACGATGACCCACCCCAAAGTATAAGCCCTTTCCCATATTTTGAATTTGAAACATCGATGTTCCCCCCGTTTCCAGGAGAATAAAATATGGATTTACTACTTGTAGGTTTGAAGTCCAACAAGTCAAAGTTGTACGTGTTTCCTGTCCGCGTGTATGGTGCAATGTACACTGCAGCATCATTGTCAACCCACGCAACGAGGCGAATTTTTTTTACATGTGCTGGGATGAATACCTCAGTTTGCCAAAAGAATTCGCGGTATTTATCTCCTGTTCTGGCACAGTCACCCTCATTACTGTCTGTTGACTGTTCTGCATTTTCTGAATTGTGTGAGCACGCCCCTGCAATGGTAGAATAATCGTTTATTTTAGTAAGAATACTCGAGTACTGATCTGCGCTACCACTCAAACGGCTGAACGGAAAACTGCCAACGTTCACGGTTTCGCCAGCGTAATATATTGTTGGATTGGATGTCTTGTCGCCACGGGTTGCGACATTCCACGCATCTGCCCCATACGGATAACTTGGCGTTCCTGCCGTAACTGGTGGAGTAACAGCAAGTGTCTCGCTTGAGACAACCACAAGAAGCAAGAACAGTACTGGAATGATGACTCCGACCCGCATTATAGACTGCTTCGCCGATTATGTGTTTAAATAGTTTGTTATGGAGTCCGCGTTTTTGTCGACCTGCGTTGATTCGAACACAATAATAGATTTCAATATTGAAAACAACATAAACCTCCAGTTAGCACGAATAACCAGATAGACCAAATAAACCACCCACATTATCCCAACCAACAAGTTAGCTCAACCAACAAAAACCATATAAACCACGAGTTCCATTAGCAAACATAACATGGAACGTGCCCTCGCGAAGAACATGAAACGCATTCTTGATTCAGCGAAAGCTGTTTACGCGATGAAGGATTACACGTCTGCAGCAATTCTTTATTTCAAGGCGTTGTTCATGGCGATTGATTATGTAATACTGCAGAACGAAGGAAGAATCCCACATGACCATGGCGACCGTTTCAGAATCTGCGAGAAGAAGTACCCAAACCTTTACAGAATCCTCGACAAACTCTTCCCCACGTACAGGACTACGTACACAACAGAAATCAGCAAAGAAACAACCGACGAGGTGAGAAAGAGTGTCAGTGCCCTTGTACAAGAATACAGTATTCCTCTCGAAGGTAAATAAGTTCTACAGAGAGCACTACAGCAGAATTGTAGACATATTGTTATTCGGCTCAATCCTAAAGGGAAAAGAATCACCTAAAGACGTTGATATTCTAGTAATCTACAAAGACCAGGACGACTTAAACTTGAATTACGAATTAAAGAAAACAATGTCAGACTGGAATGTTGAAGTAACCTCAAGAACATATTTCTCGTTGTTCGAGCCCAGTTTCATCGCAAGGGAAGCGTTCCTTGAAGGCTACTCATTAATTAGGAAGGGAGGAATTGCAGAAGGACTTGGTTTCCAGGAAATAATACTGTTCAAGTACTCGTTGGAAGGTCTTTCAAAATCCAATAGAGTACGCTTTTACTACAGTTTGAATGGCAGAACAAAAACAGACAAGGGAATGGTACAACGATTCAAACTAATCAAGGTTGCAGACCAAGTTCTGGGTGTGGGAAAAGAAAATCTTCAAGAGGTAAAAGATTACTTGAAGACGTGGAACCTCAGCTATGTTGAAATTCCAACGTTCATGCCTCTAAGGATTATTCAGAGCCGTGTTTTAGAAGAAAGTTAGAAAGTGCTTCTGTCGCTTTCTTCGGCTGTGCGATTCCAATGTACGAACCAAGAGCTTCCAGATCGCTTGCTTTTCTCATTTGTTCTGGCTTCTTGGCAAAACTCGCCAGCACAATTGGTGTTTTTGCTTTTTGACAAATAATGATGTTCTGTTTGAACCTTCTTATCAATGCAGGATTCTCAATCAAATCACTAATAGCAATTCCATATGCTTTATCTTTCCTGGCTAAAATTCGAGCAAGCACTTCATTCATTCCTGAGTCTGGTTGCCTCACCGTATCTTTAACTCCTAATTTCTCCTGTCCGTAAACAAGATTAACTGAAGGATGCTCGAACACGTTCCTAGCTCCAGAAGCCAAAACAAGCGAAGGTTTCTGTCTTGCTGCTTTCGTGTTGAAGAGTGCTGCTTTGATTCCTTTTGAATGGGAAGGCATTTCTTTGTAGACAAACAACAACTTCCCAGTGCCCAAAGCTTTCGCTGTTTTCAAGAACTCTTCTTCATTCCCAGATGGAAAGCATATGTCTATGAACATTCACACAGAAACCCAATACAACTATTTATGTCTGACGTTCCATGTCTGTTCTAGTAAACTCGACGGGTTCCCCGTCAACGCGCAGGATAACTGAATGCAGACCCTGCCTCAAGAAAGCAGTGTTACATAATCCGCAGTGGATGTGCTCTTCCGACATGCCGCTGACAAATAATGTTCTTCCTTCTAATTCGCTAGGCCTTACTTTTTCTGTTATTCTGAGTCCAGGATGTGCACAATAAGCTTCGCTGGCGTCACAATCTTTGCAATGATTGCCTGATGCCTGTCTCGCAACTTCACGCCAATCACCTTGAAGAATATCTGCTAAAATGGCACCGTATGGCTTTATACAATCATTCTGCTCAAGTCCAGCACTCTTTGCCAAGTATTCTCTTGCACGGTTGCCCGCTCCAGCAGAAAGGACTTGCATGCTTTATCTTCGCAAGGCTTCGTGTATTTAACTCTTCCCAAATAATCGCTTGAAGAAGTTCGCAATTGCTTGGAAGAAACCTTCGCTCTTCATTTCCGGCGCTTCAGGTTTCTCACATACATTCTGTATGCACATTAAAGGAATGGTACATTGATAACTCGAACCGCACGCTTCACCTTCACCAATCTGCGGTTCAAAGTCACCTGCAGAACTGCAGTACGTACCGTTTGATATGCTTCCAATCGAATAACAAACACCTGAAACAAGACAGCCAGAGCATCCCTCTTTCTTTATTTGTGAATCCTCGCTTACGCTTGTCTCGTCTGTTTCATTAAGAACTATGTCTTCTGTTTCATTTGTAGACTTGAATTTCATGTCAATTAGCACATACGGGTTTGATTCTCGTATCAAAATATTTTCGCTGTTCAAGTTATATTCTTCAAAATTGTAAAGCACATTCTTCGCCTTTTCCATTCCAGCATAATCCCCTCCGGTTATCACAATAATCTTGGTTTCGTTTGAAATGAACAGTGCGAGATAACCATCTCCTGTTTTGAATGCTGAACAACTGGTGGTATTCAACAACTTAGAAACAATCTTGTTCTTACATGGAAGTCCGATTGCAAAATAATTATCACCAAGGTCGTCCATGTCCGCAGTCTTGCTTATTCCCTTGCGGTCATATTCCATCTGGTTGTCAAGAGGTCTGTTTTCATTTTCCTGACTTACCCATTGTGAAAGCCTTGTTGCCAGATCAACACCAAGAAGTACATCGCTGCTGGAAGCCCTTTCCCCAACAACGAAGTTAGCCTGTAATTCCCAGCCTTTCTCCACAAAGATTGAGGGAAAGTCTGAGAGGGTTGCTGCATTTGCAAAAGTAGTCAAAACTAAGACCAGAAACAAAGGAATTATCTTCTTGACAATCATACTACACTACCAAGAAACGGCTATAAAAAACTGTCGCTCAGGAACGTAGCTTCTGGACGTAACTATCTGCCAGTCTTTCAATCGCGCCTGAATCTGAGTTCAATACTAGTGCGCTTCCAATAACCCTATGATATGACCTAGGTAATAATCTGTCCGTTGGAATTCTGTTACTCCCACTAGACCCTCCAATGAAGAACTCAGCATTTGGATGCGTTTCCATGAACGCTTTGAGCTCGCGTTCTCTGTTCGATGGGAACATTATTCCTGTTCCCTTTGCGTTTGCTTCTGACAAGATGAACTCGGGTGTTTCAGTTGTTAGGAAACCTCCATTTGACTTTGTGTAGTCTTCGTTTCCACGATGTGCTTCCACTAGAAGCTTCACTCTTGTTCCTGCTGCCTCGCTAATCGCATCCAGAGTGGACGAACCAGAAAGCGGCAGAACTCTTATGGCACGTACGCTTGACTTCATCGGCGCTTTTAGTACAGCACCGACAAGTTCTGCTGCCCTGTTGGGTGTGTACGTACCTAAACTCTGCCAATCTATTATTGCAGATTTGTCATTGTGCTGCGCCAACTCGAAAAGCACGCCGCCGAGGCCGTGTTCCATCACGTCAACACCGTTGATTTCGTGATAAGGACTCCGTTCCAATTTACCAGTTTCCGTGCTTCTATAGTGGACAGTACAGTCTCTGTCCTTGAAAGTCGCCTTAATTTTTCCCTTCATTTGCTCGACAAAATCGGGCAAGTATGCTGATTCGCCAGGAAGGATGAACATTCTCACACCTTGCGAGACTGCTAACTTGTGCGCATCAATGATTGCCTTAGGGAGCAGATAACCAGACAAAACATCTGATGTATCCATTGGATTCTGACTTAAGAATCCTGAGTGTGGCTGCATTTGTTCCAACACGACTTCAAGACCTGCTGTCTGGGCAGCACGTATCCAGCTTGAAAGAACACTTGGCCCTGCCAATCCAGTCAGAACTACTGCTTCTACTCCTGCTCTCTTGATTTCCTGAAATACTGGAGACTGTAATTGCTCAAAGTCACTTCCTAGCCCTCCGTGGTTGTAGAGCAAGGGCACTCCTTGTCTTACTTCACGGGCACGCTCAACTGCTTCCGGAAGGCCATGCTCAAGTATTGGAACCGCGCCTATCATGTACGCGCCAATACCCTCAACGTTTGCAGTTCCCTGCAAGACTTTTCTAAATCTTGATGTTTTGACGTTCCACGCAGGTACTATGGATCTTTCAGTTTCGATTATTTTGGCCATTTTGATAGTCCTCAAGAGTGGTGAATCTAATCAAGTATTTAAGCTTTGCAGGTTTAATCTTTCTCTAAATGTATGCATTCCACAGGACAGGAATCTGCCGCGTCTTGATTAATGTCTCTTTCTGAGTCCTTTATGTCCCTCACAAATATGTCGGGCTTAATCTCTATGCTTCCTTTCAGAACGCTTTTCTCGCCATGCATATCCCAATAATCAGGAGCTACGGCTGCACAGGCAGCACAGCCTATGCATTTCTCTCTTTCGTACCTGACTCTTGGCATAGTAATGTTGTTTTTCCTGCTTATTTAAGCGTACTGCTCCCTGCGCGGAAAGTCCATTTTACCTGCTCTGAATTTGAAGTACATGTTTCTCAATTCATTAGCATACGCACGAACATGGGTTATTGCCCTTTGCAGGGGGAGTCCACCAAGCAGTCTTGGGTCATTCAGAACTATTTCCAAATTACGCACCATGTTCAGCTTGTCAGTCTCGAATACTTGTTTTACTCCATCCATGCCATCCAGTTCGAATCTGTACCTGCCACTGACTCCAATTCGCTTGTATGCCATTGCTTCCTGATAACCCTGTAGGCAGTCTGCCAGGTCGTGCTTTGCGCGGACCATGTATATCTGCTTGGCCACGGGCAGGGCTTTCTCATAATGTGGGATATCAGAAGGATTCCCTGCCGCGTCGAGTTCAACAACCACGTCGAACTTGTCCTGCTTCCCATCCCTTTCTAGACCGAAGGCCATGTACTTCACGTCGAATATCATTCTGCTCGAGGATTCGCCCAGCATCAGCTGCACCTTAAGCTTTCTCCCTGGAAAGTTTGAAGGAAGCACCACGCTAGACCTGAGATTATGACGGTGGGCATCATATGTGAAATTCGTATCATTTACCAAATTTACAAGGCCCCTCGTTGAGAATTCTCCTGACTCGAATGCGAAGCTTGGCGGACAAGCAAGAAACCTGGCACATTCCAGTCTGGACTCCAGGAGATTGCCCATTGCTCTGCAGACTGGCCATAACCATTCAGGGGGTTGTTCTTCATGGTATCCTGAGTCTGTCTTTACCCAGAACCCGAGTCCGGTGGCAGTTTCACCGTTCTCAGTCGTGCCAGTTCTTACCCGTATACCGTCAGCGTATTTCAGCGCTTCTTCGAACGCCAGAGGACCTTGGGATATCCTAACCTTCTCAAGTTTCTTCACTGCGCTGCGAAGTTGGGGCAGAATTGTTCCACGTTGCATTTCATTAAGCTTCGTATTAAGAAAATCTACCTCGGGCGTGTATTTGGATGAAAAAACGCCATTTGGATGAACTACCGCAGGATAAGTTCCCCCGTGCTCCCATTCCCGAAGTTCGTTTTCTAGCGTCTCGAGAATGTTCATAACCTAAAGCAACCCGCGCCCCTTTATAAGTGTTACTATTTGGTAGTAACTTATTTGCGCAGTAAGTGTTGCAAACGTTTTTATGTACTGAAATAAACTGGATGTTCATGATGCTTAATGCCCGCGAAGCCTTGATTCTAAAACAAATCGTTGTTGCAAGTGAGAACGACCCTGAACATCCCGAGTTTCCTCCACATGCCCCGAAATTTCCCGCTACCCCAACATACCAGATTGAAGTGCCTGGCTTCACAAATGTCTGGTTGAAAGACGAAAGCAAAAATCCCACAGGAACGCACAAGGATAGGATGGCTTGGGAGATTGTCGTCACGTATAGAAGCATGCTTCTTGCAAAGAAAAGAGGGCAGATTTCGGGTCGCTTGCCGAATATGAGTATAATAAGTTCAGGTAGTGCTGCAGTTGCAATCCAAACCATGCTTATGAAATATGGACTTCCAAATCTCCACGTTCTTGTTGACTATAAGATGAAACCTTCAGTGAAGGCCAGTCTAAAACGTGTAGGTTGTGAGCTTTTCGAGACGGATTTAAGCAAGAAACCATTAACATGGAAAGAAATTCTTTCCTTAACAAACAATTGGGAGGGTTTCGACATTACGAGCGCAGATGCTTTGGACCCCACGACGAATTTTTACGATTGGTTGAGCTACGAGATCATAAATTCTTCTCCTGTGTATTGTTTCGTTCCTTTTGGCACTGGAAACCTTTTTGAGAACATACTCAACGTTACTAAGCACGAGCTCGCCACCGAGTCACATGATCCGAGGTTCAACGGGAACGTTGCTTTGCTACGCGAATGCAACTTTATCGGCGTTACCACCAACAATGCCAAGAGCAAGGCAGAAAAGCTTTACTCACCACACTCACCATTCAAGCATTATGACGAACAGGCCATGCGGCTTTACAAGTATCTTGGTTTCTGTGGTTCTCATTCAGACGTGATTCCATTGGAAGAACAATACCTATTGAAAGCGATGGAGATTGCTGAAGCACAAGGTATCACTTGTGAGCCCTCTGGCATCGCAGGTCTTGGTATGCTTTTACAGCTTCAGGGGCTTGTTCCAAAGGACGCGAAAGTTCTCATTGTTAATACTGGGAAGACGAAGTATCCGTAACGCTTTAAACGTTAACGAATTTACTTCGTTGATGAAAGTTTACATCAGCACATACGGCTGTGCTTTAAACCAATCAGATTCAGAATCAATTGCGGGCGTGCTTGCTAAAGAAGGACATGATATTGTACTGTCCAAAGATACAGCAGACATCGTGGTGATTAACACGTGCACCGTAAAAGGCCCAACCGAAGCCAAGATACGCAAGGAGTTGCGAGAGTTGGAATCACAAGAAAAGAAAGTGGTTCTTGCCGGATGCCTTTCCCAAACAAAGTACGGCCAAAAGTTGTACGAAAAGTACTCTTGTGTTGGTACGAACACAATTGATAAGATAGGCGCGGCTGTTAATGCGGCAAATGAAAGAAAGGTTGTTTCATTCATCGGCGAAAAGCACAGTCAAGAGAGAATTTCTTTACCAACTATTCGAACCAACAATCTTATCGCAATAATACCCATCAACGAAGGATGTATGAGCGCGTGCTCTTTTTGCCATACCAAAAAAGCAAGAGGCAACACGACAAGTTATTCTGTTGAAGACATAGTTGCGAGAGTCAAAAACGCAGTCAATAATGGTGCTAAAGAAATCTGGCTTACTTCTCCAGATACTGCAACATGGGGCAAGGACATTGGCAAGCAACTTCCCGAACTTCTTCGTGCTGTTCTTATGGAAAGAGGCGGATTCAAAGTTAGGTTGGGTATGGGAAATCCAGACCATTTACTTGAATACATTGATGAATTGCTTGAAGTGATGAAAAATGAAAGGATGTTCAAGTTCCTTCATGTACCAGTACAATCTGGTTCTGACGCCGTGTTGAAGAAGATGTTAAGACCATATTCTATCGCAAATTTCCGCACTATAGTTGAGAAAGCGAGAAAGGCAATTCCCGGCATTACCATCGCAACAGATATTATAGTTGGATTTCCTTCCGAGACTGACGAGGATTTCGAGTTGACTATGAGACTATTGCATGACGTTCAGCCAGAAGTCTTGAATATGTCACGGTTCTGGCCAAGACCCGATACTTTGGCTGCGAAGATGAAGCAAGTACCGAGCAATGCTGTAAAGGAGAGAAGCATACGACTCAGAAATGAGTTCTTCGCGATGGCTGAAAAGAACAACAAGAAGTGGATTGGTTTGAACGGAAAGGTAACAGTAAATGAAACGGGCAAGAACGGTACGTTTGTTGGAAGGACTGATTCGTACCGGCCTGTGATACTCGCAAGCAAGGTGCCGCTTGGCTCAGCAATCATTGTACAAGTCGAGAATGCTACTCCTCTCGACCTTAGAGGAAAGCCAGCCGAGGCAAACGTTTAAATATCATTCAGACCGTGTTCTCATTGGTGATGCGTAATGGCAAACATGCTTGATGCTTATGGTATGGGTGCGCTGTTGGGTGCGTTCGCTGGAATGATGGTGTTCTTCGTGATACTATTCATTGCTGCGTACATCTACCAGGCGTGGGCTACGATGGTAATAGCCCAGAAGACAAAGACAAAATATCCCTGGCTGGCGTGGATTCCGATAGCGAATCTATTCCTGTTGCCGATGATTGCCCAGGTTCCGTGGTGGACTGCCTTAATAGTTGTGGTGGCTTCGTTCATACCGTTCCTTGGAATTGTAGTTGTGATTGCAGCAACAATCTGGTGGTGGTGGAAGATCTCGGAAAGGAGAAACTATCCAGGACCTTTGGGAATATTAATGGTTGTTCCAATTGCACAGTGGATTGTATTGGGATTCCTGGCGTGGAAGGAACAGAAAGCAGCACCAGTGGCAGCAAAACCTGCAGCCAAGAAATAAGGGCTAATTCTTTTTTATGGTTTCTTCATCAGACAAGAAGGTGATGCGAGTAATTCTGTTCGCATCGATCATTCTAGTAGGTGGAGGATTCATGATTGGGCTGATTCCTTTTGTTTATCTTATTGCTGCATGGTGGGTTATTCCCCTGGCAGTTATGAACTTGATTTTTTCAATACTGCTCAACGAAGTAAAGGGTAATTCAATCGCGGCTGTTGTTCTTGCGTTCGTAACACTAATCCCGTTCCCTGGCACGTTGACTGCAATTGCTGGAATCATATTATCAATAATCTCAGCAATTAGTGTGGGAAAGAGATTATGAACCACAACAAACTCTAAATACTCATCATTCCAAGCAATAGAATGGGGGATGTAATTTCCATTCAGGACTTCTCGAAGGACGAAATCAACAAGCTTCTCGCGTTGGCCGGGAAGATGAAGCAAATTGAGGAATCTGGCAAGAGGTATTCACTACAGCTTCCTCGCACTTTCCGGCTTGCAAACCTTTTCTACGAGCCAAGCACAAGGACAAGGCAGAGTTTCATAACTGCAATTGTAGAGCTTGGTGGAAGAGCAGGTGGTTTCAGCGGTATTGAGGGCACGTCCGTAACGAAGAAGGAAAGCATAAGAGATACGATAAAGATGTTTGAGGCCAATCATGCTGACGCTATCGTGATGCGACATCCTAAAGATGGAAGTGTTCAGTGGGCTGCTGACGTTTCTGAGATTCCTGTTATTAATGGGGGCGATGGAAAGAACGAGCACCCCACGCAGGCATTGCTTGACCTTTTCACGATGAGCACTTTGAGAGAAAAGCTCGATGGAATAAAAGTGGGTTATGGAGGTGATCTAGCGCATGGAAGAACTATACATTCCCAGACATTAGCTTTAGCCAATTATGATAACGTTGAGATTCATTGGTGTGCTGAGGATTTTCTTGGAATGCCCACTTCACTTACAGAGCACCTTGCTAAGAAAGGCGTAAAAGTCGTTCGACATGCTGAAGTTGTTGATGTTATGAAGAACGTTGATGTTTTCTACATGACCCGACCTCAATTGGAGAGAATGGGTAGTTCTGCCTCTCAAGTCCATGATTTAATGGACAAGTACAGGATCACACTTGAACGGGTTCGTGAATTCAAGGGAAAGGTTTTGCATCCTTTGCCTGTCAACAGCGAACTGGCAGAAATTGACCATGCTGTTTACTTCAGCGATGCACAGGGATTCTTCAAGCAGGCGGAGAATGGCATATTTCTGAGGAAAGCGCTTCTTTACAGTATGTTCAAAGACGCCGAAATTGTTCAATTCTCAGGCATCCTGAATCCTTTGTTGGAAAATGGAAACAACATTCTGCTCAGACATGGTTCAAAGAACAGAGAACCAGGGATAATAAATGACATAAAAGATGGTGTTGTAATTGACCACATAGCAAAGGGACTTGAACTAGAAATCGGAATGCAACTGAAGCTCAAGGAGCGAGGGAAGCTGGCCATATTTGCACACATTCCCCAAAAGAGCACAAACATATTGAAGACGGACCTTCCATCGTTGACTGATCGTGACTTGAAACGGGCGGCCTTGATATCGCCCGAGACAACAATAAATTACATCAACAAAGGAACAATCACGAAGAAGTTTGTCTATCTTCTGTGCCAGAACCAGAACTGCATTTCTCGTGTTGTGGAAGAGGACATACCCCCAAAATTCTTCAAAATGAACAATGAACCGTGCTGCAGGTATTGCAGGAGCCGTTATATGTTCAAGAGCGACAAGATAAACAGAGAAGAGCGCCTGAATTTCGTGAAGACCCTCCCTCAATCTGTTGAACCGTTGTGACGATATTCTTATATATTAGCACGTCCAGACCGTTATTGGTGGTCTCATGACAAGAAACGTTGTAAAGCATCTTGATGTAATGTCTCTAGCAAAAATAATGACCCTGACGTATGCCGTCCTTGGCATTATCGTTGGTATATTCTTCGCGTTATTCTCGTGGGCCATGAGCAGCGTGCCCGTTGACACTGCAGCAACCGTCGATCCTGTGAATGCCTGGATGTTAGGGCTTGGCGCCCTGGCGATAATCATCTTCCCCATTTTTTATGCAATAATGGGTTTTATTTCGGCATTTATTGCTGGTGGCCTTTACAACTTCTGGGCAAAGAAGATAGGTGGTATTGGTGTTGAACTGGTGAAAGAATGAAACAGGAGCTCAAACGAATTGACGTTTTGAAGACTGGATTGCTTTGCGCGTTGGGTATGATGAGCATTCTGGTCGTTGCATTCATCGCAATCATTTTGCTTGGTTTGACGCTTGGCTTTGCGGGCCAGAATTATGGTTATTGGATTGCGCTTGGTGTTTTGATAGCGGGCATCCTGTACATCATACTATACGGAATAATGGGCTTCGTCTCCGGAATAATAGGCGCGTGGCTCTACAATGTATTCGCCAAATGGGTTGTCGGAATAAAAATTGATTTGGAAACAACAAAGTAAAGGTGATCATATGGGAAAAGAAATGGAATCAAAAGTTAGCAGTGTCACTAACGCAGCAAATAATGGAGTCGCTATTCTTCTGGAGAATGGCATCTATATCGTGACTGGTTCTGAAAGTGTTACCAAGAAATTCATGAAAGAATTTGACGTGACAACTTTCCAAGGCCAAACTGTCGCTCCCGCAATTGAGGCAAAACTCAAAGGCAAAAAGATCAAGATTAAACTCGAGTAGGTTTAACTTGAAGTTGACACGCGCGACATAGTTCTGCAGAGCTCGGCGCCCCGCACTTAGCGCATTTCTTTGCTTCTTTTTCTTCCAGAATCTTTTCTTCTTTTATCTTAAGGAACCAGTTGATTATGTTTCTCTTAGAGCCAGAATGTTCTTCTTCCTGTTTGTTCAGCCAGTTTCTCACGTCTGAACGGTAACCATCAATTGCATTCGGGCATTCGCTCCATGCTGGACTTAGTTTCATCAGGTGTGCGTACGTTGCGACTTCCTTTTCAGAAAGAAAATACGAAGGTTTTATCCTTGGAGTCATGCCTTCTTGTGTTTTGCTCATTGGTCCCAAGCGAAAGAGCAAAGGTATCTGGTTCCTGAACAGGTTCATAAGAATGCTTTGGGCTTCATCATCTAAGTTATGTCCTAATGCAATCTTATCGTATCCTTCTGCATTATCGTTCAGAGCCTTTCTTCTTAGTACGCCACAAGTACTACATGGGTGTTCTGGCTTCATCTCGTCCAACGTCTTTCCCGTTGTTTCCTTGAACGAAACAATCTTCAAAGGTATGCTTCTTGGCGTGCAGAATGCTCTAAGGTGCTCAAGAGTTTCGTCTCGGTATCCTTTGATGCCCTCGTCTACGGCCAGCGCGTGAACGTGATACCCGAAAGAATGCAACAAATATAACAAGGTCATACTGTCCTTTCCTCCGGAAGCTGCAACAACAATCTTCTCACCTGGCGAAATCAACGAGAAGCGTTTAATCGTGTCCTTAACAGTCGCTTCAAAGTATTCCTTGAAGTGATCAGAACAGCGCGGCTCTGGCTTCGTGATGATTGCATTGTTGTTACACACGCAGCATTGCATAACTTTGAGAGTTCTCGCCTGTTCTTATATGTGCTGCGAACAACACACCCAACACAAAAGTATCACTATAGAGAGACAACAAAAAGAAAATGCTTATAAGTGCGTTTCCTTTCCCTAGAAAATGCAAGTAGTACCATACAAGCCAGAACACAAACCAGGCATCGAAAAGATATGCCAGGAAACCTTCGCAGGTGGCAGACCCATTCCTGAAGAGTTTGCGGAGCCATTTGTTCATTCTGTATTACATCAGCATTTGAAAGCAGGATGGGGTTTTGTTGGGGTTGAAAACGGAGAAGTGCAGGGATATCTTCTTGGAGCGCATACAAAGCCAATGACTTTCAGCCTTCTTGGTGACGTTGCTAAAATGCTGATTTATGGTGCAACAGGAGTGTATGCTGGGGATGAGTCAGCAGACATGCGCAAGTTCATAGAAACCATGCCCGCACTCATAAAACATTCTCCGAAAATGCCAAAAGGCTTACCTGAGATTCATCTGAATGTACGTGAAGCTTACAAGAGTCAAGGCCTTGCACACGCGCTAAGAAGAGCGTGGGAACAAGAAATCGAACATTCTGAGGACCCTGCCAGAAGAGCAGATGGATATTTTGGAGGCGTTTGGTCATCTCCAAAACACCACACTCCCAGATCCTTCGAAAGGCTTGGCTTCAGCATCTACAGCGCAGCCCCTATTAATCCCTGGGTGCAAGAAGGCGAACACGGAGAACTTCTAATTGTGAAGAGAGACGTTCTGAAACCCGAACTTCTGGACGAAATCATCAGGTTGGTTTCTAAGGAATCTGGTTTCTTGACATTAAAGTCCAGAAAAACCATAAAACAATACACCCCACAAGAAGTGATTGCAGAAGTGCGTGCAGGAACTCCATTTGGAAGGATGATGTACGCGAATCATCTAATCTTGAGAGAACGATATCCAGAAGTGCTCAGGACGCTTTGAATCTCTATCCCCCGCTAACAACGCTCAACAACTCAATCTTGTCAGAATCTTTCAATAAAGTATCATCTCCAACTAAAGTACCGTTCTGTATTACCAGCACAGTTTCTACGTTAACCCCTAGCTTCTTGCAAAGCTCTTTTGCACTGCCCTCAAAGTGTATAGAGGTAGTCCGGTTTTCCGCTTCTATGGATATGTGCACGTTTCCACCATTGATTTCTTATGTGCCACGTCATCAGCCAAGGCCTTATTGAAAGTATTGAGCCGTGATGCCACATGTACGGAACTATGTCCGCAACTATGTGCGAGATGCACGCTACAAATACTATGAAGAATCGTATGTCTAGGAATCCCAAGAGAAACAGAACTGCCTGAAACTCCAGTGTGTGAAACGGATAAAGCAATTGTTTTTTGTGCGTGTACGTGAAGAAGTGATACTTCACGAAGCGCTTGATGTTCATACTCCTCTTCCCCACAACATAGTTGATCAAGTGGTCAAAGTCTATCAGCATTGTTGTTGCTAGCATTATGAGAACAGTATCAAGAGTGTACAATGGCGTGTTTCGGAACACGAAGTACGCGAATATCGCAGTTATGATGAAGTGAGCGTTTGTGCGCATGGATAGCTAATGCCGCGTGCGTTCATAATGTTTTCGTTGAATGTTATTCGCGATTTCACAACCTATCATTTTGGAAACTAGCATTTGCGTTTACACAATAATTAAATACAAGTACGTTCAGAAAGAAATCATGAGCCACATTACCGGAATCCAAAATTGGAATTCGACTAGTGTGAGCTATCTGTTCAACACGATTACAAAGCGCTGCTGAACTGCTGGCTCCGTTAGGGCTCAGTGGTTCGGCGTCATCTAAGACAACGTACTGCTGAGAAACTGTGGCTCTGGAGGAGAGACCCATGCCGTGCAATGTGTGCGAAGAAGTAATAACGACACCATTATGCACGGTTTGTTTGCAGGAAGCCGTGCATGAGTGGCTCCAGTGGGAAGCGCCAGGGCTATTGCCCACGTTTCTGGACGTGTCAAGTGAGATGCAGTCCACGAATGGCAATACGAAGTGCATTAAGTGTCATGACCCTATGGGTGTCTGTCCTTATTGCTATACCCAAAGGTTGCATGATTGGTTAGGCACGCGTCCTGAATTACAGGCACAATTCCTGACGTTCTTCAACTTCGATTTGTGGAGAACGGGTTACAGCCAAGGAGCTTAATTTCTTTTCTTTATTCTTCTTCATTTCCTTCCAAATCAAAAAGAACAATGGATATGGCCGCATCTATTGCGTCTCTGTTCTGCAGGATATACCTCTCGTTTGACTCGAGTAGTGCTCGTTCTAGCAATGGCAGCCTAGACGTTATCGTTAGCAGTCTCACTCCTGGGACTCCTCTGACGTAATATTCTCTTCCGAACATTCGTAGCACAGGGAGCATTGTTCCCAACATCATTGCAGCACTCCCGTAGTCTCCTCTCTCAATGGTCGGAAACGCGTCATCTCTTATTTGTCTTAAAACTCGAGCAGTTCCCTCGTAGTCTTCGCGCGTAAGGCACGGCATGCATTTTTGTGGTTCTGCCGATTTTATCTATTTTTCCTTTAACTTTAACTCGAGCACGGATAACAGCCAATGGGCTTAGAATTATTTTTCTTATTTTTTTCCTGCCAACGGTTCTACCATGAACACCGCGTCGTTGGCCGCACCTTCAGCAATAGCAAGAAGACCCTCTATGTTGTCTCTTCTCTCTCCAAGTTCGGTGGAAATACCGCGTAGCGATTCATGAAGACAGGAAATTCGAATACGTGCCGTGTCAGGTAACTCAGGTCCATTTTGTAGAAATGTGGCGTATATATCAAGCGTGTTCGTGACGTACATCCATTGAGTTTGAAGTCGTTCATTTCTTCTTACGGGGTCTTCGTCTGCCAAAGCATCCCTCAGCTCGGGGAGATGTCTGTCTTTAGCTGCGACTATTACTTCATATAATGAATCGTATGGTGTTTCATGCATTTAGATGGGGTTCTTGTTTTAGTTAATAAGATTTGCAAGTTGACAAAGGCCACATTTATTTTCAATATTGAAATAAATCAGTACTCTCGAAGGATTTCTATGTTTTCGTGGGCAACGGATTTATTGAATGAAAGAATCACAGGTTAATGACGTCTTCTGAATGCATCATTGAGTCTGAAAGATTTCCGGATTTCTCGAGCAAAGGATTATATAATAAGGAGTCTTCCGATAATCAATTACCTCCCCATCCTTGCTTGACTGAAAGGTCTAGTAATGGTGGGCACGTTTCTAACTCAAACAAGAATGCTTATCGAGCGAGAGTGAATGCATACGTAGACGGAAGCAATTTCTATCATTCATGCAAACGAGCTTTCGGGATTCACAGAGTTGACCTCGTCCGAGTTGCGGAACGAATGCTCCTTGGTGATGAGACTCTGTCGAGAATCAAGTACTTTACGACTTCAGGAAACGGTCAACTCAACCAGAATACTCAAGAGAAACACCACACATTTCTTGCGCGCTTGAAAGAGACTGGAAGAATCGACCTTCATTTCGGAAAGCTCGCGAACAGACCTCTTGGACACATCATGGCGGCGTGTCCTTCGTGCGGTTGCCGGAACGTAAAGACTCTCTCGTGTCCGGACTGTGGAAACCTAATACGCACAAAGGACATCCAGAAGAGCATTGAGAAGGGAGTGGATGTTCAACTGGCAACAGTTCTCCTGCTTGATGCCGCACAGGATTCCTTCGACTTGGCGCTGTTGTTCAGCAACGATGCCGACTTCTCCCCTGCAATCAAGGCCGCAATCAACCAGTTCCACAAGAAAGTGGTCTACTGCAGTTTTCCTCGCAGACCAACAGGAGAACTCTTGCAGATATGCAGCGAGAATAGAATAATCACTAAGAACATCATTGAAAGAGCATCAAGAAAACGTTGATTGTTTATAAATGAGTTCCATCGGAAACAAGGGGGTCTATTTCGTCACCAAAACATAAAGAACACCAAATACTGGCCTTACAGAGCCTCTACAGCCAAAGTTCCAGTGGAAATCAAGGGGTCTTAGATTCTGGAATTGGTGTATAAGCAACATACTGGTCAGGGAACGAAAGCCTTTATAAATAAGAAAGCAATTCCCCTTATAAAGGGTTTAAGAAAGAACCCGAAACAGGGGGTTTGTATTATGCCAAAGAAAGCCGCACACAAAGCAGCAAAAAAGGCCGTACAGAAAACATCAACCGACAAAGCAATTAAGACCGATAAAGGAATTAAACGCGAAGTTCAAGTTGAAGTTGTTAATATGGTAGTTAGCACTAGCCTTGAGCACGATATTCCTCTGGAAAAGATGGCTGCAACTTTGTCCAACACAGAATACAATCCTGAGCAGTTCCCTGGTTTGGTAATTAGGATTCGTGAACCCAAAACTTCAGCTTTGATATTCAGCTCTGGCAAAGTGGTCTGCACTGGCGCGAGAAGCATGGAGAAAGTTGAGGAGTCAATCCAGAAGATTATCGAATCTTTGAAGAAAATAGGTATAAAGATAACAATAACACCTAAGATAATAATCCAGAACATCGTTGCTTCAGGAAGCATAGGCATGGACCTTAACCTTAACACATTGGCTATGAAGCTCGAAAACACAGAATACGAGCCAGAACAGTTCCCAGGACTTGTATACAAGCTAAGGGAAGCAAAAGCCACGTTCCTCCTGTTCAGCAACGGAAAGGTTGTTTGCACAGGTACTAAGAGCGAAGAACAGGTGCATAAAGCGCTTGCCATGCTCATCGAGAACGTCAAGAATGTACGCTAATGCAGGAAGCTCAAACAATCGATGCAGCCAAGCAGATTGAGCTTTTCCACAAGTTCCTCGAGGAACATCATTACGCAGACCTGGTAAAACAGGCCTCGAAGGGGCATAAGTTTCTCGTTGTGGAGCTTGGAGAGCTCGCGAAGTTCAATCCTGAACTAGCTGACCTGCTGCTCGAAGACCCTGAAGAAGTACTGGCTGCTGCTTCTGCTGCCGTTGACCGGTTTGATCTTGCTGGAGAAGTAAAGAACTTCCAGATACGATTCAAGGACCTTCCTGAAAGTCAGCAGATTATGATCAGAGATATTCGTTCCAGACATATTGGCAAATTTCTCGAGATGCAGGGTATCGTAAAGCAGAAGACAGATGTCCGGCCTCAAGTAACGGCTGCTCGTTTTGAATGCCCTTCCTGTGGCAATATTATTGCGGTGCTACAGCTCGATACTAAATTCAAGGAGCCAACAAGATGTGGTTGTGGTAGAAAAGGTAAGTTCCGTTTGATTGGTAAGGAACTGGTCGATGCGCAGAAGATTACTTTAGAAGAGTCTCCTGACGAATTAGAAGGCGGAGAGCAACCTAAAAGGTTCAACATCTTCCTGAAGAACGATCTTGTCTCTCCAATAACAGAGAAAAGAACCAATCCTGGTGCAAAGATAAAGGTTGTTGGAATCGTAAAAGAGGTTCCAATTACCTTGCAACAAGGCGGACAGAGCACTCGCTTTGATTTGATGTGCGAAGCAAATTTTGTAGAACCAGTGCTTGAAGATTTCTCTGAGATGGCTATTTCTCCTGAAGAACTGGCTGGAATAGAGGATTTCGCCAAAAGGCCTGATGTTTACGAATCATTGATTGGTAGTTTAGCTCCAAGCATTTACGGTCACGATAAAATCAAGGAAGCGCTGTTATTGCAATTGTTTGGTGGTGTGAGAAAGAGCATGACCGATGGTGTAGTTAGGAGAGGAGACATACATATTCTGCTCATTGGAGACCCTGGTTCGGGAAAATCACAATTGTTGAGGAGAATTGCTAAAGTTGCGCCTAAATCAAGGTTTGTTTCTGGTAAAGGTGCGTCCGGTGCTGGATTGTGCGTGAGCCCTGAAAGCATGGTTCTTACAAATCCAGGAGGATGTGAAACAATCCAAGAGGTTGTTGAATCAAGAATGGAATTTCCTCTTGAGTTCAGATCAGGTGTGTGGAAAAGAGATAACGTGACAGATGTCAAAATACAGTCTTTATCTAAAGACATGAAGTTACATTCTAAGCATCCCTCTGCAATATGGCGTCTTGAGGCTCCTGAATTCATGTATGAGGTAACGCTTGATAGCGGAAAACGGGTTCAACTTACTGCAAATACGAAACTCTTCGTACTAAATGGTGGTAAGCCGTCTTGGACTAAGAGTTCTGAGATAACAACTGGCACTTTTGTCGGAACACCCAGAAAACTAATTGGAGGCACAGTCAATGAGCAAAGCCCAGTTGACCTTATTGCGAGCAATCCTGTTGTGCGCGGCGTTGAGGATTTGGTCAAGGAATCTGTTGAGATTCTGAAAGAAATATACGGTTCTGTGAGAAAGGCAGCCAACGCGCTTTGCATAAACGAGAACCAACTATATCATCATTGGGTGAATCCAGAAACCAGAGGGACCATCAAGCTTAATGACCTGAGACTCCTTGCTGAAGCTGCGAGGATTCCTTGGAAACACAGAGTACAGACAGTGAGTCTCTGGAACGGGAAGAAGCACAAAGTGCCCATCAATCTCTCAAAAGAATTTCTCCATGTTGCAGGGCTCATCGCAGGCGACGGCGACATGAGAAAAACTCCAGGAGATTCAATAGCCATTAGGTTGTCAAACGGCGAACCAACCATTCTTGACACATTCAGAAACTTGTTTGAGAAGGAATTCCAACTTTCATGTGATACTCAACCAGAATCAGATACCAGACCACAGGCAAGCAGAGTTGCATCAAAGATTGTTGGAGAGATTCTTATGTCTCTCGGAATTTCACTAAGCCCCAAATCGTCTTCAATATTTATGTCCAATACACTCCTTCACCTTTCAAATAAACTTCTTGCTTCATACATCGCAGGACTATATGACGCAGATGGATCTGTTTACGTCAGTAAAGGACATAATAGCTCGTGCATCGAGTTCACGACTTGTTCAGAGAAACTCGCACGGCAGCTTCAGCTTGCATTCCTAAGATATGGCGTGCATGCACGATTAAGACCCAGAAGCCCGAGTGTTAATTCGAAGATTCAGGGAAAACTGGACAAATGGGTTCTATCAATAAGAGGTAAGGACATCGAGACATTTGCAAAAGAGATTCCATTACGCCACCCCAAAAAGAAGGCAAAACTGGCATTAATTTCAAAAACCAAGCACAATACAAACATTGATGTTGTTCCTGGCGTTTCTGAGCGGTTGAAGGAGATTCTCCAATCTAGAAAGATTCCACTCAAAAAGGCAGGATGGCATCCCAATCTGAGCAAAGAAGCGTTGCAGAGAATTGTACTTGAGAATCAAATAGAAGACGTCGAGCTTCTCGCGCTGGCAAACAGCGATGTGTTCTGGGAAAAGGTGAAATCTGTTGAATTGAAGAAGTCAAAGTTTGACTTTGTGTATGACTTAACTGTGGAGGATTCGCATAATTTCATCGTTGACGGTGTTTTGGTTCACAATACTGCTTCGGTTGTGAAAGATGATTTCCTTCGTGGTTGGGCTTTGGAAGCTGGAGCCTTGCCTTTAACGAACAAAGGCATCTGTTGTATTGACGAACTAGATAAGATGACTAAAGAAGATACTAGTGCTTTGCACGAAGCTTTGGAACAGCAGACTATTTCTATTTCTAAAGCGAACATTCAGGCAACATTGAGGGCTGAAACAACTGTTCTCGCAGCTGCAAACCCAAAATTCGGGCGTTTTGACCCCTACGAGATGGTTGGAAAACAGATTGAACTGCCTTCTACGTTGATTAATCGCTTTGACCTAATCTTTGCAGTGAAAGACATGCCCGATAAGTTCAAGGACGAGCAGATGGCTAGTTTCATCCTAGACCTGCATCAGGATGAGCACGCTCTTGACACGGTTGAACTGAAGACTGAATTCTACAAGAAGTACGTGAGTTATGCTAGGATACGCTGCAAGCCCATTCTAAGCGATGAAGCCAAGGAAGAGATCCAAAGATACTTCGTTGAAATGCGTGCTTCTGGTGGAGGCGAGGGTGGTGTTAAAGCAGTACCGATTTCTGCTCGTCAGTTGGAAGCGCTTGTTCGTTTGAGTGAAGCTTCAGCTAAAACAAGATTGGACACTGTAATTAGAAGGAAGGACTCCCGAAGAGCGATTGAACTGGTTCATTACTGCTTGCAACAGATTGGAATGGACCCTCAAACGGGAAAGATTGACATTGACCGTTTCACTGGAGGTATTCCTGCTTCTGAACGTAATCAGATTCACCAAATCAAGGAGATTATTAATCAACTGACTGAAACGTACGGCAAGGTAATTGAGACGGAAGACGTTATCCAGGAAGCCCTGAACCAGAGCATCAACCAGGACAAGGCAGAAGAAATCTTAGAAAAGCTAACCAGGAAGGGAGATATCTATCATCCCAAGCCTGGAAAGATTAGTAAGATGTGAGTTAGAAATGTGTTGCTGCCTTTGAAAGAAGGACAAAGTAGGATGGCATTTTTCGTGAGATTTATAAACTGAAAAACGTTTTATGCGTTTATGACATCGAAAAGCATTCTCGCTTTATGCATTCTCATTTTGTTGACTGGTGCGCTGACAGGATGTAAATCTTCTTCGAGTGCGCAATATATATCGTGCCCTGGTATCTATGAATTGTCCGGCGCCGTTGGTGCGCCCGTCCAAAATGACGAACAAGCATTCACAATACTCAAGGAAGGCAACACGTACAACAACCAGAACGGTACGATGTGGGTCGAAGATAAGCTTCCAGAAGATATGACATATTCCGAAGCGTTGGATAGAAACTTATTCAGAAGAGACCTAGATATCGTATTGACTGACGGAACAGAAATAAGCGGTGTTTGGATGCTTTTCCGTCTAGATGAAGCACTCGACACAAACGGCAACATCTACACCTGCAGATATGACTTGTACCCTTGAACTGTCTGAGTTCACTGCTTAAATTACATACACATTAATGGAAAGGCAATTGTGCTCTCATCATACATTTGCGAAACGCTCTAATACTTCTTCAAATTTACCAACGCCATGCGACCCCACCTAACCGCAGTCAAGCTTTCCGCGAAGGATATTGTTGAAGGGAGTTACGTGCAGAGGGAAGGAATGGAGCCAAGTGTCTTGCAGACGCGCTTTGGTGATGTTTCTCGTGTTAACTTAATCGGGGTTGTCGTGCAGAAAGATTCCACTTCCGAAGTTCTCGTTGACGACGGCTCCGGCCAAATAACAGTCAGGAATTTTGATGGCACGATAAACGAAGATGTCGGAGACATCGTGCTTGTTATAGGCAGACCAAGGAGCTCCGGAGGAATTTTCCTCGCTTCTGAAATTATAAAAAAGCAAGATATGACTTGGGTTCTTATCAGACGAAAAGAACTGGAAAACAGACGTCCGACGCAGACAGTAAAGCAACACATAGCGCCCGTTCAGGAAGCCGAGCTCATAAAAAGTCCTAATAATCTTGTTGTTGAAGCAATAAGAACGTTAGACAAAGGCCAAGGTGTTGATATTGTTGCATTGGAAAACGAAGTCAATCTTCCGAACTTCGATGAAATACTGGACACGCTGATGAAGGAAGGCGATGTTTATGAAGTCAAGGGAAAGGTTAGGGTTCTTGAATAATTAAACAGTCTGTAATCTGTTCAGCTCTCGTATCCTGCTTTCTGCCTGTGAAGCGCGTCTGAACATCGTCCAGAACACGTGTTGAATCCAATCAACCCATTCCTTGTCTGTTATCTCATACACTATCCTAATGCTATCTGCGCGCATCTCTCCAGACCTATATTCTCCATATTCTTTCTCATCCTTCAACTGAACGAGCTCTCCGTCACGGATGAAACCCCTCAATGGCTGAAATGCGTGCCTTATCTCAATACTACCAGGGTATCTCTTCATGAGTTCATTCAAGGCACGATAATTCTCGATGGTCCCGTAATCAATTCGCGAAAGAATCGTTACGTGAACCCCTCGTTTTAATGCCTTTTCAAGAGCTTCGGCTACGTCGGGAAGACGCATCCAGGAGATGTTCCCTGAGAAAGAGGATAGTTCAGATTTCGTTGCCTCGATAAAATTCCTTATTCTTGCCGTCTTGACTTTTGGTGGTTCTGTTACTGCTCTTTTTCTCTCATCAGGAACCAACTCAAACATATCCAAAACATCAAAATCACCTTTCTTTCTTCCCAGCATGAGTTGGTTAACGAGCCCTTCTCGCACTTCATCGGGAGAATTTCGCTCAGAGTAGTTCCAATACACAATTTTCAAGGCTGCTTTGGTTCCTGGTCTGAACACTTTAACGTCGACAAGACCGGTCTGTTTTCCTAGAGTTGAAACATACGATTCTGCTGTATGCCATGAAACGCCAAGAACATTTGCCACGTCCTGCATTGTTCTCGGTTCTGGCCTTACGAATTCCAAAAGCTTCTTTCTTGATTCTTCGTTAAGAGTCATTAATCTTCAATTTGCTTTCAAGTTCATATATTTTGCGACAGCGTTGCAATAAATATACAGCAAACCATCTTATTTACTACAACACTAAGTCGAGTAGGGAGGTTCAAAGCATGGCGAACTACCGAATACAGTACGTCTGCAACGACCGGTTCTCCAAAGAGGAGGACGTGATGACCGTTCTCAGGGACCTTAGAATTGTGTATGATTCCTGCTCGAGAATGCACCTCATATGGAATTCAAGAGGAATGCCCCTGCAATCTTTTGAGGACCTACTCGAGGTCGTAACGTCCAGTGTTCCTGTGGTGCGTCTGGAACGAGTGAACAACACGAACCTAGGCCTTCTTGGAGATGTCGAGTTTGATTTCTCGCTGTTGAACAAAGCGTTGGAATCGTGGGGTTCAACTACTAACGGAACGTGCCCCGCCTGCGAACATTACAACATGGAGCCGGCAAGAAACGTTGCTGACGTCATACTGTTTTGTGATGACGCGCACAACATAGACGAAGGATACCTTGGACGTTGCTCTTCCTTCTCGCCTGCAATCAGGCATACAACATCAAGAGGAAGAACTCTTAAAGATCTTGTCAAGATGATTACTCTCGAACCTTCATTCGTTGATATTGACTGAACTATTACTGAACACTTCAAGTACTTCTTTGTTCAAAACACTATCGGCGTTACAAACACTTCAAGTATCGCCGCAACAAAGAGCAAGAGCAAAGATAACAGTATCAAGTCCGCCGAATCAAGCAATATGTGTTCGAAGCTTCTCGTCCCAAAATCATGCCGTATTACTGCAACAGATATTATTCCTCCAGCCAAACCAGCAGTGAAGTATGCCAGAATCTCCGGAATGCCGTGAATTGTATATTTCAACAAACCTATGGCAACCGTGCTGAAGTACTGCCCCATCTTGTCCGCGCCGATGGCGGTGCTTGCTACTGAAAGTCCACCTCTGATGAAGTTTCCTATTGCTGCAGCAATTACTGAAGCGTTCCAAGTGAGAATGAATATCGCGCCCGCACCATACAAGAAACTAAACAAAATACAGAAGATTAAGACTTGTACGTTGTTGAGGAATATGAAGTTGAAAGTGCTTGCAGAAGCTTGTATTGCGTTTCCTGTTGTTGGTGCTAATGTTTGAATTGTTGCGAGTTGTGATTCGAAGAGTGTGCTTACTGTGTTTGAAGGCAAGACTGCAAACCAGAAAACGCCAGCAACGACCATTCCAAAGAACAACCACATGAAATAACTCAATGCTTTACCGTGCTCTTTTAAGAGCCTTCTTTCCGAGAGTTCTTCGAGATCTTTCTTCTCTTCCATTCTGATTGTATTGTAAATCAGTGGAATTGCGGCCATCGTGGTTAAGAATACCATAATCAAGGAACTGTACTCCTTGAATATCCACATCGCCAGGAACGCACCAGCAGAAGCATACACAATCCCGAAGAAGAACATCTTCCACGGCGTTTTCTCTGCAGAGAAAGGCGAGGTTAGGGACTCGAGGACCATGCGACCCATGCTTAAAGAGTATTTATAAAGTTTACCTCGAGAACCCCAAACAACCGAAAACTATATAAACTACAAACACCACGCCACAGTAGTAACATGAAAATAAAACTGCCTTCATCTGTTGTGGAACTAGAGCAAGAAATACTTAGTTTCGTCGATGCAAACAAGCACGAAGCAGATTTGAAGCGAGAAAAAACAATAAGAAGACACATAGCAGATGCTGCGGGAAGACACAGTGTGGATTTGGAATTACGAACACACTACCCGTTCTTCAGACCTCAGCACGTCTCTCAAACAGTAAGGAAAGAAGCAGTTGCAAGACACATGCGTGCCTGGGCATATGCCTTGGAAAAGGTTGCTCCTGAGGGCACATACGGCACGAGAGAAATAATGCAGATTGGTCTCTACATAGCCCCAAATCAACAGTTCCATCCTGGAAACGGATTTAGGGAAGGAGACGTTAAGATAAGTGGAGCGACTCACCAACCACCCGCACCACACAGATTGCTAGATGAGCTTCTTACACTTAGCACAGATGTTCGCAATCGAGATTCGAGATTCGAAAGAGCTTTGCTTAGCCACTACGGCATCACACGAATTCACCCTCTAGAAGACGGAAATGGTAGAACAGCAAGGATACTACAAAATGCCATTTTGGCAGGTGGAGGTCTCCTCCCATTTAAAGTTGATAGGACTGAACGAGATATCTATCTTGCTGCACTCGACGCTACAGACAAACTATATTATAGTGGCGACGTGCGTTGCCTTGACACACTTGCCGAGTTTGCAGTCAACAAGGAATATTCTGCTTTCAAAGAACTGAAAGGAAGCATCAGGAATAAGCGAACCTGAATCACAAAGGTTTTAAAACGCCCGACAGTCTCGAATACAATGACCCCAACCTACGAAGAGTTATTGGACAAGGGAAAGAAGGAACTTCCCGAGCAGAAGGACTCGGGAGAAAGATTTGAGATTCCGAAGGTTAGAGGCCAGATTGAGGGTAATAAGACCTTAATCACGAATTTTGAGCAGATAACTCAAACGTTGAACAGGCCAGCACAGCATTTCATGAAATTCATTCTGAAAGAGCTGGCAACTAAAGGTGAAATGAGAAAGCAGGCAGCGATTTTCAACGCAAAAATACCCGCTTCTAAAATCAACGAGAAAATCCAGAAATATGCAGATTTGTACGTCTTCTGTAAGGAATGTGGAAAACCAGATTCAAAACTTCTAAAGGAACAGGGTTTCTTGTTCGTCAGATGCCAGGCCTGCGGCGCAAAATACTCTGTGCGTGGATAATTCTTCGAGCATAAAACGCACCAAGAACAACCAGTACAGCAAGGAATGCAGGCATCACAGGCAAATTATGCAGGCCTGTCAACGCACTTCCAAAATAGCTGAACAAAACAAGCACAGGAAGAGAACCAATTGCACTTAAGATAATAAACCTCAAGTAATGCATTCTTCCCAAACTGGCGCCTGCACTTATTGCCGCATTGGGAAAAACTATTGCCATTCTTCCAACGAGCACTGCCAGAGTGCCATGCCTTTTAACATAACTTTCGTACCTTAACATTTCATGCTTTCCTATTATAATATCAATTGGTATTTTTCGTGCGAGATAATAAACGATGGACGCACCAGCGAGATTGGCCAACAAACTAATTATTGCACCCACAAACGTGCCAAATGTGTAACCTGCAACGGCAGCAAGAACAACCCCAGGAAACACCGGAACAACGCTTTCAGCGGTCTGTAATAAGAACAACACAATAACAGACACAGTCTTCTCGCTGTGCGTGCCCTGCACTATTTGGAATGCGTCAAGGCCTGCACCCATCGAATAGAACACAAACCCCAGAATAACTACAGTCATGAAAAACAACGCGATTCCGTGCCAGCGATGCATGTCGAAATTATCACGCTCTTTCTTTTTAATGCTTTGGAAGGTTTTCGAAAACAAAGGGGACAGACATAATAGCGCAGAAAGATTACCTTGTTGAATGAAAAGGGTTCCTTTTGCTGACATTGCCAACTCATTTAACGGAAGAGAATACCTCGAAGATATTGCTTCAAGACTCGGCGAAATAGAAGAACGAATTGTTATTTATGACAAAGAACAGCAAATAATTTACTATGCATTCTCCGTGCCAAAATACAAAATTCTCGTCGACGTTGAAAATGGAAGAAAGCCATTTCTTCCTGTAAAAATGCTTTTCAGAATAGACAGAAATTCGGGAATTCCTGATGCAAAGCTAACAGGCAGGGGCATGCCCTTTCTCGATCTGAGTCCTGTAATGCACAATGGAAAGGAAGCATACGCCATAGGAAAGAAAGACATTGCAGAATACACAACAATACACAAAACAACAGACCCGGATCTTTTTACAGTACTCGAAAGAATGATTGCCGATTACTATACACAATTACCCAAACCACGCACCAAGTCCTAACTGCTTCTCCTTGTCCTTGCCAAAAAGCTCGTCAATACGCTGCTGTGTAAGTTCCAATGTCTGTTGAAGATAAGTGCTAACTCCATATTTCTTTGCTAGACTGATTGAAGGGCCCAAGTACTTAATGACACTTCCTTCTGCTATTGTGAATATTATCTTTCCATTACAGGTAGTGCAATTTCCCTTCAAGGGTGGTCGTCTGTATTTAGCATTACAGTTAACACACCTGAATTCCTGCTGCGAAAACTTACGAAGATTTCCCTTAATATCTCTAATGAAGTGTTTCTCAATCACCAAAGCTGCCACTTCTGAAGCTGTTGTTGCTCTGAGTTTCTCGGCTAGGTCCATTTGACTCATGAGTTTCTCCTGCATGCTTGGCAAGAGCTTGTACGCGCTGCAAAGAACACCTGCATTGATGTTGTCTGTGTCGTGCGTAAAACCCATGCCTTCGTACTCGCCTGGCTTTCCGAGGTGGTTCCCTATTTTATCAAGTGGGACGTCCCAGGGCATTTTGTATTGTTCTGCAGCCCTGTACAGTTTCAGAGGGTACTTCCAAACCCTATCAACATCAAATGCCATATCGTCCACTTCTGATGGTGTTAAGATGTATGTCAGTACTATTGGTGCGTCCATCGTGCTTCCTCTGCTGCTGGGTAAGAAAGATTTGGAGAAGTTGACAAGACAATCAAGAAGCAACACAACACAACTCTCATCACCATCGCAGTCTCTGCGCATTGCTGCATGATAGAGAGGGTGGGCGAAGAATCCTTGTGTTTTTGTGAAGCCAACGATTCTCCCAAGGATGCCTGCAGAAGTATGCGGAGCCAACCCAATCACTAGATGACCCACCAAGTCTGCTCTGTTCTGGAGATTGTAGAATGGTTTTTGACCGTAAAGACTCACGAGCAGCTCGTCCATGAAGTTCGCAGTTCTATATAGTATTTCATCACACGGAAGGTCGGGGCTATCTGGACAGCTGGGAAGCGCGACATCCTGCACTTTTAATTCGAGAACCTGGTCTTCGTGGTCCAATGGTTTACCATAAACGTCACTAGTATATCCCAATTCCCTTAATTTTTCCACAGATGTGCCAACTTCTTTTGGTTTGAAGTGGGTCATTGTGACCTCACTAATGTCATACCGGGTTGTGCCGTCTTTGTTTACACAGATGCTGTGTTTTGCACGCAATATTCCCTTCAACGGGTGCTCGGGTATGTGTTCAGTGCCAACTGTGCCCCTCACCCCTTTAATCAGGTCTGGATATATGCTTGTGCCTCCTTTTTTTAGTGCATAATTGAAGTATTCTCGTATTGGTATTGTGCTGCGCTTGAATGGTTTTGGTTCGTGAGGACATTCATCAACTACACCACAGGTCGTGCAGAATTTCTTCTTCTCTGTTGGCTTTTCACAAGTTATACATATTGGCAATACTTGTTCTTTCTTACACTTGCCACACCAATAAACTCCAAAATCTGCTTCAACATTGCCAGCCACCAGTGCTTCCTGGAAGCTTCTCAGTTTTCCCCCTTGTTCGCCTATTGGGAAAAGTGCATGCGGGCTTCCAGTGAGCTTCCTCATCTTTGCTTTTTCGGGACGACCCATCCTCGCACCTATTGAAATGCCCAATTTATCTCTGATTGGATAGGCCGCGAGTGATATTATAACATTAAGCGCGTTCCCCTCTTCAGACAGGTCTTCTTCTTTTATGTTTTCGAAGTCCAGTTGTGTCTTCAGCGCCAGCAATGCTTCGTGCTGTATGACTGAATGTTCATTCTGGATGTGTTTGTGGGGACATGCAATTAGCTCGAGATATCTCTTCGCTGAATCCAATGGAAGAATGAGTTTATACTCACTTTCCTCTATTGTTTTTCCTTTCTTTAGCCACACGACAAGTTCCTTGAGTTGCTTCGCAGACAATGCGCGCCATTTGAATGTATGTGCTGGATGTAATGGACAGCCCAGCCGCGTGCTCATTTTAATTGAAGTGCTCGCATTTACATTCGTCCCTAAAGGATTTGAGAACATACTTCGAAGTTTGCCTTCTTCTTCATCCAGTAAGTATCCTGCCTTTTCGAAGTCCAGAGTACCGAACAAGTGCACTATTCTCTCCTCAACTTCCTGTATCCAGTATTCCTCACAATACCCTGCCGGCGCCAAGACGTGAGCTCTGTTGAGGAAATCACCCCAGTTTATCAGGATGTCTCCTGCGTATATTATCTCTTTTATCTGTGGTCGTATTTTTCGTGCTTCCCTTTCGTTGTTCAAACACACCACGTCTCCCGACTCTAACTTTACTACGGGACCTTCTATTGTATCACAAACCGTAAACGCTGCTGCTTTTCCGGGTCTTTCGACTTTGAGTTGCGTTGCAGTAGCAATGTATTCGTTCATCACTACCATTGTTGCTGGATGCAAACTTTGACCGCTGAATCCTGATGTTCTGCTCCTACCATATCTTAACCTGAACCCTCCTTGTCTTGATGGATGTCCAAATACCGGCCTGCCAGCAACAAGATCATGAATGAATGTATAATCCGGAGCAAGCTTGTCACTTGCTGCTTTCTTTCCCTGTGCTTTCATCTTCTTCTGCAGCACGAGAAATTCTTCAAGGAACTTCCAGTGTCCCATCGAGAATTCTTCTCCCCAAACAGACAATTGCTTCCACAGCTTTGGTGCTTTCAAAGGTATGCAGCTTGAATGAATCAGACAGTAGCCCGACCTTAATCTATTATGTTGCACTCTTGGAAGGTCTTTCAAATTTATGTTGCTTACTTCGTACTTCTCGCTTGGGTCGCCACTTACTTCTACAGGTATTCTCTGCAACAAGAATTCCGTTTCTGCTTCCGAAGGAACATATTGCAAATTCGCAATCCATTCATGATAATCCATCATTTCTGCAAAACAACGCTTTACTTCTTTTTCTGTTGGATCGTATTCTTTATAGCCGAACTTTACTCGAACATAATCTCCTATTATGACACTTACCGCCGCCGCTGTTCCACCTGCATTCCTAATTGGGCCAGAATAATTCAGACAGAAATACTTCCCCGTTCCATCCATTCTGTCTTTCAGTTCCAGGCTTGTGAATCCTTCTAAGGGACTGCTGACAACACCAACTGTAACATATGTGAATCCTGCACGAATACCCACTTCCATTGCTTCCCGTTCATCTTTGAACGTGCAGAATTTCTGCCTTGCAATCTCTTCAGATATTTTCAGCGCAACTCTCCAGTCGAGAACACCATACTCTTTCTCGAGTTCCTGTATTCTTTTTTCTGCTCCTTTTCCTCGTATCTGGGGTGCTACAACTGCAATTATTCCTATTACTCGCTCTGCCATGTTCTTCGCGAGAGCTGTCTCCACTTCTTTTGTCGGGTCGTATGACTTTTTCCTACAGGACTCGGCAACAGCAAGCTCTTTGAAGCACTGTTTCTCTAGTTCCTTGAAGTACTGCTGCATCTGTTTGCTTGCGTTCATGCAACCAGCTCCAGGCTCCTTCCTTCTTCTATGTCTGTCTTGTCCATGAAATTCATTATCTTTACTGCTCTTGTCTTCAAGTTCACCAGAATTATTCTTGCTGGAGCTGGTGTTATTCCTCTCTTTTCCTGGTCTTCACTCATTCCCGCCCAGCAACTGCCATTAATTAAAGTAATATTTCTGTAATTGGTTACAGTAACACAGTGGGTGTGCCCGGTTATGAAGAAGTCGGGAATTGTGGATATTACTAGCGGGTCTTTCTGAGGTGTGGGAACATACAGTGTGCTCTTGTGAGATGGCGCAAGGTGTCTTCTCTGAAGAAAGTATTTCATGATTAGGTCCGCGCGCGTCATGCCTCCTGCCGCTCTGACGCTTGGTATATTTGTCCCGTAGTATCCTAAACTATATCCATGGTAAAGAAGCAAATCAAATCCTTCAAACTTGTCTGTTCTGCCTATGTTGACTACGCTTGGATTGCTTACGAACGTCACGTTTGGTAATTTGTGCAACGTTTCTGAATAATAGTCTCCCAGGGCGGGTTGGGGTTCTGCCATCCTGCCAGAATCGTGGTTGCCTGTGAACATCGTTATCCGTATTCGTTGTGGAATCTGACTGATTATACTCGTTAGGGCTTCGTACTGTGCACGTATGTCTGGAATTTCCAAGTCCCTTTCCTGGTTTGGATAAATTCCGACTCCCTCAACCAAATCACCAGTAACAATTATGTGTTTTACTTTTTTCGCATTATCTCTTTGTTCTGGTGTGCCCGCCTCTGCATTTATCCATTGGAGAAACTTTCCGAAGCTGTGTCTTAGAAATCGTTTGCTTCCTATGTGTGGGTCTCCAAGCACGACCAAATATTCATCCTCTTGTGCTTTTCTGAGTTCTTTTGTTACTGGCACATCTGGCAAAATTATTTTATCAGCAAAGATTGCATCTCCTGCGGTCTGGCCTGTTATGCCTATTACTTCATCCAGCATTATGTCTTTGACCATTTCAAACGTTTCTTTGTTTTTCTGAGTGAATATTGTTGTTATGCTTCCGGTCTGGTCTTCCATGACAAGTATTATGTTGTGATTTTTTGTTTCGCGCTTGTCCAGAACCATTCCAATAATTGCTGTTCTTTCTCTGGCCTGCATTTTCTTGGCTCTCGAAATGCTGGTAAGGTTCTGTAGTTCAACACGATTCCTCAGTATTCCTTCAAGCTCGCGGAATCTCGCATTAAATAACCCTACAAAGTCCTGAACTGTGCGTTTCTTTGGCGGTTCGTTGAAATCATAAACTATATTCAATTCCGGTGCTTCGTTTGGATTGATAACTAATTTGGTTTCTGGTGCATCGCCAAGTAGCCTTCTGGCTTCTTCATCTGTGGTGTCTGGCGACACCAGAATGTTCTTCTCAAGAAGCCGTTTGATGAGTTCGGGGTCCATCAGGAGAATACTTCATCTTTCAACGTGGTCATTATTTTTGTCTTCAGGGAATGATGTATCGCAAGACTTATTTCTCTTGTCCGGCCAAAACGGCCTTTGCTTATCACGTTTGCATTTATTATGCCCAACATGTCCATTTCCTGTATTACATCACTGACTCTTCTTTGCGTCAATGGTCTTTGGCTAACCTGGTCGCAGAGCCCTTTGTAATAATCGTAAACTTCTCCTGTATAAATTTGGGTTTGTGAGTTCTCTGGTTTTATGTTTAAAATGCTGAAAAGTACGAGTTGGTGTTGTTTTGGTTGTGTTTTTACCAATTCATACACTCTGTCGTGCTCTATCTTATCCTCTGCGCTGTCTATCTGTTCTGTTGTTACTTGTTCCTGTTGGCTTCTTTCTGCCAGTTCTCCTGCAACTCTTAACAGTTCTAGTGCTCTTCTCGCATCACCGTGTTCCCTTGCAGCATATGCTGCACATTTTTGTATTACTCCTTCCTGGAGTGCTCCTTCTTTGAATGCGATGTCTGCTCTTTCTTTTAGTATTTCCTGGATCTGAAGCGCGTTGTATGGTGGAAAGAGAAGCTCCTCTTCACTCAAACTCGACTTGACGCGTGGGTCTAGATTGTTACTGAACATTAAATCATTACTTATTCCTATAATGCTCACTTGTGAGTTCTTAAGGTCTGAATTTATTCTTGTGAGATTGTATATTATTTCATCCCCTGCTTTCTTAACCAATTGGTCAATTTCGTCCAGAACCAACAATACTATTTGTTTCTCGGCATCTAGAGCAGAAAAGAAAGTGTTGTAAACTTCGTCCGTTGGTAGTCCTGTTGGTGGAATCGCCTTGCCAAATTCTCTCGCGAGCTGTGCAATAAGCCTGTATTCTGTATCTGCAATCTTCTTGAGTTTGCAGTTCAAATAACACACTTTTAATGCAATTCCTTTCTCAGATGCCACCTTGGACATCTGACTTGTTGTGTGTTTCACGCAAAGTGTCTTTCCGGTTCCTGTTTTTCCATAAATAAATAGGTTGCTCGGTTTCTCGCCGCGAAGTGCTGGAGCGAGTATTTTAGCCACTTGAGTTATCTGTTCGTTCCGATGATTTACTTCGGTTGGAAAGTAGTTGCTCTGAAGCACATGTTTATCACTAAAAATGCTTGTTGTGTTCAGGTATGCCTCGAAATAATTCTTCAAATTCCCCATACGTTGCACTCGAAACACACCCCTATTTAAGGATTGCGCTACGAGAATATAAGTAAGGGAATTGTTGGTTTCGAGTGATGAAGAGACACCCCTTCATTTCCTATGGAACTTTCTTATATGGCTTGCGACTGTTTTCTTGTTTAATATCAGAAATGAGAACTCTTATTATTATTTTTCAATATTGAAATATATTATATATTATATATAAACATCATTCGAAAAAGTTCGTTTATTTTGATTTTCGCGTTTCCAAGTGCAACAGGAGGGTCACATAACATCCACAATTTGTAATCACTACTCAATAGTCAAATGTCGAAACGCTTATATATACAACAAACATTCCCATTAACAGGTGACGATAATGGTCGTGAATGAAAGATTCCTCAAGAAACTGAAGGATTTCGGGCTTAACAGCTACGAAGCAAAGATCTGGGCAGCTTTGCTCAGCCGTGGCGTAAGCACTGCTGGCGAGCTAAGCGACATAGCAAATGTTCCCAGAAGCAGAAGCTACGATGTTCTTGAGTCCCTCGAAAAGAAGGGCTTCATCATGATGAAGGTTGGAAAACCCATAAAGTACCTTGCCATTCAACCAAACGAGGTTCTTGAACGTGTCAAGAAGCGCATAAAAGAGGATTCAGAAACACATATCCAAATGATGGATGAAATAAAAGGTTCTGAAGTCCTTACTGAACTTTCCATTCTTCATTCTCAAGGCATTGAAATGATTAATCCTTCAGATATGGCAGGATCCATAAAAGGAAGGGACAGCCTCACAGACCATTTGGAGTATATGATCAACGAAGCAAAGCATTCAATAATTCTTGTAACGAGCGAAGAAGGTATAGTAAAGAAGAGCGAGCAGTTGATGCTGTCCTTCAAGAAAGCAAAGGACAGGGGCGTATCAATAAGAATATCTGCCCCCCTAACAGCAAAGACAAAGAGAGCAATCGAGTCTTTGAAGGCCGTGGCCGAAGTTCGAACTCAAAAAGATCAGAAGGCGAGATTCTGCATTGTTGACGACAAACAAGTGGCGTTCATGTTTTTGCACGATGAAAACGTACATCCATCATATGATGCTGGAATCTGGGCAACGACACCGTCCTTTGGCCAGGCCCTGAAGTCCATGTTTGAGACCACTTGGGACAATATGAAGGCAACTTCGTAATCATTTCGCAATCTTTTAATTCATTATCTTAATCTTAAGTTCATGATTCGTATTTTAGGCACGTCCCATGTATCCAAGGACTCTATTAATTCAATAAATGCGGCGTTCAAGGAAAGGATTCCTGAAATCGTGGCTGTCGAACTTGATTCTCAACGTTTGTATGCTCTTCAAAACAACATTAAGTCTTCCAGAAGTCCCAACCTGATAAGACAGATAGGTCTTGCTGGTTATTTGTTTGTTTTAATAGGAAGCTGGATTCAAGGCAAGTTTGGTAGATTTGTAGGTATGAATCCCGGAAGTGAGATGCTTCATGCAGTCAAGCTTGCTTCTGAAAATAATGTTCCTGTAGCATTAATAGACCGTCCACTAGTAATAACGATGAAAAGGTTCTCCAAGAAGTTCACGTTCAGAGAGAAATTGCGACTTTTTAGAGATATGATAATTCCAAGAAGGCAGAAGTTTAGTCTGGACATAAGAAAAGTGCCAGAAGACAAACTAATACTTGAAGTGATGCAAATGTTCAAAAAATCGTATCCTTCACTCTATGCAGTTCTTGTTTCTGAAAGAGATGAGTATATGGCGCGCAATCTCGCAGCATTAGCTTCTAAAGACGTTCTGGCTGTTGTGGGTGCAGGCCACGTGCCGGGAATACTTGAAGCACTAACCAAAGCAAAAGCAATATAAACGACTTTCCCAGCGGCACTGACGTGGGAATCTTCGCAAGGGCAAGGGCACACTATTCTTGGTCTGATGAGGAATTCAGAAATTATGTTGTTACTGCAATTGTACTTGCGATAACATTCTCAATACCTAGATTTTTTGAGAGAGAATATTCGTTGATAACTTGGATAAGTGTGTTCATATTATATCTTATTGTTGTTCTTATTCTTCTGTACGCAATCTTGGGATTTCAGAAGGTTCTCGCACTTTCCATGGGTTATCGTCTTGAATTCAGAATGAGCATAATCTTGCTAGGGATTGGTTTGTATCTTGCGTACATGCTCGAACCTCTTGTTCCTACAATAATAACGCCCTGGCTATTCATTGGCACGTTCTACGCGCACCATCATGAACGGCTGCGCCTCGGGCAGTTTAGATACTGGAGGAACCACGGAGACCTTGCCAAAATAGTTGCGGGTGGCGCGTTAGTATCCGTGCTTGGAGTTTTACTCTTCAAACTAATATATTATGCATCTGGTGCCGAACTGGCGAGAGACCTGCTACTTCTCTCGTGGTGGTTGGGTGTGGGTATGCTTCTGCCCCTTCCGTGGAACCAAGGGCTTGATTTGTTCAAGACTTCAAGAATGGGTTGGGCGTTTGTTTTCACGTTCGTGTTCTTCTATGGTTTTCTCGCACTCATAGGTGGTGTTGGGGGTGTAATTCTGGCCGTAGTTCTGGCCGCTCTTGCCACCTGGTTATACACAAGAGCATTTGAGAAGTCTTAAAGGAGAGAATAAGCACCCTTTCCGATGAGGTAACCTGCTCCAACCCAGAAAACTATTCCTAAAGGGAGCAGAGAGCCAATAAGCACCACAAGGCCAGCAAGCGCGTCAATAGTGGAAAGAATCTCGAATCTGAATACTATTGCCTTAAGCACTAGATACATGGCAATTCCCACGCCCGCCCTCAATCCAAAAATATCAAGGCCTATGAGCACTGCACCAAGCCCGGATAGCACGTCCATAATGCCAAGAGCCGAGACAAACAAGTCTGCCATTCCTTTAGGAATTCCTGTTGAAATATAAATATGGAGGCCGCACCGTCGAGAAAACCAAAACCTTTATATATGCAATTCCTCGGGAAGACGATAATCCAGTATAGTGGAGGGATAACAAACCATGGCACAAAAGGTTGCAAAAGTAGGAGTTAAGAAACAGTACGGTTACCTGTACTTCGTCGACAAGCAGGGAGACATCTCCCGCGCACAGATGGCCCGCGGTGGTGGCAAGAAGAAAGGAAAAGCCAAACGCGAGAAGGTAGCCAAGGCAGGCGTCAAGAAGGAGTCAGGATACCTGTACTTCGTAGACAGTCAGGGCGACATCAGCCGCGCAAAGATGGCGCGTGGCAGGAAACGCACTGTCAAGAAGCGATAAATTTTTTCCTCTTTTTTTCGGAGGAAAAGCAATTAAACGATTCTTCCTTTTCTGTTTCATTATGATTAAAGGGTTCGAGCCAAGGCTATATCAGCAGACAATTCTAGCCACTGCAGTAAAGCACGACACTTTAGTTGTTTTGCCCACGGGGCTGGGAAAAACGATGGTGGCCGTGATGCTTGCCGCACACCGCCTAGAGCATTATTCTGGATCGAAAGTGTTGGTGTTGGCTCCCACAAGACCTTTATGTGAGCAGCACGCCGCCAGTTTTCGAAATCATCTTGACATTCCAGAGGAACGTATAGTTTTGTTCACAGGCCACGTAAAACCAGAAACACGAGAGGAATTGTGGAAGGATGCGCGCGTTGTAATATCAACACCACAAGGACTTGAAAACGACATACTCACGAAACGGATAAAACTCGACTCAGTCTCGCTTCTCGTAGTGGATGAAGCGCACAGAGCAGTGGGTGATTATGGTTATGTCTTTATTGCAAAGAGGTATTTTGCGTCAGCATCACACGCCAGACTTCTCGCACTAACTGCAAGCCCGGGAAGCAGGAAAGAAGACATTCAAGAAGTAATGCAGAATCTTCATATTGAAGATATAGAAGTAAGAACAGAAGAAGACCCCGACGTAAAACAGTACGTGCAGGAAATCAACGTGGATTGGGTTACCTTAACACCACACCCAAAGATTTTGGCGCTGAGAGATTACTTGAAAAAAGCATACGACGACGCAATGACTCAGCTTGCTGCCACGGGCCACGCCCCAAATAATAGTTCACAGATGAACAAAGTGGACTTGCTTCATCTTCAACGCGCGCTTGGTGCGTCAGTATCTCGCGACAGAGATTTTACTGCCATGAAAGCATTATCTCTTATTGCGCAGGCAACGAAAGTTCAGCACGCCATAGAATTAGCGGAAACACAAGGTGTGGCTTCGGTTGTTGCCTACCTTGACAAACTTTCCGAACAGTCTAGAAGCACCAATGTGAAAGCAGTGAAGAACCTGATGCAGCATCTAGATGTTAAGGCGGCACACCTTTTGGCGTCGCGTCTTCTCGAGGAAGGAGTTGAGCATCCGAAACTCGGCGAAGCCGTGCGGCTTATCAGGAATGAATATGTCATCAATAAAGAGGTTAAGATAATATTGTTTAATCAATACAGAGACCAGGCATCTGTGCTTGTGCGCGCTCTCGAAACAGAGAAGATACCTTGCAAGATATTTGTAGGCCAACAGATGAAAGCAGATACGGGTATGTCGCAGAAAAAACAACAGGCAACATTGCAATCGTTCAGGGAAGGAGGTTTTAATGTTTTAGTGGCCACTTCTGTAGCAGAAGAAGGGTTGGACATTCCAGCAGTGGATATGGTGATATTCTACGAACCTGTACCTTCAGCAATAAGAACAGTGCAACGCAGAGGAAGAACGGGGAGACAGGAGAAAGGGCGTGTTGTTGTTCTAGTAACAAAGGGAACAAGAGATGAAGCGCACAGGTGGAGCGCACACCATAAAGAGATTAGAATGTATCGCGAATTGAAAGAGATGAAAAGAACTTTCTCACCCCAAAAGAGCACAAGGAGTCTTATGGACTACTCAGACAACAAATTGACTATTTATGTTGATCACAGGGAGAAAGCATCAAAGACAGTAAAACTCCTGTCGGAACAGGGCTTTACTATTAACCTCTCCCAACTCGAAGTAGGAGATTACCTTTTATCTGAGGATGTTTGTGTTGAGTTCAAGACTGTGCGTGATTTTGTTGATAGTATTGTTGATGGACGGCTTCTTACACAGGCAAAAGGATTGCGTGCTTACCAGAAACCACTGATACTCATTGAGGGTGATGAAGATATGTATGCGCAGAGGAATATGCATCCTTCTGCAATTCAGGGCATGCTTGCAACTTTAGCTTTGAGTTTTCAGATTCCTGTGCTAAGAACTTCTGGTCCTGCAGAGACTGCCGCATTATTTGGGGTTATTGCAAAGCGATTTCAGGAAGACAAGAAGAAGGAGTTCACAATGCATTCTGCAAAGCCATTAACGCTGAAGGAACAGCAGGAATATCTTATATCTTCACTCCCTGGTATTGGACCTGCCCTTGCAAAACCATTACTCAAGAAGTTCAAAACGCCCAAGAAGTTACTTTCCGCATCTGAAGAAAAATTGCAGAAAGTTGACTTAATAGGTGAAAAGAAAGCAGCAAGGATTCGCGAAGTGCTTGATACAGAGTATTCTGACTGATGTATTTATTGTGCATAAGTATTATAAATCTACAGAACTGACTCTTTCACTTCCGAGGTATTCAAAAACAATGAAAATATACACAATACTAGGATTACTATTGTTTGTGGCGCTAGTGATCACAGCATGCACGCCAAAATCACAGACTGACATCACAACCACAGAGAGTGGGCAGCAAGCCACCGGCACAATGCCCGCGACGGAAAACCCAACAAGCACAACAACCCAAGAAGATACGTACACATTACAAGACGTGCAGACACACGGAACTTCAGATGCATGTTGGAGCGCAGTAACTGGTGTCGTTTATGACCTCACTCCTTGGATTAAACAGCATCCAGGGGGCTCGCAGAACATAATAAACATGTGTGGAAAGGACGCAACGCAAGCATTTTTGGCTCAGCATGGCGGCCAGGGAAAGCCAGAACGTACACTCAATGGCTTTGAGATTGGCACGCTCGCATGAACCAACACGCATATAAATCGAAACTTCATATCAAGATGGGGTGACCTAAAAAATGAGCATCATACTTTGGATTGTAATAATAGTTTTGGCAATTATAGTGATATGGTTGATTGCAGCATACAACAAATTTATCGTCACGAAGAACAGAGCAAAGAATGCCTGGAGTCAAATTGACGTCCAGCTTAAGAGAAGAAACGACCTTATTCCCAACCTGGTAAATGCAGTAAAGG
This sequence comes from Candidatus Woesearchaeota archaeon, assembly GCA_043818175.1. Classification (GTDB taxonomy): domain Archaea; phylum Nanobdellota; class Nanobdellia; order Woesearchaeales; family JBDRGA01; genus JBDRGA01. Next base: position 32,365 of record JBDRGA010000016.1, on the reverse strand, counting down.
GATACATGAAGCACGAAAAAGGTGTGTTGACTGAAGTCACGAATGCACGTGCAGCTATAATGTCCGCGAAAACGCCAGCAGCAATGGCAAAGGGAGACAACATGTTATCAGGAGCGCTGAAATCCTTGTTTGCCGTATCTGAGAACTATCCTCAACTAAAAGCAAATGAGAACTTCATGCAGCTACAGGAAGAATTGTCAGGCACAGAAAGCAAGATAGCATACGCAAGACAATTTTACAACGATTCCGTGCTTGTCATGAACACGCTGGTAGAATCATTCCCCTCAAACATAATAGCGGGAATGTTCCACTTCGTCCAAATGGAGTTCTTCAAAACAGAGGAATCTGAAAGGAAGAACGTGAAAGTAGAATTCTAGGCATGGCCACGACAAACTTCTACAAAGAAGTGTCGAGCAACAAGACCAGGAGCTTCATGCTCTTGGTCATGTTCAGCGCCCTCCTATTAGTAATGGGTTATTTTCTTGGATATATTTTTGGAGCTCCAATATTTGGTATAATAATTGCGTTTGCAGTGGCTGTAATTATGAGTCTGATAGGATTCTATTCAGGTCAGAATGCTGTTTTATCTTTGAATGGTGCCAAGCCAATAGAAAAGAAAGATGACATTTTCTACTACAATACTGTTGAAGGATTGTGCATTGCTGCAGGACTTCCCATGCCCAAACTATACATGATTCAAGAAGAAAGCATCAATGCTTTTGCTTCAGGAAGAGACCCCAAGCACGCAGTTGTTTGCGTTACTTCTGGTTGCAGAAAAAGATTGAACAGGCAAGAATTTGAGGGGGTAATTGCGCACGAACTAAGTCATGTTAAGAATTATGACATACGAGTCATGATGCTGGCAGCAATACTCGCAGGCAGTGTTGTTATCCTTGCTGATATAATGTTGAGAAGCTTTCTTTTTGGAGGGGGCAGAAGAAGCGGAGGAAAGGATTCTGGCGGCCTTGGTATCGTTCTGATTCTTGTTGCAATCGCGTTGGCGATACTCGCACCCATTTTCGCGCAAATGATCAAGCTGGCAGTCTCGAGAAAACGAGAGTACTTGGCAGATGCTACAGGAGCACAATTGACTCGTTATCCTGCGGGTCTTTCCAGCGCTTTAAAGAAGATTCGTGACGACCACGATAAAGTTGTTGATACTGCAAACAGAGCAACCGCGCACCTCTACATCGAAAACCCGTTGAGAAACTCAAAGGCATTCATGTCTGGTTTGTTCAGCACACACCCGCCAATAGACGAGAGAATCAAGCGATTGGAAGGTATGTAGTTATATTTTGAATGCACGCAGGGCTGTTGTCAGAGCATCGGCGTCTGATTTGTCAGTGCAAATGGTATCCGCTTCGGCAACTGCCGCCGCCAATCCGCTGTACGTCCCGTCCGTGCCGTGCACAGGTACGTGCACAAGAAGCATATTACCAAATTGAATAACATCTGTTTTTGGTTCAGCATCCCAAAATCCGATTTGCATGATTGACGTGCCATCATTTGGGCTCATCATGAGGTACACTCCACGTTTATTTGTGGATTTCGATAGTATTGCGGGTTGACCTTGCGTGCCTTCAGGAAGGTACCAGTTGTATCCTTGACTAAGAAGAGCAAGGGTGAGGTCCGTCACGGGTGCGCGTTCCATTTCTAAGGGGAATCGTGCTGTGTTTTTACAATTTTCGCCATAACGATTATATAATCTGAAGAAGTCTTCAATTGTATGTTCATAGCAAAAACCCTTTCATGGTACAAGAAGCCGGAAGTACAGCAGGCGATGGTTGTGCAAGCCAGGAGTAAAGAGGTTGGTGTTCGTTTTGGAGACAGTTTTGGAAAGAGGCCGGACGTATTAATGTACCCAAACGATGTTCTTGAGCACGCAAAGAACAAAGCAACAAGCTTTCACGCCAGCGAAGAGATATGGACTAACCCAATGCAGATTACTCCAGGGATGTCCCGTTCTCAATTGGATGAACTACGTGCAGGCTGGGATTTAGTTCTGGATATTGATTGTCATCTTTTTGAGTACTCAAGAATAGCTGCGCATTACACAATTGAAGCACTAAAGCACCATGGCATCAAAGGAATAAGTTGCAAGTTCTCCGGCAATAAAGGTTTTCACATAGGCGTTCCTTTTGAATCGTTTCCCGAAACAATCAATGGTCAACCCACAAATGAATCGTTTCCTGAAGCGCCCAAGAGAATCGCGACGTACATAAAACACATGATAAAGGAGCCGGTGAGCGACGCAATTCTCAAATTGGAAGGGGAAAGCTTCGATGCCGTTAAGGAACGCGTCAACATGAGTGCCCAAGCAATAACGAGATACGTTGACTCAAATGGCAGAAAAGTTCCCAAGCTTAATGCAGAAGCCTTCCTCGACATAGACACAATTCTTCTATCGAGCAGACATCTTTACAGAATGCCTTACAGCTTTCACGAGAAGTCCGAGCTGATTTCAGTCCCGATAAATCCAGAAGACGTATTAAAGTTCGAACGTGCAATGGCCGAACCAGACAAAGTAAAATTCAATGCGGATTTCTTATCAAGGAACGTTACGAAAGGAGAAGCATCTTTGCTCGTAATGCAATCATATGATTTCGCGCCCGAACTTCCAAAAGAAGAGTTCGAGACAAAACAGGTCTTTCACGAGGACTTTACAGAAATGATTCCAGTACACTGCTTTCCCGACTGCATAAAGACGATGCTGGAAGGAATGGAAGATGGTAAGAAAAGAGCACTGTTCGTTCTGATAAATTTCCTCAAATGTTGTAATTGGCCCAACGATAGAATTGAAGAGGAATTAAGAGCATGGAACAAGCGCAATCCAGAACCATTGCGAGAAACTATTCTTACAGGCCACCTAAGGTATCATCTTGCAAGGAAGGAGAAAGTACTACCTCCAAACTGCGACAACCAATTGTATTATGGCGCGATGCAACATTGTAAGGACGCTCCAGGACATAAAGGAGTGAAGAACCCACTGCAGTACGCAAAAAGAAGAGCGAGATACCTGAACACCCAGAAACCTTTAAAAGCACCAATCAAGGTTAAGAAGCATGATACTGGGCGCAATCCTAAAGGTTCTTCTCAAGCCGATACTCAATAAGAAAGTTCTATTTACATTTCTAGGTGTGTTAATCCTCGTTGTTCTATTCGTCGTATTCAAAGGCAGAGTTTTTGCCATGTTCACCCCGAATAATACTACTGCAGAAGTAGTTCCTCCCACTGAGTATGTTTGTCCTGATGGAACGAAGGTTCTCAAATTGGCAGATTGCCCGCAGAGAAGGAACAGCACAGACAATAATACAACAACAATGCCAGACGTTCCTTCAAGGCCAGCAGAAAAACCACCAGAGGAGCCAATACCAACAGAAGACCCGATTTATGTTGACATAACAGGATGGACCCAAACAGAAATTGTGCAGGCAATGGCTGTGGTTAATCCCGCGTTCAGAGGAGTAACATATCGCAAGGTACTATACACCCAAGGAAAAGTTGGATATTACTGGCGTGAAGGAAATCCAAACAACCCAATCGAAGACCCGTTCTGGCTCTTACGTAATCAATACTTCGATGGCAGTATTGAGTATACTGTGAACAATCTGAGAAGCAACGTTTATGAGATGCCCGACTATTATCTTAGTCTGGTAAATTCCAGGAAAGAAGACGCCAAACTTAAGATTCTTGATTATGCTACTTGGGCAGATTGGAAGAGCATAACCTGCCAGGACGTGCCAACCTGCAGGAACCTTCTTGCGATAAACTGCACAAGGGGAACGCACACTTTCTACGCGTGGAACTACCTGCCTGAGCGGGAGAACACAATAGCATACAGGTTCACGATGACCGCGATGGACGACAGGGGCGCGAGCTTCAAAACGTTCGAAGCGTTCTATTGTGAGCCTGTGTAGTTTGGGTGGGGCTACACCCAATTCAAGGTACTTGAAATCATTTCCATACCAAACCAATTGAGCACCCAACCATACTTGCCTAATGTTCTTTTAATTCTTCTTCAAAGTTTCCGGGGGTAATTGTCTTGGTTGTTTCTATGTGCTTGAATTCCTTTTTTAGCTCAACAAACGTGTCTTCTTCGACTTTTGCAAAAGAAACCTGGTAAGCTATGTTCTTTTGTATAAAGTCCACTTCCTTCTTTCCAATCCAATGATACAAATCAGGTCCTTTCCTCCGCAAAGCCTGGGCAACAAGCGCCTCGAACAAATGTCCTCTGTTCTTCTTCGAAGAAAGCGCCGTAGTAAGACCGTTATCAATAGCATAGTATTTTGAAGACCTTCCTGCAACATACTTTGTTTTCGTGGAATAAGAAAAGAAAGGCACTTCAAAAATCAAGTAGGCATCCACCATGTGAGACAAGTAGGCCTCGGCCGTCCTGCTGTTTACCCCCAACTCCTTGGCGAGCTTGTTAGCACTAACCTTCAACCCCGTATTAGATATTACATATTGTGCAACCGCCTTGAATTGTTGCGTGGGTGCAATACCTTGTTTTTCTAAGATATCTCTAAGCAGAATATCGTTGAAGTACTGACTCAACAACTGTCTCTTCTTTCCTTCATCGGATTCGAGAACAACTTCTGGGAACCCTCCAAACTCAAGATAATCATCAAACGATCCTTTGCCAAATGCTTGAAACTCGGCATAATCCAAAGGAAATATCTCAAAAGTAATGTTCCTACCTGTAAGAACAGTACCAAGCTTTGGAGAAAGCAGCGAAATATTTGAACCACTGATAATGAACTTCTTGTGAACTTTAATGTCATAATATGTTCGCAGCCAACTTTCAAAACCAGGAACCTTCTGAATCTCATCAAAGAAATAATATTGTGCATTGGGAAATTTCTCGACTACCGTTTCAAGAAGTTCCAATCCTAGATGAGGCAACAAGCGATAATCATCAAAATTCACATAAACAGCCTTTCCTTCCAACTTAGAAGCAACCTGCCTTAGAATAGTAGACTTGCCTGCGCGACGCACCCCCTTGACTATGATAATTTCAGGTCTCTCCAACCACACCTCAATCTTCGAGATGTACTTCTTACGGAACACACCCACATTCGCAAACTTTGTTTGAGCTACTGCTTCGATTTCTTCCCTCATGAATGAGCAGAAGCCATTACTATTTATAAACGTTTGTGTTAGAATACAAACTAATTTAAATAAGGGATAATAGCGCAAAACAACATAGAGTCCTCTTCAGACCAAACCACCCTCAGTGTCCGAGCGGGGCTACCTACCCTTTTCTATTACTCGTGCGGTCACCCACACCCATTCCCAAATCTTTATAAAGCCCTCGTGAATTCCGGGAACACTCAACTTACGCAAAGTTGAACCCGAGCCCGGCGCGAGACGGTTGCTGGTCACTCTCAAGAGAGACCTTTCTGTCGAGTTCCCCTGGCTTTCAAGAAGATGCCGAAACCAGCACAACCAAGACACGGAAGCATGCAAGTATGGCCTCGAGTACGTGCCAGGAGAAGCTATGCTCGCGTCAGAACATGGAACACAAAGAATCCAGGCCCTGCTGGTTTTCCTGGCTATAAGGCAGGCATGACCCATGTCATGGCAACCGATGGAAGAAAAAATAGTCCAATGAAGGGCGAAACGCTCGCAATCCCTGTGACGGTCATTGAATGTCCGCCGCTCAAGGTCGCGGGCGTCCGTTTCTACAAAAATTCCATTCCTTCTCTCGACATTCATTTCAAACCATCCAAAGACGTTCTAAGAAAAGTAAATCTTAAGCAGAAAGGAGACCTTTCAAAGGTTAATGCTGCTGAATACGAGGATGTTGTTCTAATAATTCATACTCAACCTGCTCTTGCTGGCATCAAGAAGAAGCCGGAGCTCTTCGAAATTCCGATGGGTGGAAGCATGGAAGAGAAGATTAAGTACGCCCAGGAGCATCAGGAAATAACAGTTCAGGATGCTCTTAAGGAAAGTTCACTTGTTGACTTCCATGCAATAACAACAGGAAGGGGATTCCAAGGTCCGGTAAAAAGATTTGGAGTAAGCATCAGACACCACAAGAGCGAGAAAACCAAGAGAGGGCCCGGAAGCTTGGGTGCTTGGTATGGCCAGGCCCACATGATGTACAGGGTAGCGCATGCAGGCCAGATGGGTTACCATCAAAGAACACAATACAACAACCTCATTCTCAAAATTGGTACAAAAGGCGAAGAAGTAACGCCCAAGGGCGGTTTCATAAGATATGGTGTGGTAAAGAACCCCTATGTTCTCATCAAGGGCTCAATACCAGGACCAAAGAAACGCATGGTAATAATGGCGCAAGCCCTTAGACCAACTGAAGCACCAGAACAATACACCATTGACTCAATAAGCACGAGGAGCAAGCAAGGATGAAACTCACAATACGGTCAATGCAGAACACGTCAAAAGGGCAACAGGAGATGCCCATACAGTTCAGCGAGCCGCTCAGAGAGGACATAATCAAGAAAGCAGTTTTGGCTCTTCAGGCAGGAGCACGACAACCATATGGTTCGTTTAAGGAAGCGGGCCAACAGGTCAGCGCAAAGCTCTCAAGAAGAAGAAGAGACTATAGAGGGGCGTACGGCATAGGTATAAGTCGTGTTCCTAGAAAAATCATGTCAAGGAGAGGAACAAGAATGAATTGGGTTGGAGCCCTCGCTCCCGGAACAGTCGGTGGAAGGAGAGCACATCCTCCCAAGGCAGAAAAGATTTGGGATAAGAAAGTCAACAAGAAGGAGAACCGTCTTGCCATAAGAAGCGCAATGAGTGCCACTTTGATTCCTGAAGTTGTTAAAGCAAGGGGACACATACCCCCAAAGGAATATCCATTCATAATCGAATCTGGATTTGAAAACATTCAGAAGACCGCAGAAGCGTGGAAAACGCTGGATGCCCTGGGGTTTGCAGATGAGCTTGCAAGAACCGAAAAGCCAACGAGAAGAACAGGACGCGCTAGAACAAGAGGAAGACAGCATAAGATAGGCAAGAGTATCCTGATTGTAACGGCACAGGAAGCTCCAGTCATGAAGGCATTGAATAACATTCCAGGAGTTGACTGTGTTGCCGTGCATGCTTTGAATGCGGAACTCCTCGCACCAGGAACACACCATGGAAGAATAACATTATTCACCGAAACAGCAATCAAGAGGCTGATTGAGGAAGGTCTATTCCTAAATGTGCCGCCTGCAAAGCAAAGGACAGAGAAGATTGCAGAACCCAAGAGGAAAGCAGCATCAAGAACGAAGAAAGCACCAGTTAAGAAAACAGTTAAGAAAGCAGTTAAGAAACCCACGAAGAAGGTTAGCAAATGATCAAGCATCCAGTGAGCACGGAAAAGGCAATAAGATTGATGGAAGCAGAGAACAAGATAGTTTTCGTAGTTGACCTTAAAGCGAAGAAACCAGAGATCAGAAAGGTTGTCGAAGAAATGTTTGATGCCAAAGTGATTTCAGTAAACACACTCATAGACAGGAAGGGCCAGAAGAAGGCAATAGTCAAATTCAGTCCAGAAACACCAGCCATTGATATCGCGAGCAGGCTGGGGATGATGTAACAATGGGAAAGAACCTTATTCAGCAAAGGAGAGGCAAGGGCTCAAGTGTGTTCAAGAGACCCAGGTCTACATCCAAGCAGAAGGTATTCCTGAAATCAGCAAAGTCATACACAATAAATGGATTCATCAGGTCAACATCGCATACAGCGCCTTTGGCAGTAGTAGTTTACGATGATAAAACAATAGGAACAGTGCTCGCAACTACAGGCACCACAGTAGGTCAGACATTTGAGGTGGGCAGCGGCGCACCTCTAAAGATAGGAAATTCCATTCCATTGAAGGAAATTCCGGAAGGCACTTCTATTTTTAACATCGAGGTCAGTCCGGGAGACGGAGGAAAATTGGTTCGTGCATCGGGAATGTCCGCGACTATTGTATTGCGAGGTCCTGACAAGGTTGTAGTAAAGCTTCCGAGCAAGAAACAGAAATCATTCAATCCAGACTGCAAAGCAATGATTGGAGATGCGGCAGGAGGCGGCAGAACAGAGAAACCATTTCTCAAAGCAGGATTCAAGTTCCACAGAATGAAAGCAAGGCACACGTACTGGCCAATCGTTTCGGGAGGCGCGATGAATGCAGTTGCTCACCCAATGGGTAACAAGAGAAGCTCACGTAAGAGCAAGGCAAGACCTGCGCCAAAGAACGCACCACCAGGACGCAATGTTGGTATGATTAGACCTAGAAGAACAGGAAGGAAGAAGTAACCATGGCAAAGAAAATATTCACGTACAGAGGAAAGACGCTCGAGGAGCTGCAGGCACTCTCAATGAAAGAGTTGGCAGAATTATATCCTTCAAGGCAACGCAGGAAGATTGCAAGAGGCCTATCCGCTGAACACAAGAAGCTCCTGGCAAAAATAGAGCAGAAAGGTTCAGCGAAAACCCATCGCAGGGATATGTTGGTATTCCCGTCCATGGTTGGCAAGACAGTCAGCATTCACAATGGCAAGATATTCGTTCCCGTTACAATTACTGAAGACATGCTCGGCTTGTACTTTGGAGAACTCGTCTTGACGAGAAGTCATGTTAGACATAACGCACCAGGAGTGGGCGCAACCAAGAGCAGCGCCGCACTCAGCGTGAGGTAATAATGGCAAAATATGGATACAGCTTGAACGAGAAACCCGACGTACCCCTTGCCAAAGCGCTGGGTGTAGATATGGGAATAAGCACGAAAGATAGTATCGAGATATGTGATGCCATAAGGAAGAAACCAGTTGCCCGTGCAAAGAAGATGTTGGAAGGCGCGATGACACAGGACGCACCAATAAGGTACAATCGATTCAGTGAGGGCGCATCTCACAAGCCAGGCATTGGAATGGGAAGATATCCAGTTAAAGCGGCAACAGCAATACTGAAGATCTTGTCAAGCGCGGAAGCAAACGCCCAAGTTAAGGGGCTTGGAAAAAACCTAGTCATAATTCATGCCAGAGCTCAACACGGCACCAGGAGCATGAAGTTCGGTAGACATTCAAGAAGGATTTCAAAGAGAACACATATTGAGATTGCGTTGGGTGAAGCCAAGCCCAAGAAGGAAAAGAAAGAAGCACCAAAGAAATCAATTGAACAAAAAGTGCAGACGGAGACCAAGAAATGATCGAGCGCAAATTCATACAGGACAACTTGAATGAGTTTAGAATTACAGAATTCGTGAAAGCCAGTTTGGGCAGGGTAGGGCTGAGCACAGTCAAGCTCCAGAAAACGCCCTTGGGTGAGAAGATAGTAATCTCGGCAAGCAGGCCTGGTCTGGTTGTTGGAAGGGCAGGAAGCAACATAAGCAGGCTGACAAGACAACTAAAAGAAGAATTCAAGCTGGAAAACCCACAGATAGAGATAGAGGAAGTTCAGAACGTGGGTTTGGACGCAAACATAATTGCAGAACTCATCGCATCGAGTCTTGAACGCTTTGGCACGAACAGGTTCAAAGGTGTTGGTCACAAGTACCTTTCAGAAGTCATGAATGCGGGAGCGCAAGGTGTTGAAATCATAATAAAAGGAAAGATTCCAGGTGCAAGAGCAAAGTCCTGGAGATTTGCCAAGGGATACCTCAAGAAGGCAGGAGACGTTGCTCTTACAGGAGTCAACAGAGCATACGCCACAGCAAAACTCAAGGCAGGAACCGTTGGCGTTAAAGTAAGTATAATGCCTCCAGGCACAATACTTCCAGACAGAATACATGTTAACGTTGAAGCGGTCATAGCAGAGCTGGAGGAACCAGTTCAGAAAGTAGCTGCATTAGTAGCTGAAGACAGCGGTTCAACGGAAGCACCAGAAGTCGCTGTCAAAGAAAAACCAGAAAAGAAAGAAGCAAAAAAATCAGCAAAGAAGGCCGCTAAGAAATCAACAAAGAAATCCGTGAAAAATGAAGACGCCACGGAGGGCTCATGAAGTTCCAGGATATTTCGAGGATGAATGATGAAGCGCTCGTCAAGAAAGAGCAGGAACTGAAGATGGATTTGATGAAACTACAGGCACAGTCCAGCACAGGAACTCCTCCAAAGAATCCAAACCAGATTAAGTTAATCAAGCGCACAATAGCGCAGATAAGAACAGCACAGAAAAACAAGGAGGTGACGGGCGAACAAGCATGACGGAAATCGACCCAATCACAGGCTTGCCCAAGGTCCTTGGCGCGTGGGATCAAATCGCAAAAGAGGGCCAGACAATCAAGGCAAAGCTCGTCAAGCGTAAGTTTGGCAAGCCGTACACGATTGTTGAAGGTATCAATAAGCACGAAGTCGACATCAAGGATGTCGCCAAGAAGCTGAAAGGTACCTTTGCATGTGGTGGAACGTCAAAGGGCGGAATCATCGAATTACAAGGAGACCACAGGAACAAAATAAAAGATGAGCTCGTCAAACTGGGATTCGCCCCGGAAACAATCGAAGTCAGGTGACCTCAAGCGCCCATTCATTGGGTTGCAGATTGAGGTTATTGACTCGCCAACACAAAAGTTGGCGGGCAGCAAAGGCATAGTCATCGACGAAACAAAGGAGACGTTCATCGTCAGGACTGAAGAGGGTGAAATTCACTTCCCGAAGAAGGGAGGTGTGTTTCGCATAGGAACTTCGACAGTAATGGGTGATGACATCCGGCATCGTCCGGAAGAAAGGATCAAGAGAATATGACACCAACCAAGAAAAACATAATCCCTCGCGGGAAGACCCTAGTAGGTACTGTAATAGCAGACAGGATGGCGCGCACAGTAACAGTAGAATGGGAGCGACGCAAATACATCAGCAAGTTCGAACGTTTCGAGAAACGCAGAAGCAGAATCAAAGCACACAATCCCGAGTCAATCAATGCGAAAGTAGGAGATAAGGTCATAGTATGTGAAACTAGACCAATAAGCAAGACAAAACACTTTATCGTTACAGAAATAGTGAACAAGGTGGAAAAGGTATGAAGGCCATAAGCGCGAGCGTAACAAGAGGAATACCTGTTGGGGCGCAGGTTGATGTCTGTGATAACTCTGGCGCGAAAGTCGTCAAGGTATTTAGCGTGGTTGGTCATAATACGAGAAAGGGAAGAATTCCCGCAGGAGGAGTAGGCGACCTGGTGATGGTGGCAGTAAAGAAAGGCAGACCGGACATGCGTAAGCAGGTTGTGCACGCAATCATCGTACGCCAGAGGAAGGAGTATAGGCGCGCAGACGGTACCAGAATCAAATTCGAAGATAATGCTGTTGTTGTCCTAAAGGATGACAAGGGCAATCCCAAAGGGACCATTTTCAAGGGTCCAATAGCAAAGGAGGCGTGCTCACGCTGGCCTGCAATAGCAAAGGTCGCGAGTACGATTGTATGAGATGAAAGCAAAATTCAGCACGGCATGGAAGGCAAGCAGTCAACCTAGGAAGCAGCGCAAGTACACAGCCAACGCGCCACTCCACACTAAAGGGCATCTTCTGTCAGTCCACCTTAGCAAACTCCTCCGTGAGAAGCATAAGATGCGAAACATAAGGGTTCGCACAGGTGACAAGGTGAAAGTGCTTCGTGGTGCATTCAAAGGAATAGAAGCGAAGGTCGAGCGAGTAGACATAAAGGAGACCCGAGTGTTCCTCGGCAAGGCACAGCAGACAAAGAGAGACGGCTCAAAGGTGCAAGTGGGAATCCATCCAAGCAACATGATGATTACAGAATTGAACCTTGACGACAAGAAGAGGAAGGCGAAGCTCGCCAGAGAGGCATAATCATGGTAAAATCACACCTCAAAAGAATAAGCACCCCCAGGACGTGGGACGTACGAAGAAAGATATCAAAATTCATATCGAGGCCACTTCCAGGAGGACACTCCTTTGACACGGCCATGAGTGTTAATACAGCACTTAAGGAAGTTCTGGGGCTTGCCAGGACAACTAAGGAAGTCAAGTTCATGCTTCACAACAAGCAAGTTCACAAGGATGGAAAGCCGATGTATGATGAAAAGGCACAAGTAGGACTCATGGATGTACTGAGCTTCCCCGCTCTGAACAAACAGTATAGGTTAATACTCAATGCAAGGGCGAAGCTTGACTTATTGGAAATATCAACAAAGGAAGCAAACCTGAAGCCTCTTAGAGTAAAATCAAAAGTGATGCTCAGAGGTAAAAAGATTCAAGTGGGCTTATCAGATGGCAGAACTCTTTTGCTTGGCAAAGAAACTGTCAAAGTTGGTGACACGATGCTAATTACAGTTCCAGACCAGAAAGTGCAAGAGGTGCTTCCTTTCGAACAGAACGCAGCGATTCTGCTGACTGCTGGAAGGTACGCGGGCCGGATAGGCACAATTGTCAAGATAGAAGAAGAAATGATACGGTTCAAACACGGCAACGACGAATACGAAACAGCGACTTCCTTTGCCCATGTAGTGGGTAAGGCAGGTAAGACGAGCGTCAAGCTCGAATAAAGATGGAAAACAATATGCGTGAAATAAGGATAGCGAAGGTCACCCTTAACTTCGGTGCGGGTAAGGACCAGGCCCTTCTTAACAAGGGAGTAGAATTACTTAAACTCATAACTGGCATTCCACCTATCAAGACAGTAACCCAAAAAAGGTTGGCCGCATGGGGCCTTAGACCTGGACTGCCCATCGGATGCAAGATTACGCTTAGAGGCCCACCAGCGCACGAAATGCTGACTCGCCTAGTTCAGGCAAGAGAGAACATCCTTGACACTCCTTGCTTTGATGATTTCGGAAATGTAAGCTTCGGAATTAAAGAGTACATAGACATTCCAGGTGTGAAGTACGATCCCAAGCTTGGAATTTTGGGACTCCAGGTCTCCGTAACTTTGGAAAGGCCAGGCTTCAGAATCAAGAGACGCAAGATTAAGAAAACAAGAATCAGCAGGAAACACCAGATAACAAGAGAAAATGCAATTGATTACTTCAAGAAACATTACAAAATAACAGTGGGTGACGCAGAATGACATACTCAAGGCATGATAAAGTAATGAAGCAGATTGGCCACAAGCCGAGCAAGGTGCTGCGTCACAAGAAGTACAACGTTCCCAAAGAACGTGCATTTGGAAGGAAAGCTCACGAATGCCTGCGCTGCGGCAGAACTGCGGCCCACATCCAGAAGTACGGTTTGAAGATATGCAGACAGTGCTTTAGGGAAGTGGCAAGCCAGATAGGATTCAAGAAATATAGCTGAGGGTAAACAAAATGACACTGAATGATCCACTCGCAAACGTGCTTTCGCACATCAACAATGCGGAGCATGAAGGCAAACAGTCAGTTACCACACGAAGCACAGGCAAGTTGATCAAGCAAGTTCTCGCTTTGCTGCAGGAACACGGATACTTGGGCAGTCATGAAGAAACTGCAGTACCTGGAGGCAAAACAATCACGATAAATCTGCTTGGTGGTGTTAACCAGTGTGGTGTTATTAAGCCGAGGTATAGTGTGAAGTCTGATGAATTCGTGAAGTTCGAGAAACGTTACCTTCCCGCGAAGGGTTTTGGAATAATATTAGTATCAACAAGTAAGGGACTATTAACTCATGAAAAGGCGAAAGAACAGAATCTTGGAGGTAGGTTGATTGCCTACTGCTACTAAAATGGAAGAGAGAAAGAAGCGCATGGACCTTGACATAACGTTCCCACCTGCTGTGGAAGTGGGCGTTTCTGTAGGAGTCATGACTTTCAAAGGTCCCAAAGGAACGGTAACGAGGAACCTATCTAATCCCTCTGTGTTGATAAGTGTTGCGGGCAGTGTCGTGCACCTGAAGCCCAAGAAACAGACCCAGAGAGAAAAGAAGTTAATCAGAACTTATGCGGCGCACCTTCGCAACATGGCAAAGGGAGTAACAGAAGGTCATTTGTACAAGCTCAAGATATGCTCAGGACACTTCCCGATGAGCGTGACAATCAAAGGTCAGAATTTGGAGATTAAGAATTTCATCGGAGAAAAGGTTCCCAGAACCACAACAATACCTGAAGGAGTTAGCGTCAAGATTGAAGGAGATATGATTATTGCAGAAGGAATAGACAAAGAAAAGGTCGGTGATGCTGCAGCAAGGATAGAGCAACTCACGAGAAGACCAAATTTTGACGCAAGAATATTTCAGGACGGAATATACATCACAGAGAAGGACGGCAAGACAATAGCACAATGACAACCACCAAACAACTCTTGGAAGAACGGAAGAAGGTAAAGAAGAGAAAGCCTTCGTTCCTGCGTGCAGATGGACACAAGAAGGTGAAACTCGCCAAGAAGTGGAGAGAACCAAGAGGTCTGCATAATAAGATGCGGCTTGAGAAGAGAGGATATCGCAGGGTAGTCAAGGATGGCTGGGGCAGTCCCTCCGCAATAAGGGGAATGACTCAGGATGGAAAAGTTGTGAAGCACGTCAGTACACTCAAAGACCTGCAGGTAATTGATGCCAAAATGCAGGTCGTCATCATAGCTGGATGTGTCAGCATCAAGAACAAGATAGCAATAAGGGATGCTGCTTTGAAGCTTGGTATTACGCTGCTGAATGCACAAGGACTCGATGAGAAGTTCAAGCTAGTTCAAGAAAGGCAGAAAGCCAGGAAGGCAAAGAAAGTAGACAAGGCAAAGCGGGAGAAAGAGACAGAGAAGAAAGAGGCAGAGAAGAAGGAAGCAGAAAAGAAGACTTCGCAGAAGAAGGAATCTGAGAAGCCCGTGGAAGAGGATCCCGACGAGAAGAAGAAACTCGAGAAAGCAGAGAAGGATAAACTGCTAACAAAGAGGTCACAATGAAACTCACCGTTCAAAGAAGGCTTGCAGCTACATTGCTTGGTGTGAGTGAGAAGCGTGTCAGGTTTGACCAGTCTCGATTGAATGATGTTAAGGAAGCGATAACCAAGACTGACTTAAGAGGTTTGATTGGGGAGAAAGCAGTAACTGCGCTGCCTGTCAAGGGTGTGAGCAGGTCACGCGCCAGGAAGACGAAGAGGCAGAAGGCAAAAGGTCTTCAAAAATCAAGGGGAAGCAGAAAGGGAACTGATAATGCCCGCACAAACAGGAAGGACACTTGGATAAACAGGTTGAGGCTTCAGAGAGCATTCATACGCGCATTAAGGGACAATGGACATGTTTCAAGGCAGAATGCCAGACTGTTGCTTAATCGCGCCAAAGGGGGCTTCTTCCGTAGCAGAAGACACCTCAAGCTTTACGTTGAAGAGAACAACATACTAATCAAGCAAGGAGTGAGCAAGTCTCCTGTCGCGAAGAAAACACAGGCCGTTCCTGTCAAAAAGAAAACAAGTAAATTCAAGGAAGAGGTGAAAAAGGATGGCTAGTCACACTACTCACGTTGTACCATATCGAAGAAAGAGAGAAGGCAAGACGAATTACAAGAAGAGATTGGCTCTTCTCAAAAGCGGACTGCCCAGAATGGTAATTCGTAAGACAAATCAACAGATAATAGTACAGATTGTTCAGTACCTTCCGGATGGAGACAAAGTCATCGCTGCCGCAAACAGCATGCTACTGAAGAAGCACGGTTGGAAGTATTCCTGCAAGAACACTCCTGCTGCGTATCTTGTAGGGTATGCTTTGGGAGCAAAGGCAAAGGGAAAAGTAAACGATGTCATTCTTGACCTTGGACTCCAAGTACCAATCAAAGGCAGTAAACTATATGCTGTTGCAAAGGGTGCGGGAGAGCACTTCACAGTTAGAGTAGACAATACTATTGTGCCACCCGATGAAAGGATAAACGGAAAACACATTTCGGCACATTTCATCAAGAACAAGGACCCTTTCACAGGTTACGCGAAATTAAAGGCGGATCCTTCAGAAATCGAAAAGGAAGTGTCGCGCATCAAGAGCGCGCTCGCACGGTGAATATTATGGCAAGAGAAAAATCAAGACAGGACAGGCAACCCCGGCAACCCAGGGCTACAGAGCCAGCTCCAGAGTGGAAGCCTAAGACTGAATTGGGAAAGAAAGTCAAGGCAAAACTCATAACTGACATTGACGAAATTCTGGATAGAGGACTCACGATTCTCGAGCCGGAGATGGTCGATGAGCTTCTTCAGCTGGAATCCGATTTGCTGCTTATAGGTCAAAGTAGAGGTAAGTTTGGAGGCGGCCAGAGAAGAATATTCAAGCAGACGCAGAAGAAAACAATGGAAGGCAACAAGCCCAAGTTTAGCACCATGGCCGTTGTTGGAGACAAGAATGGTCACGTTGGTGTTGGTGTAGGAAAGGCAAAGGAAACAGTGCCTGCCCGCGAGAAGGCAATGCGCCGTGCAAAGCTGAACATAATCAAGATCAGAAGGGGAAATGGTGCGTGGGATGATAACACGACAGACGCGCACACAATTCCATTCAAAGTGGAAGGTAAGTGTGGTTCGGTACGCATAGTCCTAATGCCTGCTCCCAAAGGAAAGGGGCTCGTTGCAGAAAAGGACTGCGCAAAGGTCCTAAAACTTGCAGGCATTGAAAATGTCTGGAGCAAGAGTTATGGCCAGACCAAGAACAGGATTAACATGATATATGCTCTAGTGGATGCACTAAAGAAGCTCAGCACAACAAAGCTCAAGCCCGAACATATTGAGCGCTTAAGTGTCCTAGAGGGAAGCAGGAAGGAAAACCATGGCAGCACCGAAGAAGCCCAGTAATGGAACAATGATAGCAGCACTCCTTGTGCGCGGCCCAATAAATATAGAAGTAGGCATAAAGAGGACACTTCACCTTCTACGTCTCAGGAGAAAACACACATTGGTTGTTCTATCAGATACTCCCGAAGTCAGGGGAATGCTCCAGATTGTGAAGGATTATATCACTTATGGCGAGATAAGCCAGGAAACAAAGGACGCATTGGACAAGAGTAAATTCAAAAAAGAAAATTATTACGGAATGCCACCCCCACGAAAGGGATTCGAGAGAAAGGGAATTAAGAAGCCATATTCCTCTGGTGGTGCCCTTGGTAACAGAAGAGACAAGATGAATGAACTGATTGGGAGGATGCTCTGATGGCTTTCAAACGAAAAAAAGTCACGAAGTACAGAGGAAGTAAGACCCACGGTGGCGGCGCGATGAAGAAGCGCAGGGGCGCAGGAAACAGAGGTGGAAGGGGCAGAGCAGGCTCGGGTAAGAAAGGAGACGCCAAGAAGCCGAGCTTCTGGAAGGAGCCAGTAGGAAAGCGAGGTTTCAAACGCCAGAATGCCGTTTCTGTGTTTTCAATAAATTTGTTCTGGATAGAGTCCAGTGCAGAATCCCTCATCAAGTCTGGAAAGGCGTCGATGACTGGTAAGTCCATTGTAATAGACCTTAAGAAATTAGGTTATGATAAGCTTCTGAGTAAGGGTGCAGTTACGAAGGCATACGATATAACTGTAGATTCAGCAACTCCACTTGCCATTGAAAAGGTCAAGAAGGCGGGTGGAACCGTAACCTTAAAGAACAAGCCAGAAGGCGAATAGTCATGGGATTTCTTGACACGATCCTGACGAATCTCCCTGAAGTACAGGGTCCGAGCCAAAGGCGTCTTGGTTTCAAGACGAAGCTTAAGTGGACAATATTGATGCTTGTTGCATTCTTTATTCTAGGATTGATACCTTTGTATGGTCTAGGTGCGAACGCGTTGCAACAATTCGAATTTCTGAGTATAATTCTCGGAGCAAGCTTCGGAAGCATAATCTCCTTAGGTATTGGACCCATAGTTACTGCTTCAATCGTGCTTCAACTTCTGCAAGGCTCTGGTTTGGTGAAGTTTGACCTTACAAGTCACGAGGGAAAGGCACGTTTCACAGGAATTCAGAAGCTTTTGAGCGTGTTCTTCGTCATATTCGAAGCGATAGTTTATGTCCAAATGGGTGGTCTATCACCTGCTGCAGGATTCAGTTCGTTTGTACTGATATTCCAGCTGTTCCTTGGTGGTGTACTTATAATGTTCATGGATGAAGTCGTCAGTAAGTGGGGATTTGGTTCAGGTATTTCCCTATTCATCGCTGCAGGTGTATCTCAGACAATCTTTGTCGGAATGTTCAGCTGGCTGCATCCCTCGAACAATCCCGAAGCATTTGCCGGGGCAGTTCCTGAATTAATTAGAGGAATCACATCTGGCGCGGATCCTACTGGTGTCTATCTGAGTCTGGCGAGTATAATAAGCACGCTTGCAGTATTCGCATTTGTTGTCTACGTGAACGGAATGAAAGTGGAAATTCCTCTCAGTTTTGGCAGAGTAAGGGGTCACGGTGTTCGTTGGCCTCTTAGTTTCCTCTACACAAGCAACATTCCTGTTATTCTTGTTGCTGCGCTCATTGCCAACATACAGTTGTTTGCTAGACTTTTGGAAGGTTGGGTGGGGCACGCAACAATCCTTGGTGGATTCTCAGGAAATGCACCTGTTTCCGGGCTGGCAGCATGGCTATACTTTCCTAACATAGTTCAGCAGGCAATAACTGGTTCTCTTACACCAATACACGCGTTACAAGCAATTGTTTACCTACTCATAATGATGGGCGGCGCAATTCTATTCAGTTGGTTTTGGGTTCAGACTGCGGGTCTTGACGCTAAATCACAAGCACAAAAAATGATGGAGTCTGGGCTTCAAATACCCGGCTTCAGGAAAGACAAGAGGATTCTGGAGAGAATGCTTGACAGGTACATCATGCCCCTTACCATAATGGGTGGGGCCACTGTTGGTCTTATTGCGGGCGCCGCAGATTTGGTCGGCGCAATAGGTTCAGGAACTGGTTTGTTGCTTACGGTGATGATTGTTTACAGGCTGTATGAAGAGATAGCACAGCAACACTTGATGGACATGAATCCAATGATGAGAAAGTTCATTGCTGGAAATTAGAACGGCAGATAGTTTAATTCTACCAGGTAGTTTGCAGGAAACCTTAACGCTACAGCACAACAACTCCAGGCAATCCTTTGAAATCTGTGTCAGACGTCACTATCACGCTTCCAGTTATGTTCTGGATAGCCAACAGTATTCCATCAATTATTCCAAATTTCGGTCTCTTGTCCCTCAGTCGTTTGCAATGGTTGGACCCTTCGACCCAAATATTTAGGGAAGTATTGTGAATCGTGCTTAAGTTATTGATTGCTCGCACTGCTGTTGCAAAACTATAACCACTCTTGAAGCACCATCCATAGACTTCTCCTATCGTGGAGTGTGCTGTGATAACCACGTCTGAGTTTTGTATTAGTCTTCGCACTTCCTTTCCTTTTGGACTTCCCAGAAGATACTCAATCCATGCGCCCGCATCCATCAGGTACTTCACCATCTTTGTCTGCCCTCTAATTCAAGTCTGTCTTTCTTTGTGTATGATGGACCTCCCTTGAATATTCCGAATCCGTCTCCAGGCAGTTTGCAGTCCAGATCCACGCGCACTTTCTGTTTTGGGACCAAACCGAGTTCCTGTGCCTGTTTTTTCGAAATTCGTATTCCATAACTGTTTCCCCATTCCTTTAGTTCCGTGATAAATACCATTGTATACACAGTATGTGTATACATATTGATAAGAGTTTCGGTTTTTTTCACTCCATTACCTTTATATAGCAGTCAAGGGTCGTTTGTTGAAAGGGGTAAAATGGTATTTGAAAGTGTATTGAATCCTGTATTCTCGCCGTTATTGGCGCTCAATCCTGCTCTGGCAATACTCATTGTATCTGCGGTTCTCACTCTCCTCACAACTTTAATCTACAAATGGACTACTCCTCAAGCCCGTCTCAAGGAACTCAAGGCAGAGATGAAGGGCTATCAGGACAAGATCAAGAAGCTCAAGGACAATCCAAAGAAGGCCATGGAAGTGCAGAAGCTTGCCATGGCGAAGAACATGGAGTACATGAAGCACAGCTTCAAGCCCATGATTTACACGTTTATTCCAATCATACTTGTCTTCGGATGGATGAGTGCTCACTTGGCCTTCGAGCCTGTGTACCCGGGCGTGCCTTTCGAGGTAACTGCTTCATTCAAGGATTTAACGGGAACTGCAACTTTGTCGTCTGTTCCTGAATTGACGTTTGTCTCAAATCAAACGCAGGATTTACTGAAGGGTCAAACAACCTGGAAGCTGAAGGGCGATGCAGGAACGTATAACTTAGCAATTAACTATGATGGTCAAGAGTATTCGCGCAATGTAATCATTTCTTCAAACAGAGGAGATTATGCTCCTGTCGACGTGAAACCTGCAGGAAACATGGTTAAAAGCATTCACATAGCAAACGAGCCATTGCATCCTCTTGGTTCGTTAAGCTTGTTTGGGTGGAATCCTGGATGGATAGGAGTTTACATTATAACTAGCATAATCTTCAGCTTCGCGTTTAGAAGAGTATTGAAGCTTTCTTAATTAGGATTAAATTGTCTTCCACTTTCAACAGCTTTTGGAGATACAACAAGCATCCAGTGTTTGCAAGGGTTCTTTCCGTCGTGACCCTGAGTCATGCAAGTATTAGCAACACTAACCTTTATAAACCCTTCCGGGCTCCCACGACCATGCAGCCAAGCAAGACTAAGAGCAGGACATTCAGGCGTGTTCAAGTTAGATTGCCAACGGGAACTGTTACTCATTATGATAAACGGAAGCCAGCACAGGCACGCTGTGGACAATGTCAGAAGGTTCTGCATGGAATTCCAAGAGGAAGGCCTTATCAGATAGCCAAGTTGGCGAAGACTGAAAGAAGGCCCGAACGTCCTTACGGTGGAGTCCTTTGCTCGGCATGCGCAAGAAAGAAGATACTCGCAGAACACATATCATCCTAGGGCTGGTGGCGACACAGCCCAATCTGACGGATGAAGGAGGAAACGAAAATGTACGAAGTAGGACGAGTTTGTGTTAAGACAGCAGGAAGAGACGCGGGACTGAAATGCGTGATAGTAGCAATCAATGGTCAAATAGCCGAAATTGACGGCCAGACAAGAAGAAGAAAAGTGAACTTCAAGCATATTTTACCCACTGACCAAACAATCAAGATTTCAAAAGGAGCAAGCCATTCAGATGTCAAGAAGGCATTTGAAGCTCTCAAAATAGATGTGCGTGAAACCAAGCCAAAGAAGCCAGCTGAAAGGCCTAGGCACGTGCAGAAGAAGCGAGCACCAAAGGTGAAGCAGGAAAAGAAAGCAATTGTGAAGCAGGTTAAGCTGGAGAAAACCGCACCTGAATCGCCAGCAAAGCCCGTTGTAAAGAAGGCAGCTCAATAATCAAGTCCTGGAATAGCGTGCTGCCCAGCATCAAAGGGGTGTTTTATTTTTTTCATTTCAGTTATTAAATCGCTTTTTTCCTTGATTTTTTCTGTCAAGCCTCTTCCGGTAAGAACGATGTGTGTTCCTTTCTTTTTTGCCACATCAAGCAATAGAATCAAATCATCCTCTGTTACTAGCCCAAATGTGAGGGCAGTATTGATTTCGTCCAGTACCAGCAAGAATGGGTTTTCTCCCATGTATTCCTTTGCCCGGTTCATACCCGCTTTAGCAAGTTCTTTATCTTTTTCATCCTTATCTTTTATGTCTCCGAACTTAAGCACGGCCCGCACCGCCCCCTTTTCTTCTTCGCGTACTGTTGCCGAGTAGATGAAGTCATCATCTCCAGCAAGAAAGTATTTGACGTCATATGTCTTTGATGCGTCCTCAAGGAATTTTGATTCGGAGGTGCGCCAATGTTTCATGAAGAACACTATTCTGGTTCGTTTTCCTGCACCCAGTGCGCGCATGACTGTGCCCAGTGCAGCACTTGTCTTTCCTTTGTTCTCCCCATAGAACGTGTATATCATCTTTAGGTGGAAACTGTACGAATGGTTACATGGTGTGGTTCAGTGTCGTTTTACCACTCTAACAACAATCCATATTATTCCGGCAGCAACAGCCCAGGGCAGGATTATGAATATGAATCCTAGCAGGCTGTTTATACTCTCTACGAGATTCCTGACCATGCTTCCGAAGCTTCTGATTGCGATGTTCTGGAAGTTGGATTGTTCCTCAGTTATGCTAAGTGAGATAGTTGCGTAGCTGACCTGCTTGTCCATGTTTGACATCCTGTCTTCAAGGTACTTGACTGTGCGTTCCTGGTTGAATATTCTGTCCTCAATATTGAGTTTGTCTTCTATTCTTTCTGCTTTGTCGTACAACTCTTGGTATCTTACCAGTCTATCCTTCTCCGTCTGCAGTTCGATTGCTGTGTTCGTGTAGCTGCCTGTTATGTCAAGAGCGTTCTCATTGAATGACGTTACCTTTCCTATTGATTTCAGTTGATTGAGGACCGAATCGTATTTTTTCACATCAACTTTTATCTGGTAATATCCTGCTTGGTATGTCGTAGCGCCTTGTCCATATTTGTTCACGTTTTCATTTAGTATGAACGAATCCGTGCTCTTGGTGATGTCGTGAACCTTGTTGGCCGCGTCTGCAAATGTGCTCCGTTTCACATCCACGCCAAGTGAACTGGTATATGTGATTTGTCGATCTGTCACGTCCGGTGCAAAGTCTGAAGAGGGTTGCGGGTAGTATGCTCCTTTAGTGGCATAGTCCATAGACGATTCCTGAGTCATTCCGCCGCCCAAGGCCACAGAGCGAGAACCTAGTGCATATAAAGAACTTCCACCACCATTCAGCACGAGTAATATGATGACAACAAGCACTACGAGTAGCCAGTTATCTCCTACTTTCTTTAGTTGATTCTTGAACCCCATTCTGAAGTCTCATTTTTTCTTGCTTAAATATCTTCGCTTTATGCTGTTTTGTATCTTTTTTGGCTATTTTGGCCATTAATCTTTTTCTTATTTCTAGATGCTTTTTTTCATTCAATCATTTTTGCCCCTTTTTTGCTTCTCGTGTGTTTTCTTTTGTGTTTTTAGTTGGATTTCGTTGCAGTTAATAGTAGAATTTCTTGAGTAGAATTTCTTGCAATTGTGTCGCAAGAACTTCCAACTTCAGACCTAAAATATTACTAATATACAAAATTAGAGCTAAAATATTACTAGATTTGTATATTTGTAGTTTTGTAGGTTATTTTGCTTGGTTTTGGGCTATAGAGGAGAAACTTTTGGAGCTTGTTGTTTTTAGCCTAAAATATTACAAATATAAAAGATTTGTAGCTACAAAACTTTTAAATACTTAATATTTTAGATTTGTAGTATGACAACAACTTTAACAGCAAGAATGAGCAAAAATGGGCAGGTGGTTATGCCTAGCAAAATACGCAAACAAAGAGGGCTATCTGAAGGGGCAATATTTAGAGTTATAGACACTGCAGAGGGTATACTTTTCAGTCCTATGCAGGTTCCTGGTGAGACTTCAGGATATGAAGCGCAGGAACAGAAGGTTCAGCCGGTGGCTAAAAAAGAAGAACATACGACGAGAGAACCTAACCCAAATGAGAGTTTGTCATATGAGGACATTAAGAAAGCATTAGAACTCTCGATGCGTTAATCGACGTTCTTTCGTGCCATCTCGAGTCTTCGCTTCTTGATTATTCTGCTCCAGTCCTCTTTTTCCTCTGAATGTAGAAGTTCCTGGTCAAGTTTTGAGAGCTTGGTTGGACTTTCTCTAAGTTGCTGTACTTGAAGTATTAGCTTCTGAACTGCATCCTTGGCAGTGTTTGCAGACAGAATCCTTTCGCTCTTTCGCACGTCAAAATACTTGCCCGCAATCTCCTTTGCAATTCCACCGCTGGTCTTAATTGCAACTACTGGTCTGTCTTGCATGTACGCGTATGTTGCTTCATTAAGTGTACCTGCCCCTCCTCCAACCACAATCGCACCGTCGCAACTGTTCAGATTGATTGCATTACGACTCCATCCTATGCCTGTTGCAACAACGATATCTGCATAATCGTTGACCATGTTTGGTGTTTCCCACGGTACTATGGCTAGAGTTTTACCTCCTGTTTCTTTTGCGCCTTTGAGTGCTGCTTCCATAACTCCCAGTCCACCGCCTGTCAATGTGACCACGCCAATGCTTCCAAGTTCTTTTCCCACTTCATAGGCCATTTGGTATGCTTTTTTGGTGCAGATAGATGCGCTTGAGCCGAGCACGGCAATTTGGATTTGTCTTGTCATTTTTGTATGAATACCTCTTCAATATTTATCTCCCACACACAAACTGGCACTTGAATGTTCCACTCGTTAAGCACTTTTGGATGTATCTCTCCAACACAGCCTACTATTTTCTTGTTAATGAGTATCGATGCGGACCTTCCAGAAATGAACGTATTGTCTTTGAGTTCTGCAGTTTCAATCTCGAATCCTAATGTATTTAGTGCAGTCTCTATTGATTGTCTTGCCTTCGTGAAATCCGAGTTGGGTGATGCAAGACACATTGCGGCGTGAATGTCGTTGCTACTTCTTGTTTCCTTTGTCTTATCAGGCAAGACAACAGTACCAATCTCGAAAACGTGCTGAGGGTACTCTGACTTGGTGTTTGCTGCGAGGAATTCCATCAGGCACGGCAGAATAGATGTTCTGAAAACAGACCAATTTTGGCTCGTTGCATTTTCAATCGAAACACAGTCACCTTCTGGTTTGTTCATTTTCTTGAAAATGGACGTGCGGTTTGTTAGGGTGTAGGAGAGTATTTCCTGGGCACCCTGGCCAATGAGTTGCTCTGCAAATGCCCGGCTTACCTTATGTTTTTTCATAACCTCGCCTTGGCTAGCAATCACTGGCGCCTCTGGCACTATCGTGTTGTATCCCATTGAAATCAGAACGTCTTCAATCACATCCACAGGATGCATTATGTCCTGTCTATATGCAGGATACTCGCAGGCATAATTTGATTTTGTGGCCTTTGTGTCGTATCTTGATCTTTTCAATAGTTGCAGGACTTGATTCTGAGTTAGTGTCATTCCTGCCATCGCTTCTATATCTTCATGCTTGATAAGAATCTTTTTTGGTTTCAGGTTGGGGGTTACTGTTTTTTTGGTGCCCAGTCGTATCCTGACCGCTTCAATTATTCCTCCACGTTCTGCAAGCGCCGTTACAATAACATTTAATGCGGGATTAAGCACTTCAAGCGAGTGTCCTGAACATTCAACGAAGAGGTCTTTAGTTTCCGGAAGCACTTTGCCGGTGTGGTTGCTGTTGATAATCGGAGGCATGCTAAGTACGTTGGATGCGCTGTCTATGAACACAGGATACTTGGTGTGTCCTTCAAGCAGGTGTCCGTATTCTTTTCCTTTAGGATGTTCAGCAAGAACCTGCCGTAACGTCATTTCACTCGTGAACTCAAGAGGTACGAATGATAATTTGTCAGGATGAACTGCTTTGTAATGTATGGGTGTTTTGATTTTGTGCATGTCATAAACACCAATAGCAACTTCCTTTCTTTTTCTGCCGAACGTATCACACAATTTCTCCTGCAATTGTATCAGTTGCAAAAGCCCATGTTCTCCCAGCTTGACGCCACGTACTACTGCACACACAGTGTGAGGTCTGATGTTTTTCAGTCCTGGGTCGACAATAACATCTATTCTGGGCGGAAGCACTTTGTATTTTGGAATCCCTCCTTTGTCAAGTCCATACTGGGCCCTTAGTTCTCTCGCGATTCCTTCCGCACTCCAGAATTCAGGCCTGTTTGTCTCAGCAATCTCAATCTTCAGTTCATCACCATCTGCTTTTTCCAGTTCTCCTTTGACGTACAATATTGCTTCGTCCGTCAACTTCTTCAAAGGCATTGGTTTTCCCATAAGTTTGTTTAAATCAGTGTGAGATACTGTGATGGTTGGCATCAGAGCATCACCTTCTTCGAGTTTCTCAGGGAAGTAAGATCCTGATCAAACAGCTTGCGTATGTCAGTTACACCAAGTTTCAGCATTGCTAGCCTGTCAATACCGAAACCCCACGCTATCACAGGTTCTTTTATTCCAAGACCGCTAAGCATTTCGGGCCTGAACACACCAGCTCCGCACAGTTCCATCCATCCCCAGTCAGTCTTTGCACTAATCTGTACACTTGGTTCGGTGAATGGAAAATAGTCAGGGAAGAATTTGAATTCGGTTGCTCCTGTCATCTCTGCCGCGAACTCTTTGAGTAATCCCAAGAGGTTCCTGAAACTCAATCCTTTTCCAACTATGAATCCCCCAAGCTGGTTGAATTCCACACCGTGGGTAGCGTCAATGACATCCGGTCTGTAGCAACGCACTAAGCTGAAATACTTTCCTGGTACTTTCATGTCTTTTCTTGAAAGGTATCTTGGGCTTATTGCAGTATCCTGTGCCCTGGCAATGAGTCGTGCTGCCACTTCAGGACTCCACGTGCCGCCCCAGCCCGTGCTGCCTGTCTTTCCTCCCGTTTCATGTGCAGTTTTGACTCGTTGTACTAACGCAGGATCCGGAAGCTTTCCCGTTCCTTTCACTGAATAACTTGCCATTGCAGTTCTAGCAGGATGATTTTGTGGTTGATAAAGAGCGTCGAAGTTAAAAAATTCAAGTTCCACAGTTGGACCATCCATCTCTATGAATCCCATGAGTGCCAACTTTTCCCTGGCCTGGTGAATGAAGTCTGCATAAGGCTGGGTCTTGCCTGCAAATACTTTTGGCACATTAATCTTTACGTCGTATGTTCTGAACTCCTTGTTCTTCCAACTTCCTGCTCTGAGCATGTCTGGTGTTAGACGTTCTATGACTTCGGTAGCTGTTGAAAGAGATTCCTGTATTTTCTTTCCTTCTGCAGTTGGTGCGATTGTCCTGTTCTTTGTTGTTTCAACCTTTACAATGTCCTGACGTTTCTTCAATTCTGAAAGAGCGTACTTGTCTTCATCAGACAGAATAGCAATTTGTAGGGGAAACTGTTTTTGTATAAATTTCCCTTCAAGGGATTTGCTATTTATGAATTTGTCTCCCTGTGGAGTTCGTTTGACGTGCAGTGCTTTATCTTTTCTTATTGTTATTGTATTTTTTCGTCTTAGGATGCCAAGACTTACTGACAACTCTGCGTTGTTTAGTTCTGCTTTCTTTCCAATCTCCTCAATTGTCATTTCCCGAGTGAGCACTTCAAGGAACCTTTGCTCGGGCAATCCTTTTTTTGAGTACTCGATGCCATTCTTGCCCAGGACAACTGTTTCTTCAGGGCTTTCTTTAATATCTGCAAGTCCTTTGTTACTCAACCACTGTGCACCTCTTACAACTTCAACTTCCTGAAGGCCAGTCATCTTGACGAGAGTAGGAACTGTGAACTCTCCTCTTAGAACTGATAGAAGCTTGCGTTCCACAGGGTTGAGCGTCTTGAGTACGTCTGCCATTGACTGTCTCGGTGGGAGAGCGCTTTTATTGATTTCGGTCGAAACTGTTATATTGTACTGTGGAGTTGTCTGGTTATGATTGTTATTGATACTGAAATGTCCGGTATTGACCCCCAAAAATGCTGTATGTTGAGTCTGGGTGCGGTAGACTTCGAGAATCCAAGCAATACGTTCTATGGAGAATGTCGACTGCGAGAAGGTGCCGAGATTCGCGAGGTGTCCTTGCGCATCAATGGTTTTACACGGGAATCGATAGCGAAAGCGCCTTTTTCTGAAGCTGAGTTGTTTGAATCTTTTGTTGCGTGGTCAAACTCTGTTCAGGATAGGACGCTCGCAGGTCACAATCTTTCTCTTGATGTCCTGCATTTGAGGAACGCGGCCAAGTCCGCGAAAATTGAGTGGCCATTTGGTTTCCGGATTGTTGACCTGCACGCCATCGCGTACGCGCATTTTCTCGTGAAAGGCAACGTTCCACTTGTAGATGGACTCAGCCATCTAACGCTTTCAGGCATTTCTCAATACACAGGCATTCCCGCACAGCCAGAGCCACATAACGCGCTCATGGACGCGAAGATGACTGCAGAAGCTATATCTCGCATAGTGCTTGGCAAGTCAGCACTGGACGAGTTCAAGAAATATCCTGTTCCTTCTGCATTATTCAAGTAAGAAAAAAGTATGAAAAAGAATTATACTTTTGCCTTCAAACCCTTCCACGCGAGCTCGAACAACTCTTCAAGTGTGCTGGCAAAGAAAGGAGTGTTTATCCAGATACCAATGTCGTATGTTGGATGCACGTCCTTGTCGTCCATCAGCATGAAGATGACTTCCTTTCCATCCACAACAATGAATCTTGCATTTGTGGTGGTGTGTCTGATTTCTGCCACGCTTGCAAGGTCCTTTGCTGCGTCCTTTGCTTCTTTAGTGTTCAAAGGTGCGGCAATTCTGATTTTGACGCCCCGTTTCTTCACCTGCTCAAAGACGGGCTTCAAACCTTCGGCCTTCCTCAGGAATCCCTGGGAAGTCGTCATTATTGTAACGGTCTTCTCAGCGCCCTTAATGGTCAGCCCCATGTGGTTGTAAAGGTTATGTCTTCCTTTAAGCGAACCAGCAAGGTCAGACGGCTCAACAAGCTCCACACCTTGCGTGTGCAGTGAGTTGAGTTCTTTGATGACTTCTGTGGTTTTAAGGGACTCAAGTCTCTTAACCTGTTCATCAGCAGTGTTCTTAACGTTCTTCTTTACTCTTTCAACCACTTCCTTTGGCGAAACAGCTATGTACTTGATGGGTTTGCCAATCTTCATGATGACAAATCCTTTCTTCTCAAGTGATTCAAGGATATCGTAGCTCCTGCTCCTAGGAACGTTAGCGATATCACTCAGCTCGCCCGCAGTGCTTACTCCTCTGCTCAAAAGTGCCGTCCATATCTTTACTTCATATAGGTTCAGCGAGAAGTATCGTCGTAGCTTGCCGAGAAATTCTTCTTTGACTATCATTCATTACACCTCCCTTATCGGGACGTACTCACCCCTTACATTGCGCCAAGGATGGGGAATTTAAATATGTTGCGATTTTTCACTGTGTACCGATAGTTAAACCGTGCTGTTCTGCTATGATAGTGACCCTTTATCAATCACGTAGAAAAGCTCATTTGGAATCTCAAATGATTCCAGTTTCCATCCTTTCTCTTCTGCAAGATGCTCAAGCCATGTCCTCTTGCTGGCGCTAATCTGCTTCTTTCCACCAAGTGATTTTGTTGCGAATGAGCACACAAGGAATCTGCAAGGTGTATTTTCCAGTATCTTCTCAGATATGTTGCGCTGCACAGCTTCGAATCCGTCGAGTGCCTTGAAATAAAAACAGACATCTCCTTGGTAATTGGTGATGCTATCAGGATTATTTGCTATATCCTCAGGGTATGCATTTCCCTTTATCTTTTTCACCTCGAAGAACGCATTGATTATTTCTGTGTCTTTTTTTGCGAGTTCAGTCGCCACATATTCCGGCCTACAGTTCATGTACTTGTAGCTTAAAGGGTTCAGCCCTGCCGCGTGGTCAACAATTTTCTTTGGAATTCCTGTTCTGGAGAATATCTCTTTGTACACCTCAAGGTAGTGTGGCAACCTTTCCTTTGTCGAAGGATGCATTTCCAGAATTGTATCTTCAGGTTCTCCTGCTTCTATCATTTTGATTACGCGTTCGTGATTTATGCCCTGCCAGAACATGCCGTATCTCTTTCGCAAAACCATCCTGACTTGTTTTATTTCCTCTTTTGCAAGGGCGTTTCTTCTCAATTCCGAAGGACTCCTGGCTTCGATTATTTTGATTAGTTGCTTGGAGATTGTTGTCCGAAGAATACCTTCTACGATCTCATCTGAGAGTGCGCTCAGTTCTTTTTTTTCCTTGACCCAATTTACTAGGTCGATCAATTCTGCCATCTGAGAATCCCCGCAATTCCGCCCAAACCATCAAGCCGTTCCACATCGGATGTCAAGATTATTACTTCTGCCTTTATCTTGTCGGCTGCGCGCATCAACTTATCAGCTCTGGTGCTCTTATTCTCTCTTTCCTTCTCAAGATATCGTTCCGAAACTAGCAGTTTCTTCACGTTCCCTTCGTTTATCTTTGCTTCAGCTTCATCCACACCATAGAATGCTTTTTCTTTTGCGATCGCGGCAAGAAGTTCGTCAATCCAAGCAGCTTCCCTGGCCGCCCTTTCTTTCTGCAGAACGCTAGCCACTTCCGGTCTTCTCAGTACTTCATGAAGACTGTTTACATCTCCCCCAGAGCATGTTGCGATAACTGTGTTTTTCCTCGTCTCATCATCCATTTCCTTCAGGAGATACTCATTCCAGAACCCAGGAGATGCGATTATCACATGGCCTGCATTTACTCTGGCCTTTTCAGTCTTTATTGCCACTGCGAGGTCCTTGAAGTGCGAGTCCTTCTCGTTTGTCGAGTATTGTTTCTTTGCAGGGTTTCCCTTGAACTCAGCTATGACATCCAAACCCTTGGAGCTAAGAATGCCAATGGTTGCCTGTTCCCTATCAAACACAGCAACAAGAACTCTTGATTGGGGTTTGCATGCCTCCTCAATCTTTGTTAGCATGTACCCCGGCCACTCTTTCTTGACTAATTCGAATGAATCGTTAACCTGTAGGCTGAAAGAATGATGGTCACCCCTTCCTACGTCTTCTGGACCATCTGTTATTGTTCCGAGGACCCTGAGGCTCTCCAATCTCGGTTCGTACTCGACTTTTTCAACGTTTAGTTCAAGAAACACAGGCTTTCTGACGACCTTTGCGTTTTCCTGGTCTCCAATCTTTATTTTTCGTTCGGTTCTTCCGCGAACACTATCTCCTGGCTCGATTATTCCGGAAAGAACCCAGAGGTCTTCAGGATTTGTCAGGTCTATTTTCAGAAGTCCTGTCTTCATATCTCGGTGTCTGATGTTCATGGTGTGGCTATTTTTCCATGATTCATATATGTTGTGCTCGTCGTGCGTTAGCACTTGAGCATTGGCTCGAACTTAGAATATTAGTCTGATTTATTGGTCAGCCACGATCTCTGATGACAAAATTAGCATGCTCGTTGAGCAGGGTTTCCAATGTGTGTGCAAACCGCTCAGCAATTTTGCCATTCTCTGGGACGGGTATCTGGACGCTGCTGATTCCCGTTTGAGGGTCATAAGATGCAGTCATTGCCTCCCGGTCCCATTCTTCCACACCGCCATATTGGTCGCTCATGCGTCGAATGTCCTCCATTTGCGGGGACGTTCGTATTTCGTTTACTGCTTCTATGAGCGCCCGATTCACCGCGCCTCTAATCGCGGCAGGCGTGTTAACATCAAGAATTATTCCAGCATCGTAAAAGTCAGATTGGTGGCCAAAACCACTTTCTTTGAAGTATACAACTGTTCCAGCAACAAACCGGGTCACATCTTTTGGTCCATTCAAGCGTTCTGCCATTGTGCGCCTCTTTTTTGGTAGAAATATTCGAGGATATATAAATCTGTTGGTATTTTGTTACTGTGGAGTGATTAATCACGTTCGTTTTTTCTGCACTTGTCTGGCTGTTATTTCATTCTACATCCAATTTGACATTCTAATCCGTTTGTTTATCATTGAAAGTGTGAGCTATAAGGCCAGCTTCTTCAGGTTAAGGACGATGCCGGCAATGCAAATTTTCAAATAAGTTTATAAACAAGCACTGGCGTGGTTGAGCCATGTCCCGACGCGCCCAGAACGCTGGCTCTGCCGCGGTGCTGATACTAATAGTTTCGGCAGCCCTTGTATTCTATATTCTTCTTTTGAGCCCAGAGGACAGGGCGTCGTTGCTTGATGACACTGGAACCTCGACAACATGTCAAGGGACTAACTGTCAGCAACAACCAAATACGATACTGCTCCTCAGCCAGAATATTGGAAGAATTGAGGTGTCCGGGCCGGATGGCGTCTCGCATACAATACCGAGCTTTACCGTAGAGACAAAAACGGATGCTCGCGAACTGAAGCGAGTGCCTGCTCTTAGAATTGAACGAAGTGCGTTTTCTCAGAAAGAACAACGTGTTGAATTTCAGATAGACAAGGAATTTACCGATAATGCGCTACTAAGCTTTACAGCGCCAACGCGCGAGGGCCAACTAATCATAGTCCTAAATGGTATTGAGATTTATCATGCGCCAATAACAGAAGAATCTCCTCAGCCAATACAATTGCCAAAGGAGAGCCTAGTTTACACAAATGAGCTGGTGTTCAGGGTCACGTCTCCAGGATTGGCGTTCTGGAAAAAGAATGTCATGGACTTGAGAAATGTGCTCATTTCTGGAATAGTAACAGACATAAGCCAGCATCAATCACAGAATCAAGTTGCCTTGTCCGATACAGAATATCAGAATCTTGATACTGCCAAATTGCAATTCGTACCTAATTGTGATTCTAGAAATGCAGGTCGACTTGCAGTTTTAATCAACAATCAATTGGTCTATTCTGCAAAGCCGGATTGTGGTTCAGTAAGCAGCACAGACATAGGAAAAGACCTCCTGAAGCCAGGCACAAAGTGGAAGTCTGATAGATGCAATGCACCAATTAGCGAAGCGATTTGTGGGAGTATCTGAAAGGATAGTAAAAGATTACCGGCGGAGTTTCGTGAAACACGCGGACGAGACGGGCTGGCGCACGG
>JBDRGA010000015.1:0-21233 GCA_043818175.1 Candidatus Woesearchaeota archaeon | reverse complement strand
AGGGAATGGAATCATAATCTTGATGTTATCAAGACCGAATTCTGTTATAGCCTTAACGAAAGCCCTACACTCTAAAGCAAACCCTGCTTCGTATTTTGGATCGTAGTACCTGGAAGCACCTCTCCACCCAATCATGGGGTTTTCTTCTTTTGGTTCGAATTCTCTTCCACCTATCAAGTTAGCGTACTCGTTGCTCTTGAAGTCACTAAGCCGCACAATAACTGGCTTAGGATAGAATGCTGCCGCGATAGTGCCTATACCTTCTGCAAGCTTGTCAACAAAGTATTGTGGCTTATCTTGATAATGAGATGTAAGCTCATCTATCTTTGCCTTTGCTTCCGGGTCTGCAAGTTTCGGATAAGCAATCAAGGCCAACGGGTGAATCTTAATGTATTCATTAATTATGAATTCCTCTCTTGCCAATCCCACACCTTTATTTGGAAGGAAGCTTGCTTCGAAAGCAATCTCAGGATTGCCCAGATTCATCATTATCTTAGTTTTTGTTTCGGGGATGCTATCCAACTTGAACTCTGTTCTATTGAATTTGAGTCTGCCTTTGTATACAAAACCTTCACTTCCTTGACTGCAATCAACAGTAACTTGTTCTCCTGAGTGCACTAATTCAGTACCGTTGCCCGTACCAACAACGCAAGGAATGCCAAGTTCTCTACTGATTATTGCTGCGTGACAAGTCCTTCCTCCTCTGTTAGTAACAATGGCTGAGGCAATCTTCATAATTGGTTCCCAGTCCGGGTCAGTCATTTCTGTAACGAGAACATCTCCTTTTCGGAAGTCATGGATTTCATGAACTAGCTTGATAACGTTCGCATTGCCCGAGCCAATCTTCTCGCCCACACTGGCTCCCTTAACTATTACTTCTCCCTTTTCCTCGAGTTTGTACTGCTCAATAACATTTAGGTCTTTTCTTGAGTGAACTGTTTCTGGTCTTGCTTGGACAACGTACAATTCGTTCGTTATGCCATCCTTGGCCCATTCCATATCCATTGGCGTGAAATGTCCACGTTTGGTAGAGTAGTGCTCTTCGATGATTTGCGCGAACTTCGCAAGCTCCAACACTTCATCGTCAGTCATGCAAAGTTTCTTTTGCTCTTCAATCGGAACGGGAACGTTCTTCGTACTTTTGTTACCGTGTTCGTCATATATCATGCGCATTTGTTTTGCGCCTACTTTTCTTCTGACTATTGGCTTGAAACCTTCCTTTAGTTTTGGCTTGAAGACGTAGAATTCATCAGGGTCTACTGCGCCTTGCACTACATTTTCACCAAGACCATATGCTCCTGTGATGAATATTGCGTCTTTGAATCCTGTTTCGGTATCAATGCTGAACATTACTCCGGAAGTTGCTTTATCACTCCTAATCATTTTCTGAACGCCTATACTCAGTCCAATGCTGAAATGGTCAAATCCTTTTTCCTGTCTGTAACTAATTGCTCTATTGGTGAAAATTGAAGCAAAACATTTCTTGCACGCTTCCAGCAATTGTTGCGGACCGCGAATGTTCAGGTACGTTTCTTGTTGTCCTGCGAAGCTTGCATCGGGTAAGTCTTCTGCTGTTGCACTGCTCCTAACAGCAACATCAACGTTAGGACCATATTGCTTGCACATGTGCCCATAAGCTTCAATAATCTTTTCTTGTAAGTCTTGAGGAATTTCAGCGTGGAGGATGGTATCTCTTGCTTTCTGGCCCACGTCTTGCAACTGATGCAAGTCCGAGGTGTTAAGTCCTTCAAACAAATCTCTTAGTTTTTGTTTGATACCTGCCTTCTCCAGCAAGTAATGATAAGCAGTTGCCGTAACAGCAAACCCATTTGGAATCCTAACTCCTTTTGGGACTAAGAGTCTGTACATCTCACCCAATGATGCGTTCTTTCCACCAACTAATGGGACGTCCTCTATACCTAATTGATCGAACCAGAGAATATGCGCAGTACCTTTATCCACAATGACTCACCTCTCCGTCGTGAACCGGAGATGAGGGTTTATAAAGTTTGTGCTGGAGTAAGACCATATTGCTGACGCCGGGAAAATGGTCCGTTACTAATTCTGTTCTACGTACATTTGTTCCCTTGAACCCGTGCATCGTTTTGTCGGCATCAACGAAACGACACAGAACATCAAAGTCAACTCACGCATTCGTAATCCGCTTCTTCTCCTTCTCGGGCGCATCCAGGAAGTTCTCCTCAGAGACAATCGATTTTCCGATTCGTTTTTCAGCGTCCTTTCGCGCGTTCCCAGCGACTTCGCCTCCTTCCTTCGCCGAGTCCTTGCATTCCACGAAGCCCTTTGAGTCTCTCGTTTTCGTAACAGCAGTAGTCACGCTTTCCCCGAGCATGGTGAATATGATCTCCAAGTCATTCATATGATCGCGAACGTTTTCTTTTCCAAGACCTTTGAATTTTCTATAATCTTCAACTGTCTTCCCGAAAGTCGCCTTGCTTATCTCGTTTGTGAGAATAGCATATTCCTTACCTGCTTCAACGCCACGAGTCTTCCACTCACCAGTAAGCTCCTGCCTTACAGCTATTCCTCGAACTCGTTTCTCAATCCATTCATCAGAATATCCCTTTGCCTTATAAAGCTCTTTCATCCTTGCCTGGGCAAGCTCAGGATTCTGGATTTCTTCGACGCGTTCATATCCTACTTGGGCAAGCCACTGCTTGAAAGGCTCGGCCTTTGGCGATGGTATTGACTGAACTATCCTGAACATGGACTTAGTATTAGCGCAATCTGTCGTGTAATATTTGCCATCAGATGAAATCAATTTCAGTTGTCGACAAAGTGTCGATAACTCAATTCCGCTAGACTCCTGTTCCCTTTTCTTCAGTCTATACCAATAATCCTTTGCATCTGCGCTTTCTGTCAAAGCCGCAACAACATCTACAACAGAGAAATACCATTCTTCGGCGTGCCATGCACGCCTAATCCTCTTGTCCTGAAAAACAACCAGTGCATCTTCCTTAGTCATTGTACCCCTCAAACAAAGAATAGCACATCTTGTTTAAGTGCTTTATGCCGACTTGACCAGTGAACTATTTTGGGCGGCGTGGGCGGGACTGCATGAAAAGCATAGCTTTTCAGCATGCCAAAAACACGATGTGTTTTTGAGCATTCCAGTCTCAAGGGCATTTGAACCCGCATGAGACTGGGATGCCTCACCTGCCCTAGGCAGGTTTTGTTTTTTATTTGTCTTTGCTACGATTTCTTGAAAATCCTCCAAAGAAGAAATTGATTCACGACTTGAGTATCTTGTGCGTTAGTCTACTGGGTATTTTGCGCACCAGTACAGTCCTGTGACCTGTAATCTTCGCCTTCATTAGCCTATGTAAACCATCAAGAATCAACCATCGTCCCTTGTTCATCATAATATCTATAGGATAAGATAGATCGACTGCCATCGTACGGGCATATTCTTTTTTGTGCTTCTCCAGGTTGTCGAGAACTTCACGGGGCGTCAGATTGTAGACTCCGTTCTCCCAGAGGAATGGAACGTCAAAATGCCAGCTAAGTTTATCTATTGGCATTTCAGTCACAGGTACATCGAGCGCCCAGACTTTCTTGTTGTCCCACTCGAAATCGAATCCTACGTCGCGTATGATTTTTGGCCAAGATTCACGGTTCATATTATAGTCTGCTCACCAGATTCTTCGGCTCACCCTTAATCCACGCTTCGATATTGTCAATCATCATGTCATTTGAAACTCGAGCAGTATTATCCGTCAAGAACCCTATATGTGGAGTTGCCATGACTTTGGGATTTGCAGTCAGTTTTTTGTAGAGCGGGTCATTAACGTCAGCAGGAACCATTCCCCCTCCATCATGTGCAACGCCTGCCAGAATACCACTATCTACTGCCTTTAGCATAGCATCAATATCGACTATACTCGCACCAGTCACGCTTACGAAAAAAGCTCCTTGTTTGACAGAGTTAAAAAAATCAGAGTCTAACAACCCATTGGTGCTCTCTTCCCCGCCAAGACAGTCCACTATGACGTCCGCTTCTTTTATGCAGTTCATCAGATTATCACTTCGTTTGAATACTGTTACGTTCATTTCGAATGCTTCAGCCAGTTTCACTACCCGTCTACCAATATTGCCATATCCTAATACTGTTATGTTTTTACCTGCAAGACCCTTTTCCACTGGCGGAGGCTGAGACATGTCAAACGTGTTAATCTTGCTTGGCAGGTTTCGCATCATGTTAATCAACATACCAAATATCCATTCACTCACTGCAATCTTGTTGCAACCAGGCGTGTTGCTCACTTTGATGTTTCTTTCTGCAATCTTTTGTTTGTCAATCCAGCTAGTGGAGACAAACGGCACAGCTATAAATACATCTTTTAATTGATTTATCCCCTGCATTAATCCTGCCTTTCCAGAACAGACAATATCTGCACCTTTACAACGTGAAAGCCATTCATCTGTATCTTTTGGCACATCGTCATATATCGTTACATCTCCTAACGCACTTAGTCTTTCCCTTTGATCAGGGTAGAAATCCATATTTGAAGTCACAACGATTTTTGGTGCACCAGCCATACAAAAGGAGTAGCCTGCCTCATTAATATAAGTTTTGGGCGGCGTGGGCGGGACGCTCGGACCCACGGATCTTTCGAACCCGCACGAGACCTAGCAGCCTCACCAGGGCATCAACCTGGCGCATTACCAGATTGTGCCACCACGCCTGTACCCAAACTTTTTTATACATACGACACTTACACACATTGACCTAGCAGTCTTACCAGGGCAACCTGGTGTTATTCTTTATTCTTCGCCTCTAACATTTGAAAGACGTTCAGGATTATAGAAAACATTCTCAGCTCATTGAAAGATAATGTATCAAATCACTCGACAACCGAAGTTTCTTCATCTCCTCCCAATTTCTCAAGTATAGTATCAAGCGTATATGCAGCCATTCTTTGCCAACCTTGCACTTCCAGCTTGATAGGTGAGATTGGAAGCAAGTTACGACCCTGCTCATCCGCAGTATAGTAGCATGTGAACTGACACCCTTCGCACGCATCCGCCAATTCTCTACGTTTAAGCTCGAATTCTGTTTCCCTTGCACCCAATGCGTCATCAACACCATACGGAGTGCTGTATTCCTGGCAGTGCATCATCCTGCCTCCTTCATCAATCGTAACCCATCCTGTTCCAGAGCATTTCCATTTCTCAGGATATCTCGTTGCCATGAACTTCAACCAGTTTCTGTCATCACGAACCCTCACTTCAAACAAGGACCGTTGGTCATCCAAGAGTTCACCATAGAATCGTCTAACATCTTCAACAGAAGGTGGCTGATATATATCCGTCGAGAAAAGACCATTTACGGTTTGGACAAGAGGAGCACTGAACGACATATGCCGTCTAAATACATCTTCCTTGATACTTCTTGCAACACCAATGTTCCTCTCCGAAAGAGTAAGCTGGACAGTTGTCGGAATGCCCAGACCACTGGCCTCTTGGGCACGGTCCAGCACAACTGGCACGTTCTTTGGGGGTATACCATCATAGGAAACTGTTAATGTAGTAAGACCTGCGTCCCTTAACGCTCGGGCAGTGTCCTCGTACAACCTCAGGCCATTCGTATTCAATCCTGTAGTAATGCCTCTGTTTGTTGCGAATGAAATAATCTCAAGCAACTCAGCCTTTCGAAGGAGTGGCTCTCCACCAGAAATCCCTAGATGCCTCGGCCTGTATGCTTCGTCAATTTTCGTCAGTATATCTTTCCAGTGGTCCACAGACATCTCATTCTCAGCAGTACTTGGAACGCCGCAGTTCGGACACTGGATATTGCATCGCCTGTTGAATACAATTTGGACATAAGGTCTTTTCGAGGGACTTAGTCCGCGCAAAAGAGCACCAAATGCTATCGCGCGCATATCCCAGAGGCGATTGTTGAGTTCAAGACCTGCCTCGACAAAAGAGTTCGCATTCTCTTTCCCAAGCCAAAGCGAAAGCCATGGCTTAAGAACCTTCCTCGAATACGAGTCCACAAGCATTCAATAAGGAAATCTGAATGGTATAATAAGATTACCGCACCATCTTAACCACTTTCTTGAGTGCATCGACGAATTTATCCGCGTCTTCAAGAGTGTTGTAAGCATAAGCAGAAGCTCTTACGCTTCCTTGCAACTTGTGCTTGTTGAACCATGAATGCACGCAATGTTGTCCTGACCTTACCTGGATGTCTGCGCTTTGGTCCAGGAGCAAAGCAATCTGGTGCGGGTCAATCTTATCAACGTAGAAAGAAGTTATGCCTGCGCGCTTCTCCGGCTCAGGGCCTATTACATGGAGATTTTGAAGACCGTTAATGCCTTCCCAGATTCTTTTCGTAACTGATATCTCTTGTTTTGAAATATCATTCATTCCAATGTTCTTCAGGTAATCCAACGCGGCCTTGAAGCCAATGATTGAAGCATAATTCTGAAGACCTGCTTCAAAACGAGCAGGCACAGGCTCGAGTTCTTTGGAATCATAAGTGCTCTCGATTACTGTACCACCACCAAGCATGAACGGTTTCAGTTTAGAATGCCAATCCTTCCTTGCATAAAGAACTCCTAAGTGAGGACCCATCATCTTATGAGAAGACAAAGCATAGAAGTCAACATCCAACTTCTTCAAATTGAGCTCATGATGAGGAACGAACTGCGCGCCGTCGAGCAGTACAGGAATATCTTTTGCGTGTGCCGCTTTAATTACTTCCTTTGCTGGAATTGACGTACCATCAAGATTTGAGGCGTGCTGCATTGCAACAAGTCCTGGCTTCTGCTTTAACGCGATTTCGAAAGCCGAGAAATCGAACTCGTTCTTTGAAGTAGAGGAAACGGGTAAAACTCCAAAGCGTTGGAATGGTAACAGACATGAGTTGTGCTCTTTGTCTGTTTGAAGCACCTTGCCCTTAAACTCGATGGAATTGCTAACAAGATTTATTGATTCAGTCGTATTCTTTGTGAAGATTACTTCTTCCTGCTTCGCACCAAAGAACTTTGCAGCATTCTTTCGTGAATCATCCACAGCGTCAGAAACTTTTTGACCGAGACGATGCATACTCCTTCCACCACATGCAGGATACTCTTCATAGTAAGAACGCACTGCAGCAATCACTTGTTGAGGAACAAGAGATTGGCATGCATTATCGAGATAAACATGTTTAGCAAGAACGGGAAAGTCATTTCTTATTTTTTCTGGGTTCATCAATTCTTTAACGCATCCTGTACAAGTTTATCAATCTTTTTGAAAGGCTGAACTCCAACGAGAATCTGGTCATTTATGAATATTGTGGGCGTACCGTATATTCCTGCTTCCTGTCCGATGGTTAAGTCCGTAGAAACTGCGTTCTTCGACTCATTACCTTTAATGCATTCTTCAAACAAAGTCATATCTAGCTTAATTTCTAAAGCCCATTTCACGAGGTTCTGGCTCGTGATGTTTGCCTGCCTTTCAAAGAGAACATCGTAATAAGGCCAGAACATATCCTGTTGAAAAGCACACTCAGCAGCCAAAGCAGATTGGTCGGCCAAGGGATGTGTCCTTATCGGGAATGTCCTAAACTCCAACGCGACATCAGGATGCTTCTTAAGAATGTCATCAAGAACAGAAACCATCTTTTCCGTGTTATGACAAGTAAAGCATCCGAACTCAACAAGTACAAGCTTCGGAGTTTCCGTGCCATACTGTTTTCTGGGATTGCCTTCTACAGGAACAACAACTGTTACTTCATCAGGCGTCGAGATTGAACTTACCGAGCCAACACCAGGATTGAACGGGCAGAACCCATTGCCAGAAGGACCGTTGCAGTCCCCATATACTGCATAATTGTAACCGCCAACGGCAATCCCTACAATACTCGCAACGAACAATATCAGGAAAAGCCAGCTGAACACTTCAAAGTACTTGTAGACGAACCTGCCCGCTGCAGAGTTTTTCCGCATTAACTTTCCGCTTAGTTCTGCCCTAAGTCTCTTGTCGAGTCCTGTAGTGCATGGTCTTAGAGTAATTCTTCTGAAAACACAGTCAAGAGCTTCCTTGGCAATCTTTCTATACTTCGCACTAAATAATCCTAAAATTCCAAACACGATTAACGCGGCAATGCATATCATGCCTGAAAGGGACAGGACAATCTTTAAATAGCTTGTGCAGGAGCACAGAGCCGTGGCGAGAATTGTTATAATTGGGGCGGGCTTTGGGGGCATAGAAGTGGCGAGGCATCTAAGGGATTTTGACGTCACGTTGATTAACAGATCTGAGAAGTTCGTATATCATCCAAGCATTCCATTCTATGTAAGTGGGAAGAGAACCAAAAAAAGATTCGTGTTCAGTCTGGTCAAGTTCGCCAAAAAGAGAGGAATCAATTTTGTTAAGGAAACTGTAACGAAGCTAGATGTCAAAAAGAAGCAGGTTCACACCAAGGATAAGAAGTTTGAATACGATTATCTTGTTCTCTCGACAGGAAGCGCTACAAATTACAGGGACATTCCTGGACTGCAAAAGAACAGCATAGCACTGAAGGAACAATCAGATACTTTGAAGAAAAAACTAGGCGAAATTTCATCGGGCACAATAATCATTGGCGGAGGTGGAATGTCGGGAGTGGAAATTGCAATGGAGATTAGGGAGGCAATGCCAGAGAAAGTTGAAGTCAAAATATTGGAAGCAATGCACAGGATTCTTTCGCAAATGCCTCAAAAGCTATCCGATAAAACCACAAAATTCCTTGAAAAGGCCAACGTTTCCATCGAAACAGATGCCATCATCACTAAAGTCTCAAAAGGAAGAACACACTTGAAAGACAAGAAGATTCTTGATTTCGACCTTCTGGTCTGGTGCGGAGGAATAAAGCCAGCAGGCATCATGAAGAAAACAGGACTGACCTCATCTCCTCGAGGACACTTGCTAACAAACCAATACCTACAGAGTATTGACGACGCAAATGTCTATGGCTTGGGTGACTGTGCAAGCATCATAAACCCCAGTACTGGCAAGCCAATTCCTGCAACAGCGCACAACGCAATGGAGCAGGGCAAAACAGTTGCAGAAAACATAAGAAGAAGCATAATCAATTTTGATCTGGAACCGTACGTGCCATGGGATGCACCGATGATTCTAACATTAGGGTCAAAGACAGCAGTACTTACATACAAGAACTGGAGCATCAAGGGAATGCCTTTAAGATGGATGAAAGACCTTATAGAAGTAAGCTATATTGCTACGCATCGATGAGTGCTTCTGACCCCACTGCCAAAACGCTTAAATTCTAAGGTAGAATCCCCAGCACATGCCACAAGAAACTGGTGGATCTGCCCTAGAAGCGAATGGATTATACCCTATACACGAACCATTCCAAACAGGGCACCTGCAAGTATCTGACTTGCATCGGATGTACTATGAAGTGAGCGGCAACCCAAGAGGTCCTCCAATCGCCTTCGTTCACGGCGGACCGGGCAGTCACACAAAACCTGACTTCAGAGGATTCTTCGACCCAACTTTCTACAAGATAATAATGTTCGACCAGCGAGGAGGCGGTCAAAGCACTCCAAGTGCAGAACTCCGAGAGAATACTACACAGGACCTAGTTCAGGATATGGAAAAACTGCGCGACCATCTGGGGCTAGAAGACTGGATTCTCTTTGGCGGCAGCTGGGGAAGCACTTTGACGGCAGCATATTCAATTGAACATCCTAAACGAGTCAAGGGCAGAATACTAAGAGGCATGTTCCTTTGCAGACCATCAGAAATAAACTGGTTCTACGAGAACGGTGGGGCTGAGAATATCTTTCCCGACGCGTGGGAAGAATTCGTTGCTCCCATTCCCGAACAGGAACGAGATCACCTTGTTGCAGCATATCACAAGAGGCTCACTTCTGATAACTTGCAGGTAAGAATTGAAGCTGCTCAGGCCTGGGCCAAATGGGAAGCCAAAACATCAAAACTGCGTCAAGATCCATCAGCAGGAGCAAGGTTTGATGACCCTACCGAGGCTTTAGCATTTGCCGGAATTGAAAACCATTATTTCTTTAATAGGATATTTTTGCCTGAACATTATCTTATGGATTGCCTTCCAGAAACGCGAAGCATCCCAACAAGGATGGTTCAGGGACGGTACGACGTGGTGTGCCCGCCGAAGACCGCATGGGAAGTGAAGAACAAACTTGGATTACTTGACTCTGAGTTCATAATAATTCCAGACGCAGGGCATTCCCCAATGGAGCCAGGAACAAGAGTTGAACTAGTACGGGCAACGGATGACTTCAAGACGTTATATCGCTAATCCTATCGTAAACCGCTAGCAAATCCTCGCCTATTTCTCGAACTGAGTTCAGTTTGAAATCGGGCAGAACTCCGAAACCATTTCTAAGTTGATGTTCAAGTTCCTTCTTGCTCATTCCATTATTGTACCTTGCTGCATTGACACCATCGCGCTCAATGTAGTCAAACCATGCCCTGACAAGTTGCTCAGCACCTGGAACGTTAGGAATCCACGATTTCAAACGGTCCATGTGTGGCTCAAGGATTATCAGGCGTTTGTCTGCATGACTTGCAGATGTTCCAATGACTTGTTCCCTATCTTCCAAGGCAACATGGTGTATCGTATCGCTCAGAATAACGGTGTCAACGGTTTCGTAGGCATCAGGACTTCTCGCGTCACCCACCCAGACATCATGTTCTCTACGCTTCGCATACTGAACAAATTGCTCGTTCAAGTCAAAGCCGCCGTATGGAATTCCCCGCCTTGCGAGAACATCTCCAAGCATTCCAGGACCACACATCGGCTCAAGAACCGTACCAACAGAACTAGAAGCAATCATTTCAAGCCGTTCCTGCAGTGCCTTACCATGCAGCATTTTCATACCTAATTTGAACGTCAGTGGCGACGCATAGAATATACTACGATTCATAACTACTATTAAGTGACACTAAGATATGAATACATACTGAAATTAATGTCCGCAGGAATACTGTAAACGTGCGGGAGGAGGGATTCGAACCCTCGAACCCACTAAGGGACGGGATCTTAAGTCCCGCGCATGTAGTCCTTTGCAGATTGACCAGGCTTTGCTACTCCCGCAAAAGGCGAGGCGGCTACTTAGTATTTAAAGATTGCCGAGCGGCTTTGAAAGCAACAATCAGCGGCGCAAGATAGGCAAAGAGAATTACCAGAATTAGAAGCACCACATGCAGAACGCCAGGGAAGAGCCAAATGGCAAGCCCGAACAGTATGAGCAATATTGCCAACGTAGGAACGTACCATCTAAGAGCCATTCTATTGCTGGTTACAAGAAGCATTACAAACAGAATGAACATTAAAGCAAAACCAATGAGGAGAAGCAACCCGCCAAAAGAGTTTGCCCTGGCTGATTGGTTCAACGCGCCAAACGCAAGGGCGAGAGCACCACCTACGATGGCAACCAGCATCAGTGAGCCAAGACTGTACGAGACTCTCTGCTTGAGGGTCCAATGAACATGCGAACTCATCCTAAATCCGTAACCTTCTGATATTTAATATTTTAGGTAGCGCACAAATCCAGTATGACACTACTACACAGTAGATAGTTATTTAAACAAAAGAAGATTCCGTAGACCATGCTACACACGCATATCGAGACAGGCCATGACAAACTTCTAGCACTCGTTCAGGAGCGACACAAGATTTCGCTCAAGAACGCCGCAAAGCAAATCAATGTAGCACCGCCAACGGTCATAACGTGGGTAGAAATGCTTGAGGAAGGAGGGCATCTCGCCACCCAACCCGGACTGAGAGATACTTGGATTGTCAGCAACACGTATAACGGCCAGCGCGCCGGATTTCGAAAACGGGTGGCAGAGCACATAACTGGCATCGCCATGCGAAAAGACATCGAGGACTTCAAGCAGCTCAAGGAGCAGCAACACGCTATCACAGACCAACTCAAGCGATTGGACCAGAAACTAAAAGAATTTGACAAACGCGCAACGATGATTGAAGACGCGGAGCGT
Source organism: Candidatus Woesearchaeota archaeon (assembly GCA_043818175.1). Lineage (GTDB taxonomy): Archaea > Nanobdellota > Nanobdellia > Woesearchaeales > JBDRGA01 > JBDRGA01. The sequence continues at coordinate 9,236 of JBDRGA010000015.1, read as the reverse complement.
GCTCTGGACGCAAGAAGAACTGAAGTAGAAAAGTTATACGAAGAAGCACGTGTGGCTACGGAATCACTCCACGACCAAGAAGTCAGCCTTGCCAAAGAAAGAGAAGCAATTCGAGAACGCGAATCGGCACTAAACGAACATCTCGTTGAATCACTTTCAAAACTTAGAGCCCTTGCTGGCAATTAACTATTTCTTCAGCGCACAAACATCAGTTCTGGTCATAATGATTGCCGCGATAACTAGTAGCAGAATGCTCAATGCCTGCACTTCAAGACCGTAGAATGGGAGAAAGCTCAAGCTGGTTGTTACTCCAAAAATACCTGCAATTGAAGGCAACAAGCCCACAAAACAACCAGGACACGCCCCTCCCAAAATGCCTGCAAACGCCCCTAGAAAACTTAAACCACTACTATGATGCAGTTTTCTGAATTCTATTACTTTGGAAAGAATCAAGTTCACGTTCAACGCTACCAAGAGAGCAACAACAAAGATCATGAAAAAGAAAACAGGAACAAACCAACCTCTTGAAATCAAAGAAGGTATAGTGTACTCCAAGTAATTAACCCAATAATTGAAGGCCAGGAACGCGATGAATATTCCCAAGAAACTGTAAAGCCATGGAGGTTTGAAAGTGAGGGCCAGTATCTTATTCCATCTCGAACTCATAACGACAAGACAAAGAAATTCCTATTTAAAATGATGCATGAATGAATAACAAAGCCTCCGGCGGGAATTGAAGAAGGGTTTCGTTCCTTCATCCCGATGTCCAGCATGCGCTCCGCTTAGCTGGACCAAACAAAAAAAGCCTCCGGCGGGAATTGAACCCGCGACCTCTACCTCTTTGTCATCGCGCTTGTAACGCGACATACCAAGGTAGCGCTCTACCTCTGAGCTACGGAGGCGTGCTAGGAAGATTCATGGCTCTCTTTTAAAGATTACTCCTCAAACAGGTCATTGGCATTAAACGCACTATTCCGAATCAAAGAACGCAAAGAATAAAAACGCCAGGCCATTGAGCACTTGAATGCAACTCCCAGAATCAATGGACAATTTAGCGTATTTCACCAGAAGAGTGCTCGAACCAGAAGGCAAAATAGTGTGCTGGGTCGAGAGAGAAAAATGCCCAAAATGCAAGCAAGCAATGATGGGCAAGCCACGTGACCCAAAGACAAACAAGCCACAAATAAGAGCAACGGAATATGTCTGCCCTGCCTGCAAGTACACAGAGGAGAAAGAAGCATACGAAGGCAAGCTCACTGCAAAAGCAATGTACACTTGCCCTTATTGCAAGAAACAAGGGGAAAGCACGACTATCTACAAGAGAAAAACGATTAAGGGCGCACCAACGCTAAGATTCTTATGCCAGCACTGCCAAGGAAACCTTGACGTTACGAAGAAGTTCAAGGAGCAGAAGAAATAGCCCCTAATTTTATATAGGGATTGAAGTTCTAGGGAGGCATGAAGACACTCGTAACAGCTGCACTGCCCTATGCCAATGGGCCAATCCATGTCGGACACCTTTACGAGTACGTATGCACTGACATTATTGTAAGGGGGTTGAAGCTTAATGGGAAAGATGCACTGTACTGTTGCGCATCCGATGCCCACGGAGCTCCAATTGAAATAAACGCACACAAGCAAGGAATAACACCAAAGGAGCTCGTTGAACGATATACTGGAGAACACCAGGACGACTTCAAACAATTCAACATACATTTTGATTCTTACTACACAACTGATTCTGACGAGAACAGGAAACTCTCCGAATATTTGTTCAACAGATTGAAGGAAGAAGGACTAATCTACGAGAAACCATTATTGTTACAGTATGACCCTGAAGCAAAGAGATTTCTTCCGGATAGGTACGTTAAAGGAGAATGTCCTAAATGCGGGGCAAAAGACCAGTATGGCGATGTTTGCGAGAAGTGCAACGCAACGTACAACCCAACTGAATTAAAGAACGCGTATTCGGTAATTTCTGGAGCAAAACCAATACAGAAAGAAAGCACGCACTACTTCTTCAAATTAAGTTCCATGTCTGCTTTCTTGAAAGAATGGCTTACGTCTGGTGCAGTACAAAAAGAAGTCGCAAACCAGGTGCTTAGATGGGTCGAAAATGGCCTTGAGGACTGGTGCATATCAAGAGACGCGCCGTATTATGGATTCAAAATACCAGGAAGCAACAAGTACTTTTACGTATGGTTGGACGCACCATTAGGATACATCAGCAGTTATGGAAAGCTGAATGGAATTAGCGAAGCAGCTGACAACTTCAAGTTATGGGACGGTTCAGAAGTAATACACCACATTGGAAAAGACATCATAACATTCCATCTTTTATTCTGGCCAGCAGTACTGAAGGCAGCAGGACATAGAGTACCAGACAAAGTACTCGTTCATGGCTTCGTTAACATCAATTCTGAGAAGATGTCCAAGAGCAGAGGCACGTTCATAACAGCAAAAGATTACTTGGCAAAATATCCAGCAGAAGCCCTAAGATGGTACTACGTACGCAATTATACCCCTGGACTACATGACATCAATCTTGACGCGCAAGACGTCCAGACCAGATTCAACAATGAGTTGGTTGCGAACATCGCGAACTTCTGCTATAGAACAGAAAGCTTATTGGCCAGAATTGGAGAAGGCAAGACAAGTGCCGAAAATGATGAAACAATCGCTATTGAAGTGGAAACAGCAAGACAGGCAGTGCTTGATTCTTATGCTAGTTTAGACATACGAGGCGCAAGCGACAACATCTTGAAACTAGGGGACATTGGAAACAGGTACTTCCAACAGACGAAACCATGGGAACTGGCAAAGGAAAACCAAAAAGAAGCAGTAAAGGTGCTTACAACTGCAGCCGGCATTGCACGGGATTTGGCAATACTAATTGAACCTATATTACCAGACTACGCTACTAAGATCGCAGAACACCTAAACATAAAGCTCAATCATGAAGATCTTGGCAAACCACTAACAAATCACACTCTAGGCGCGCCAAGCATAATACTCAAGAAGATTGAGGGCGTGAGCTTTGAACAGGAACCAACGCCTGAATTACGGGTTGCTAAAGTGCTTGAAGCAAAGGTACATCCCCAAGCAGACAAACTATTCGTATTACAACTTGACCTTGGTTCACTGGGAAAGAGGCAAATCGTCGCGGGCATAAACGGACACTACAAACCAGAAGAAATAACAGGAAAACATATTATTATTGCATTCAACCTTAAACCTGCAAAACTAAGAGGCGTAGAAAGCAACGGAATGCTTCTTGCAGGGGAAGAAAATGGCAAAGTACGCGTGCTGGAAACAAAAGCAGTTCCTGGGACTGCCGTGCTTGAAGGAAGGGGGCAACTGGACATTGAAAAGTTTGGCAAGTTAGACTTGCAGGTTATCAAAGGGGTGCCATGCTTCGACGGCAAGCCACTTAAGGCAGGAATTGAACCAGTAACAATACAGGACATATTCAACAGCAGGATACGATAAAGGGCATAAACTATTTAAAGCACGTCCTGCAGTTTTGCATACATGCGCGCCGTGCTGATAATACTGTTGTTTCTTCTCATTCCAAGTGCTCTTGCCATCACTGTTTCAGATGTAAGCGTTACACAGAGCGGAAAGAACATATCTTGGATTAAGACCGCAAACGCATACAAGGTAGATATCTCATTCACGCTGGACAAGAACACAACTGCCGTAATCGTTGATGCGAGAAGTCTCAATGCGGACTGGCAGTTATTCAGAAGCTCCAGGGACTACAGAACCGTACCTGCAATGTGTAGTGCAGCAACTGGAAAGAACAGATGCTACATATCCAATCTGGACATTAAGCCAACGACAACACAGTTCTCCCTGCCATTCAACGCGACTGTGAACGGGACAAAGGAAACCAGCACGATTCCTTTACGATTCCAAATCGATGACTCCAAACCAAAGCTCCTTAGTATTGAAGTGGGCACGTGCACTCCGCAAACATGCTATACTAAGCCAGGACCGGTTCAAGTACGTATCAAGTATTCGGACAGCACTGGCGCGATGAACAAGAGAATGGTCTTCTTCAATTATGGAGGTGCAGTAGAACAGGCAATTTCGTGCAAAGATGGGCTTTGTACAGGCATTGCTACAAGAGCATGCACAAGCGGCCAGAAAATGACGTTAACGCTTGCTTCAAAAGGAGGGTTTGACAGCCAGGACGACGCAGGAAACGTGTTTGCGAACAATATATTGCAGAACGTTACATGCGACTCACAACCACCGACAATCGAGAACGTGACTTACTCTCCCGTGCCGGCAACAAGCAAGGCAGCACTCGTCATTAAAGCAATTGTTAGCGACGACACAGGAGTATCAAAGACATGGGCTTCTTCATCACTGAAACAAAGCGCAACAGGAACATGCAAGGACAAAACATGTACGTATACATTCACCAATCTGCCAAAAATATTCACACAGGCAGAATTCAGCATAGAAGCAGAGGATTTCGCAGGAAACACGCCAAAACCAATTAACCTGACAATTCCAATACTCGAATACGTAGAAGGAGGAAGACCTGATTTGTTCACAACACAAGTGCTTACAAGTCAGATTTCTCCAAGACAAGTAAACAGAGTAGTTCTACAATTATCAAGCTACAACAATATCCCATACAGATTGCACGTTCCTTACACAATTACACCCAATAAAGAAGATGCACGCGTGGTCGAGACAATTGTTAGAGGATGCATGTATCAGACGAGGAATGAGAGTACTTCGGCCAGCAAAGCATTTAACGACCCTAGTGTTGACCAGCCGTACTCAAGCAACAGCACGAATGGCCTGATGTTCACGTTCAGAACTAATGTGTTTGCAGAAAGCGGGGCAACCGCAAAACTCCTTCACAACGAATTCACACTCAACTGCACTATTGCTTTGAGGGTTCGCGATACAAACAAGCTTTACGGTGCGTATGAAGAAGAAACTTTATTGATTCCTGTGACGATGCGGGAAGCACCCGTTGGGGAGATGGGTGAAGTATTCGCGAACAAGATTAAAGATGCAGAAGATAATTTCTTCGTCAACAATAAGATTCTGAAGATAGCAAACACAGTCATAGCAACCGCTTCTGATTTGTGCGCAGTTCAGGACAACCTCCAGTATGTTGAGATGACTGGTGTAGGAATAAAAGCAGTTGGCTCGATACTAAGAGCAACTGTAGCACTGGCACCAATAGGAAATACGATGATAAACGTAGGGGGAGTCACGTTTTCGACAGCTCAAGGAATCACAGATAAGTTTTACAATAGCGAAACCAAAACAAGCTCGCCAGTACCCGGAGCTCCACAAACTCCAGCAACGGGAAGCCCAGACATTGGAGCAAAGTTCGAAAAGGGAGTCACAGACTTGTTTAGGAAAGCATGCTCGATGTCATCCTGTGTACAGAGCAAAGACGAACAGGACAGCAGCACCTTCGGCGGCTATATGCTTGACGAGGTCACTGTTGGAATGTACTCCCGGAACCCTGGCAATAGTATTGGTGTTGCACTAGCACAACAATGCTGGCCTGCAGTTGTCTTTGGACTGAACAAGTACAGGCAAACACAATGCAACTACCTTGAATGCTTGAAGGGCATGAGCATCAATGGACAGCCAGTTTCCACGTGCGAAGATGTGAAAAACGCACAGATATGCGAAGCAGTAACTGGGGAAGCCATAGAGATTATTCCAGGCGTTAACGTATTTAAGAATTTAGCAGAGAACGCAAGATTCTTGCTTCAGAATATGGTACCAGTAACACTCAAAAACCTTCTGAAATCTGTTGGTCCGTGCAAAGACAGCAACAAGAAAAACGACGATTTCGCAATATGGGCCTGCCAAATACCAAAGAGCATATTCCAGATGTATGACTATGAAAGCGTCACCAAAACAAGCCAGGAGTTCCATTATCCCGCTGAATTGCCCGACCTATGCGTTGCAGCAATGTGCAACAGCGCAGAATGCAAACAAGAAAGAAGCGCCAGCGTTCTGGGAGGACAGATACCTGACTTCAGGTTAGACAAAGGAGCATCAATTGCAGCTGAACGTGACAGACAACAACGTAATGTTATGGACCAATGGCTAGCGTTCCAGTATTATGTCACTACTAACGGAGAAGGAAAAGACAATGTTGACTGGAACGCGTTGAAGAAACAAGGAATCTCGCAAGAAGCAGTTGGCCGCGCAATGAATGATCCTGCTGCATATAGTACCTTGCCTGATTATCTAAAGCAAGCAGACTCATATTACTCTGACAAGGCAAAAGAATCAGGCCTTGAAGAAAGTCAGTACGACTCACTCGACGCGAAGCTTACAACTTGGGCAGGCCTGCATCCGGAACTGCACCTGCCAGTTGAAGGTGGCGTTGCTCAGCCAGACCCGCTAAAGAGAAGACAAACTCCAATCGCGAACGCGGAAGATGCAAAACAAGTTTCAGATACTATCACGACGTTCCAGGAAACTGCAACTTTATGGGACAAGAAGTTTGCAACAGATGTTCAATGGATGACAGATAATGGTGTTTCGACCGCTACACTAGATCGAACGAAAACTCAACGCCAAGAGTTTGACAAGCAATCGTCTGACTTTGTTTACAATCTTCTCAAGAATGGTGTAATAACAAACGAACAAGCTGAGCAGATAGTCCTAGAAAGCTCCTACGAAAACAATGGATACCTAGATTTATCAAATTCACCCACACTTCAAAAAAGTGTGCTCGGCATGGAGCAAGTCAAAGGCAAATGGACCTGCGCGAAGAAGCCTGCAGCAGGTACAGAGTGCGCTAGAAAGAAAGAATACGACCACGCGCAAACAGTAGAACAAGTACGCCAAAGCGTGGACTTTGCCGTGCGATGGATATTTGCGAACACGGAATACAAGAAATACCTTCAACTCAAGGGCTGGGGCTCATGGGGAATGGGCATGAGCGAGGACATTGACCGGTTCTTAAGCAGCGATTCATGGAAACAAAGTGCGTGCAATCCAGACGGACTAGGAACTGACCAATTCGCAGGAACAAACGTTGGAAGAGCATACATGAGAAGTGCATACGGCACGTACAAGCCGGTGCTCAGCTTTGCCGTCGAAAAGCAGGAATTCAATTCAAGCCATACTCTTTACACGTTCACTCTTTACGCAGGGGGAGTTCCCGACAAAGAATACGAGATGGAAGTTCAATTCAAAGGCACTGCCACGAAAACACCATTAACGAAGAAATTGAGTGCAGGAGAAGCATTCACTTACTCGAAGAGCTTCCTCAGCAAGAACACTTACGATCAGATGTGCGTAAGGTTTGACTCGGAATTCCCACCCAACGACATCGCAAAGAATACGGAGTACTGCAGAAGCATAACCTTTAACGGAGAATGGAACCTAGGGAATCCAGTGGCCCTAGATGCCAACGGCAATCCGATTCTGGAAGAAGGAGAAAGGGAAATCTGGAACGACAAAGAAACATAAGGCATAAATACAATATCAAATAGCCAATCAGGGGGAATTATGAAGGAAGGATTAACGTATGCAGACGTATTGTTGGTGCCCAAGAAGACACCATTAGCTTCTAGGACAGAAGCACATTTGAGTACGCAGTGGTCTAAGAACATTAAGCTTAACGTACCTCTCGTTAGTGCCAACATGGCTACAGTAACAGAGCATGAGATGGCAATTGCAATGGCAAGGCAGGGAGGTCTTGGAATAATACACCAGTTCTCTTCAATTGAAGAGCAGGCAGAGGAAGTAAGGAAAGTAAAGAGAAGCACAGGCCACGTTATTGACGATCCTCTTGCGTTAAGCGGAGAAACGACAATCCATCAAGCCAAACAGGTCATGATGAACATGGGAGTCAGCAGCGTACTAGTAACAAAAGGAAATGAGCTTGTAGGGATTGCAACTGGTCGTGACTTTCTTTTCGAGGATGACGATTCCAAAATGTTAACGAGCGTGATGACTCCCAGAGAGAAACTAATTACTGCTGATAAAGGAATAAGCATAGAACAAGCAAAAAAAATACTCCACGAGCACAGAATTGAAAAACTGCCATTGCTTGACAAAGGAAAGCTGGTTGGCTTGATGACAAGCAGGGACATAGAGAACCTTGAACGATGGAAGCTTGCTTCAAGAGACGAGAAAGGAAGATTAAGGGTTGGGGCAGCCGTGGGAGTGAAGGATGCGATTGAAAGAAGTGAAGCACTGCTTGCTGCCGGAGCTGATTGCATAGTAATGGATATGGCCCATGCACATTCTGAACTAGCCATAAAGCAGTTGAAGGCATTTAAGAACAAATTTGATGCAGACATCATCGTAGGCAATATTGCAACGGGAGAAGCCGCAAAGGACTTGATTGAAGCTGGCGCAGATGGGTTGAAAGTTGGAATTGGCCCTAGTCCTGTATGCACTACAAGATTGATGAGCGGTGCTGGCGTGCCTCAACTTACTGCAGTCATGGAAGTGTGTGCTGTTGCAAAGAAATATGGAATACCCGTAACAGCCGATGGCGGAATGCAGTATCCTGGAGATGCAGTAAAGGCATTGGCTGCCGGCGCCAGTACGGTTTACAGCGGGAACTTCTTTGCAGGAACGAACGAAGCACCTGGTAGAATCGTAATCAAAGACGGAAAGCGTTACAAGAGGTACATAGGAAGCGCTTCATACGACAGCAATCATGAGAGAAGGGAGAAGCTTACTGGAATGGCGATTAAGACAAACCTGGATGTGTTTGTTGAGGGCGTGAGTTCATTAGTACCTTACAAAGGACCCGTTGATGACGTGATAGAAAGCATTCTAAAGGGCATTAGAAGTGGGATGAGTTATTGCGGTTCAAGAACCATAACTGAAATGCAAGCCAATTCTGAGTTCATTAAGATAACGGCTGCTGGATTTGAAGAAAACCAAAGCAGAGGATTCAAGACCTCTGAATAATTCTAAAAAAAGAATTCTAAATCATTGCTATCTTTTCCGCGGGTGGCTTTCCTGCCTTTGGTGGTGTCTGGACAACGATGGTTACTTGAGACTCGGACGAATCCAAATCATCGCTTGCCCTGACCTTGACAAGATACGTTCCCACTACATTGAAGGTGGACGCCTGAGAAGCAGCAGTGCCTTGTGATACCCACTGACTGTTGCTCCAGAGGAACCATTCAAAGCCAATTGTGTCTGCATTGGCATCTGTTGCTCTAGTATTCAGTGTTATTGGAATTCGCGTTAAAGCGTATACCTTCGCGCCA
>JBDRGA010000014.1:0-18212 GCA_043818175.1 Candidatus Woesearchaeota archaeon | reverse complement strand
GGCATCCCTTGTCTTCAGGATCCTTTCTTTAAGGAAGCCGTTCATCGGAACTTCTCTCTCAGCGTCTTCCTTATCCGCTAAGTAAACTATCCTGGCCTCTTCTACTTTAAGCCCTTGGGCCTGCATTATCAGGATGTAAGCCCCAGCTTTCAGCTTATCACTCTCCCACACGCCATACTTCGGTGGCTTCTTAGCTGTGAAAACATACGGAATATCTTCTCCAGGGTACTCTTTAACAAGATCAATCATTCCTCGCATGCCAAGACCTTCAACCAAGACATCAGTTCTAAGCTTAGGAATCAAGCTGTTCCAGAGCACTTCTCCGGAAAGCCCGGTCTTTTCCATGACCTCAAACAAATGCTCCGCCCGTTGCTCTGCCTCCCTCATTATCCTGGGCCAGACGCCCTTAATAAAGCCAGGAACAGATTCCTGCTCCTTCATATTCTCCTTGTTGGCTTCAATGAGCTCTCTCGTCTTCTTTGAGTAATGCTGTTTGTACCGTTCAATAACCTCAGGCAATGGAAGAACGCTCTCCATGTTCTTCACTATTTCGGGCTCTTCCCTGTTCAGCATCCTTAGAATGTCCTTCCTGACCTTGGAGCTTACTTTGCTTGTGTCTGGCTTTTCTTTTGAAAGGTGCTTTAGAAGCAGCTTCCTTGGGCAGAAGGCATAAGCAGTCAGGTAGTGCACTGGAACAACATCCATACTTCAATGAAAACCTTCCAGCTTTTAATATGCTACCAAAAGAATATAAAGAAACATCCAGACCTTTGTCTCATGACCCCGGAAGAGCGCTTAGCTTTAATCAAGCGAAGGACGCAGGAATTGGTAAAGGAAGAGGAACTAATAGAGATTTTCAAGGAGAAAAAGCATCCCAAAGCATACATTGGGTTTGCTCCAACGGGAAGACTGCACATAGGATACTTGATTCCGCTAATGAAGATTAAGGACTTCCTTGATGCAGATTGTGAATTCACATTCTTATTAGCAGACCTGCACGCATACTTAGATGACGAAAAGACTCCTTGGGATCTTCTCGGAGTCCGAGTTGAATACTACAAGGCAGCCGTAACCGCGGCACTGAAAGCACTTGGCGCAGATACCAAACGAGTTTCATTTGTTCGTGGCACGGACTTCCAGTTGAAGAAGGACTACACCATGCACGTTTACCAGATGGTGGGAGACGTTACTTTGAACAGGGCAAAGCGCTCCGCTTCTGAAGTTGTACGCTTTAAGGAAGATCCCAAGTTAGGTGGTTTTGTCTATCCAATTCTTCAGATTGAAGATGTTTATGCTTTGGAAGCGGATATTGCCTTTGGCGGAATTGACCAAAGAGGAATCTACATGCTAGGAAGGGAATTCGCAGAAAAGATGAACAGGAAGAAGTACGCATGCGTCTTCACTCCCTTGCTTCCGGGCATTACTGGAGCGAAAATGTCAGCTTCCGATCCAAGTTCAAAGATTGATTTACTTGATTCGCCTGAAGAAATAGTTAGAAAGCTGAACAAAGCAAACTGTCCTGCAGGCAAACTTGAAGACAATGGTGTTGTCGCGTTCATTGAGAACGTGATTTTTCCATTGCTTGCTTCCCAAAAGAAGCCATTTGTAATAAATCGCGCAGAAAAGTTCGGCGGTCCTCTGTCTTACAACATTTTTGAACATTTCAAGAGTGATTTTGTCGCGCAAAAAGTGCATCCTTTAGACGTGAAAACAGCATTAGGCACCGTACTGGTTGACCTTCTCGGTCCGGTGCGTGAAAGCTTTGCACAAAACGAAAAACTTCTCAAAGACGCATATCCTGACGAATAATTTAGTTTTATCACTCTAAAGTAAGACAAAAGTTTAAATAAATCAACTTACTCCTCGACGAGATATGAGCGATGACGGTGTAGGTAGGGCTAGCTTCTCGTTCACTTCTCCCACGGGTGCCAACGACATAGAATATGAGAATAGAATGCTCAAGGAGACGGTTACTCAGCTCCGAACAGAAATAGATCGTCTTAGAACTCCCGCTTTAATGATTGCTGAGGTCGTAGAACAGGTTGGTTCCAATGCGATTATTCAAGTTCCCAACGGAAACAAGTTCTATGTTGAGATGAGTGCCAATGTTGAAGCGTTAAGGCCCGGTGAGAGCGTTTTGCTCGAACAAAAAAATCTCACAATTATAGATAAGATAAGAAATACAGGAAAACATAATGCTGAGCGTTTCTTAATCATTGAAAATCCCAAAGAGAGCTGGAAGGATATTGGGGGTCTTGAAGATCAGATTCGTGAGCTGAGAGAAGTAGTTGAACTTCCATTACTCAAACCCAAACTGTTTGAGAAAGTGGGGATATCCCCTCCCAAGGGTGTCCTGTTGCATGGACCTCCAGGCACTGGAAAAACGTTATTGGCGAAAGCAGTTGCTTCTTCAACGCACAGCACGTTTATCGAGATTGTTGGTTCTGAACTGGTTCAAAAGTTCATTGGCGAAGGAGCAAGACTTGTAAAGGAGATTTTCGAACTAGCACGTGAGAAAGCACCATCCATAGTGTTCATTGATGAAATTGATGCTCTTGCTGCGAGAAGGGTGGATATGGGCACTTCAGGCGAGAGGGAAGTACAGAGAACATTCATGCAGTTGTTAGCAGAAATAGACGGTTTCAAACCATTGAGTAATGTTAAGATTATTGGATGCACGAACAGGATGGACATTCTCGACCCAGCAATCATGAGACCTGGGCGACTTGACCGCTTAATTGAGGTACCTGCACCAACAGGAAAGGGCGTCCAGCAGGTATTCAACATTCATTCTAAGAATATGCATACGGAGTTTGGTTTGAAGAAAGATGCACTTGTTGCTGATATGAACGGGCTTACAGGCGCGGAGATTAAGGCAATTTGCACGGAAGCAGGCTATTTTGCCATTAGAGACCGCAGAACAAAGGTCAAGCACGCTGATTTCGTGAGTGCCGTAAGAAAAGTACGCAGGATTGACGAAAATTCCGAGTTCCCTTCCATGTACGGATAGGTTTTTTATAGGACTGTATTTCTCCCAGAACATGCGATTCAGGAATATTCTTGCAGCGGGAGCATTGCTAGCTGATCTTGCAGGTTCTGCGTATGCTTCAGAACCAAAGAATCTTTCTGTTGTGGATTTGGAAGACAGATTCGGAAAGAAGCCAACAGGAACTTCTCTTGTGGATTACTTGCGACGTACTGATTTAGACAATGAACAATTCATTATTGAGGGAGATAGCCTTCGGGCGTATTCTCGGGGTGTGACTACCCTTTCTCCACCGGCCAAGGAGAGGTCAATTCTCGAGACAATTGCAGATGCCGTTACACGAATTTCTTTTCTCAATGGCTCGTTTGACATAAAATCAAATGAATTGTCATTTGATATCGAAACAAAAAGGGGAGAACTTCGTTTTAGCGTTACCAAGTATTTCTCAGGTTTGGTTAATACAAGACCAATACGGTTTGATGACAACTGGGAATATGCATATGCTTGGCAGTTTGATGAAGGATGTATTGACTTGGCTTTGAAAAGTAAGACTCGTGCGCGTGTTGCAAGTGTTTTTACACCCAATGAGTTACCTCCTGCATCAGACGCAAGGTACTTCCTTCATGCGGGCCCATTCTATAGTCTACTTAAGCAGAAAGATGGTGAAATAGTTCAACTGGGAAAATTTCGGGACATGAAAAATAATCAGCTAGAATTACGTGAACTTCCACCCATAATTCAAAGCACTTTGTCTTCCGGCATACCTGTTCTGCAACAGGTTAGGTGTGCTGAGTTAAGACAAAATTAGAAATACGCGCTCGGCAGTTACTTCCGTCAGTCATAGCCAGAGGCTCCTCGGGTGTTCACGTCGTCATCACGCGCTACCAAGGGAAGTCTCAGTTCTTTATAATAGTTCACCTTACTTCAAAGTCAAGACACGTCCTGTACTCTCCGGGGGCATATTGTCCACATTTAACGAAAGCCAGTTTCTTGAATGTTCGTTTGTTTCGTTTGCATGCTTCTTTGCAGACTCGTTCAGCTTCCTTGAAGTCGTTCTCATGGTAGAAATGATAGAAATGAATCACTGCGCCAGGTTTGGTAGCTTTAATTGCCGTATCAAGGAATTCCTCGCTTGACTTGGGCAATGGCATGAGTACACGGTCAAAGGTTCCAAGCTTTGGCACTACTTTCCCAGCATCTCCGCAGTATAACTTCACGTTCTTCAGTTTATTCAGCTTAACGTTCTCTTCAGCATACTTGTGCCCCTCGGGATTTATCTCTACGCCCACTACTTCCTTCGCTGCAGTGTTCTTTGCAATCGCGCAAACGTAAGGTCCCGCGCCTGAGAACATAACAAGAACTCTTTCTCCGGGTTTCACGAGTTCAGTGATTCTCTTTCTTTCGGTGCTTAGTCGTACTGAATAATAAACAGTCTCGAGATTGGTCTTGATGCGAACGCCATTCTCGTGAAATATTGCTTCTTTCGTTTTCTTTCCTGCAAGTAATTCGAGGGTTTGTGTTCTGAATTCTCCTTCATGCGTGCCTCTTCTCAAAACCGTTTGAATTCTTGGATTGCTTTCTAGCAATGCCTTTCCAATCTGTTTCTTTTTGTGTTCGAGTTCTTCGAAGATGTCAACTATGGCAATGCTTCCGGCAGTGTCGTATGCGGTGTTCAAGTGTTTCAACTCTTCCTTGGAAAGCACCTTGGATGCTGCGTCCTTGAATGTAGGTAACTTGCTTTTCTTCTTTAGTCGTGCATTTACTGGTTTGAATCCTTTTGGAATAATGGTTACGGGAAAAAGTATGTCATCTCCGTCTTTCCTTGGCGTTCTTGAACTGTCAAGTAGTTTATTCCTGATTAGACTCTCTTTCACTTTCTGCGCTTTGTGTGCTGGTACTCTAATAACACTCATTGTCTTTGGAAACCTTTCTGTAATATAAATTCAAAGGATGAGGAGCAATGCTCCCGCTACCATAATTATTACACCAATGCTTTTTCTGAGCACATGTTCTTCTCTAAATATGCTCCCTCCAATGATTGTCGCGAATATTGCTGAAGTGCGTTTTATCGCAACAACAAGAGAAACATCTGCCTGCTGGATTGCCATTGCTTGTACTGTTCGCATTCCAACTGTGAGAATCGCAAGGAGAAATAGGAATGCGCCCGCCTGCTTGACCCCGTGGCTTATTCCTTTTACGCCGTCGTGGAATATAAGCATGAGTATGAGGAAATCTATTGCGATGAAGAAGTGTATCAATACCATATATGTGTAGGGTGTGGCGTGGTATGTGCTCAGGATTATCTTGTCGAACACACCACTCACAGAGTAAATGATTAATGCCGCGATGATGAATATATGGTGTTTTCCGTGCACCAATCGTTTGAATGGGTTGAGAAAATGATCTCCTTTACGTAATTCCATAACAAATGCACCTATTACTATGACTGCTATTCCTACAATCTGAAGACCCATGAGACGTTCATGAATGAATAGGAATGCAAAGACAACAAGGACTAATGGTTGAATGGTCAACATCGGGCTTGCGGTGCTGACTGGCATGTGTCTGACTCCTTTTGCTATGAGAAGAAAACCGGCAGCTGCGAGAATGCTCGTCACAAATACTACAAGCAATAGTTCTGGTGTGATGCTTGCCCAATCAACTTTTGGCCATAAAGGAATTGTAGCAAAGACATTGAACAACGCAAGAACTGCGCTGAATTCCATTGCGTGTTCCTGAAGAAGTGTTCTCTTGACGAGAAGTGCGATCGCTGCAGCAAGAATTGCAGATAGAATTGCCAGAACAATCCATGCTTCCATCAGAAGAACTCTCCCAGCCCTTTCTGTTGTTTGTTAGTTCCTTTTGAAAGTTTATCGAGTGCTTGCTCAACCCGTTCTTTGCTGAAGTCGTGTTCCTCGCACAGTATTCTGACAATTTCATCCTTATCCGGTTTCTTCCATTCCAGTTTCAGGTCTTTCTTTGCATCTGTATTCTTGAACAACGCGAACACTTCCTGCCATTTCTGTTCAAAGTGTTCGTCCCATTTTGCTTCCTTGAATATGTCTTCTGGCTTGTCGTTTTCTTGAACAAGCTTCAACGCTTTCTTTGGCCCAATGCCCTTTATCCCCTTGATGTTGTAATCCGTTCCTACTAACATTGCAAGGTAGATGAGCTTTTCCTGTGTGAATTTCAGTTCTTTCAAAGTGTCCGTTAATGTTATGAGTTCTGGCTCTACCATGTACGTTCCAAGTTGACCTGGTTTTCTTCTTCTGCCTGTTATGCTGAGATTCTTTACGCTTCTTGGCGCCCCAAACAACAAAGCATCTGCATCCTGGCTCATTACTGCGTAGCAGGTGCCTTCTTTGACAAGTTGTGCTGCCTGTGCCTCTCCTTCGCTTGGTGCTTCAATCACAGGACATCCCAATGCTTCTATGAGTTGTATTGCTTCTTCGCGCATCTCTTTTGTGAGCACGCTTGTCCTTCCTGCATACTTCTTCATGCCTTCGAGGTCTTCCTTGTCTTGGGCTTGTTTGAATGCATGTAATGCTTCCTGCTTTACTTCGTGCCTTCTCTCCTGCTCCTTCTTCTTTAGTTCTGGAACTTTACCGTCAAAGACAAATGCGAACTTGATTCCCTGCTCCATTAGCTTAGTAAACCGAAAGAATAACCCGGAAAGGTGCGAAGTAACGTTTCCATTGCTGTCCTTCAACGGCGTGCCGTCAGGCTGCCTTATCGTGGTAATGAACATGTACAGCTGGTTGTACGAGTCAACGGCAAGTGCTTTGCCTGCAAGGTCTTCTATCTTAATAGTCTTGGACTCTAGAATACTAGTTATCGCGCTGCCCATGGTTTATTAATCCAGAGGACGGCTTATTAATATTTCGTGCTAGAGATGCTTCACAGTCATATTCTTGAAATCAGTCTTCTGCAGGAGTTGTGCCTTCTTCGTGAGCTTGCCTGTTGTCAAGTAAAGTATTGGCATTCCTTTTTTCTGGCCGTCAACGTACGCTCTGCTTAAATCGCCATCATTTATTCCTTTCTTGTTCCTTGCAACACAGAAGTAATTCAAGTAACCAACAGGGCTTGGTATTTCCAGGATGAACTCGTAGCTTGTCTTCTTCGTTATGATTTTAGACGATAACATCCTTATGCCTCCGTCCCTGAAGTACCTCTTTACGTCCTCAAAGAACGCGGAGTCGTCCTCTTCGATATTGCTTTGCAGTTTGGAGTCCTGCTCTTCCTTTTTAGGTTCTTTAGCTGGCTTTTCCTCACGCGGAAGTGTCCTCTGCTCCGTTTTCCTTTCCTGCTGTTTTGGTTCTTCTTTCCTCTCGACTTTCTTTGGAACTTCGGTCTTCGGGGTTTCGTGCTTTGGCTCTGGTCTCTTTTCTGGTTGACTTGGTGCTTCTATTCTAGGTGTTTCGACCTTTTGAATTTCGGGTTTCTTCTCCAATCCAAGAGCTTCCCTTATTATCTTGGCAGCGTCCTGCTCAGACACAAGGTAGTATCTCCAGAATATTACGGGTCCTTCCGGCAAATTGACTTCCACTTTCTTGGCAAAGTCGTGTATTTGTCTCAGAGAAACGCGAATAAGCGCTTCCTGTTGAGAGTCCTGCAGTACTTTCTTCTCCTTGAGCAATTGTGCTGTGACCCTGTCCTTTCCGTTCAAGTACTGTATGAGAGATTCAAGCTTTGGTTCCTGCCCAGAAACATAGTAGGCAGGCGTGCCTCCTATTTTGGTATGTGTTATTTTAACCAATTGTTGGCTTGCCAGGTTGGATAGTATTGCCCCTATGATGAACGTATCACTTCCAAGCTCCCTCATCAGCTTTGGAGGAATTACAGGTCCAGAACGTTTCACTGCTTGCAATATCTGGTCTTGTGTTGGCATGTTCTCGTTACCCTTGCCAAGTATAAAAGGGTTGCCGTGGAGCAGAATCATCCAAAGCAGCTTTTAAATAAGATTATGGCTTTCTGATTTGTGTGGAAGCAGTATCCTTAGTAAATTCGAGGGGTCTGAAGCTCGCAGGTCTCTTTCACGCTGGCACGCTGGATTCCATAATCGTCATGGGGCATGGCTTCACTGGTGACAAGAGCGAGTGTGGTGGCTTTGACAGGATAGCCGAAGAATTCAACAAGGCAGGTTACAATGTATTTCGGTTCGACTATGCTGGATGTGGGGAAAGCGATGACGCACCTTTGTCGGTGTCGAGACACCGTGAGGATTACGTGGCAGTTCTGGATTATGTGGAGTCGAGGGGCTTCTCACGTATAGGGTTCTTTGGACACAGTATTTCAGGACTGGTCGCATTGGAGGTAATGGATCCTCGAGTTAAGGCTTTGGTCTTCACAGCTCCCGTAACCGCGCCAATGCAAGATTATGCAGAGAAGAAGTACGATGAAAGTCAACTGGAGGAACTGCAAGAGACCGGGTTCATCACTAGATACAGAGACAAAGGCCCAAGATATAAGAGTGTCATTGATGGAAAGAGTATTGATGAACGCAAAGAGGTGGACCAAACAAAATTGCTGGGCAAGCTGAATATTCCGGTTCTCGTCTTTTATGGCAAATTGGATGTTTGGGTGCCTTATGAAAATTCGGTTGAAGCAATGACTTTGTTCCCCCATGCTCAAGGTTTATCACTCTCGAAAAAGAGGGCCACAATCTGATTGCGAACACTGAAGCAATCGCAAAGCCAAGCATAGATTGGTATAACTTGCATTTGTAACTTGAAAATCTATGGTCGCATCCACCTTATCTCCCAGTAGGTAACGTCTCCTTCGTCGTCCACTACTCCAATGAGTAGTCTCTTCTTCGTGCTATGCGCCACTCTATTCTTCGCGGCGAACTCATACCAGGTAAGAGTAGAACCTTCATGTACTGGATAAACAACCCAGCGGGCGTGGTCTTCTCCAGGTTTAACGCCTCTATCATAGATTCTGAAGTCAGCTCCAAACTTAAGGGCTGTCTTGATTATGTATCCTCTATTACGAATATCCTTGAAAACGCAATACCTTATCCAGAAGTTGGGCTCTATCTTCTTTGCATTCTTAAGGTAATCTTCGAAGTTCATCGCCTTGTCCTTCGAGTCCTTAACCACCAACCTGCCTTTCTCCATAAGATACAATGCTTCCAGAATTGATAATTGCAGTTTGCCGTCTTCCAGCATTGTACCGTAACGGCTCTGGTTGTACAAGTCCCTGGCTTCATCACTGCTTTCAACCAGAACTCTCTCCTTTGCGAACATCGCAGAAAGCTTCTGCTTTTCCTTTGGCTCTTCAACCAGTTTGGCTTCACCTAATTCAACCTGCTCAATTGCTTTCTTGACTGCCTTCTTGGCAACCTTCTTTACAGCTTTCTTCACGGCCATTCTCTCTGGACTGGAACGGCCTTTTTAAAGGTTTGTGGGGATGTTTCACGGTAAACATTTAAATGCACTTAGAGGGTTCCTGTCCTATGGAAATCACATTCCTGGGCACAGGGTCTACCGTACCTACCAAAGAGCGCAACGTGTCTGCTCAGTTCCTGTCTTACAAAGATGAAGGCATCTTGATTGATTGTGGGGAAGGAACTCAAAGGCAGATGAACCTTGCAGGAATAAACCGGAATAAGGTAACGAAAGTGCTCATAACGCATTGGCATGGAGACCATACTTCTGGGCTTGTTGGTCTGATTCAAACAGTGGGCAATGCAGTCAAGGGCCAAAGATTGATGGTTTTCGGCCCTCCTGGAACAAAGCACCACATGGAGCACTTGCTGAAGAGCGCTGTCTTCGAGGTAAAGCTGGACATAGATATTAGGGAAGTTGACCCTCAGAATGTGGAAACAATTTACGAAACTTCAGATTACAAGATTCTTGCGGCTCCGATGGAGCATAGTGTTCCGTGCATTGCCTACAGGTTCGTGGAGAAGGACACATGGACCATTGACCCTAAGAAAGCAGAAGAGAAAGGACTGAAATCAGGTCCGCAGATTAACGAGCTGAAGGAAAAAGGCATGCTTGTAGTAAAGGGCAAGAACATTTCCATAGATGAAGTGGCGAAGAAGAAGCACGGCAAAAATGTTGCATTCATCTTCGACACTGCACTATGTCAATCATGCTACGATATTGCTAAAGATGCTGATGTTCTTGTCTGCGAGGCAACACACTTAATGGAGCACGAGGAAAAGGCAATACAGTACCAGCACCTCACGACAAAGCACGCAGCAGTAATTGCCTCAACAGCTAATGTGAAGAAGCTAATAGCAACTCATTTCTCACAGCGTTACAAGACAACGGAGAAACTCGAAGAAGAGCTAACAGGATTATTTCCCAACACAGTGGTGGCGCAGGACTTCATGAAACTAAAGTTGTAATATTCTTAGTTAATTATATAAGTACATTGTCGTCTGGAATTGCATGCGGCACGGGGAACATCATCTGCACATAAGAAAGCGCATTCACGTAAAGCACGAGCAGTACCCCCATCCAAACAAGAAGGTAAGGTTTCTTGACCGCGTTGTTTTGATTACTGCAATAGTATTTCCCTTGACAACAATACCTCAAATTTATGATATATGGAGCACGCAAGATGCTTCGGGGTTGTCTCTTACAACCTGGGTATTGTACGCGATATTTGCGATTCCGATGCTGTTGTATGGCTTTGTTCATAGGCAAAAGCCGATATTCATCATGAATATTCTGTGGCTTGTTGTCTATGCATTTGTAATATGGGGTACGGTTCTTTATGGTTGAACCAACAAATAATTATGTGAGGAGCGGTCCCTCTTTATTCATGCGCGTAGCAATTTTACTTTCAGTCTTGTTTCTAGTCGCTTGCACTTCTCAGGCAATAAAACCTGATTTCACCCCACTTCAGGATGAGATTCCAGAAGGATGGATGTTAGAAAACATATCTGCAACATTCAGGAACGTTAGCTATACTGAAAACCCAGGAATGCTCTTGCCAGAACACTACAATCAATTATACAACAGCACAGATAATGCAAACATTGAATCGGTCTATTACGTTTACTTAAGCAAGGGCGCGAACATTACAGCAAATGAAATGGGATACTTCGCCATAAAGTACAGCAAGGGAACTGAAGCAGAACTTCAGAAACTCAAAGATTACGTGTACTTGAAAGACATACGAAACTTCTATATTGGCAGAAAAGACGATTATATCATTCAGTACTGGAGCAATCAGCCCACTAGCCCAGATTTGAGGAAACTGTTTTATTCAATGAAGTCGAGGTTGGAGTTTGAGGAAATACAGCCCATTGGATGATGAAAGTTATAATTCTAGCTGCAGGGTACGCGACACGCCTGTATCCATTGACTAAAAAGACACCAAAGCAACTTCTGTTAATTGGCAACAAATTAATGCTTGACCATTTGATTGATAAGGTGTGTGTGTTGAATCCAGACTCAATCCACGTTGTTGTTAATTCAACGTTCAGGGACCAGTTCTTGTCCTGGGCAGCAGCACGAAAGGAAAAGATTGACATCATAGACAATGGCGTTACCTCAGAAGAGAACAAGCGTGGTGCTGTTGGTGATTTTGCATTCGCACTGGAACAAAGAGCTATTGATGATGATGTTCTTGTTCTTGGCGGCGACAACCTGTTCGAGTTCAATCTTGGGCATTTCTGGTCTTCTTTTTTGGAAAAGGGCTCGAGCATTGCTGTTTATGACCTGAAGGACCCTGCGCTTCTTGCACGAAAGTTTGGAGTGGTTGAGATGGACAAGCATAATAGGATACTTGGTTTCGAGGAGAAGCCAGAGTTTCCCAAATCAAGCATGACTGCAACACTTATTTACGCTCTCAGCAAGGAAAACCTGTCCACACTTAAGGAGTATGTTCATTCTTCAGACAGGCCTGACAATGCAGGCATGATGATCAAATGGCTGGCAGAGAACCATAAAGTAATGGCGTGGCCATTCCGGGAACGCTGGGTTGACATTGGAAGTTTCGAGGATTTGGAAAGGATAAGAAAAGAGTATTCTTAACTCTTTTTTGCTACTGGATTGGTTAGGATTAAATACCTCTTCAGCATCCCTAATTTATGAGCAGATTTGAAGAAGCATTTCCTGATGGGAATGGCAAGGTCGTCATTGGCATGATTCACCTTTTCGGTGGTTCACGCTCCAAAACTTTAGAACGCGCGTTACACGAGTTGTTCTTATATAAGGAACATGGCTTGAATGGTGCAATCTTAGAGGACTATCATGGAAGTGCACAGAGTATTACTGACGTGCTCGAAGAGCTCAGACGAAACCAGGGTTGGGATGATGTTCCTGCTTCGATAGGTGTAAATTATCTGAGGGACACAGACCAGGCATTCAAGACCATGCAAGAATACGGGCTCAGTTTTGTGCAAGTCGACTGTGTTGACGCAGATTGTTCGTGTCCTCAAAGAAGATCTGTGATTTCAGGGAGGGAAACTGCCTCAGGTGCTATCTTTGGAGGGGTGCGCTTCAAAGGACACGATGCTTCACATGAAAATGCAGACTATGCATTGAAACACGCTACGCAATTCACCGATGCAATTGTGGTGACTGGAACGACAACGGGCGTAGCAGCACCGCTTAGCAAGATTGAGTATTTTCGCAAGGTTCTGGATGACTTTCCGCTGATTGTTGGTTCTGGTGTGTCCGTCGAATCAATAAATCTGGTTGCTCCATATGTAAATGGTTTCATTATAGGAAGCGCATTTAAGCCAGGTGGTGAGACCAGAGCCACTGTCGAATCAGACCTTATTGAGGCGGTTATTGCATCTCTTAGATAACTACTCTTCCTTCCTCGCCAGCTTGATATCTTCTGCCTTGACAGTTTTCCTGCCTGCGTGCATCGCGAGCTTCATTGCCCTTTGAGATATATGTTCTCCAATTTCCTCAAGAGCATTACGCATCTCGTCCTTCGCATCTTCCGATACCCTGTCTGCGCCCGCATTCCTTATTATTTTCTCCATTGCGGCCAAGGGAAGGGCTCTTTTGCGTGTTGTCATGTCATTTCACCCCGAAAATGCTATTGCGAGGTTGTTTATATTATTTCCGAAACAAGAAAGTTCCACAGGAATCTTCTTGTTTCGGGACGAAAAACCTCTTTGCGAAATACGTCAGTCTTCAGACAGAGGTTTTTCATTTCTGCAAACCTTTTTAAGCGAGATTCAGGTGATGGTGAGATGAATGCAAAGGCAAAGGGCACGGCTGCAGAAAGAGAACTTATTCACTTCTTCAATAATCATGACTGGGTTGCGTTCAGGGCTGCTGGCTCTGGATCTTCAAAGTATCCCTGCCCCGATTTGGTTGCGGGTAACAAGTTGAGAAAGCTTGCTATAGAGGTCAAGGTAACGGCAAGCACGAGTAAGTACTTTACCAAGCAAGAGATAAATGACCTTAAATTCTTCGCAGAAGGATTTGGTGCTGAGCCCTGGACCGCCATAAAGTTCAACAGAGTCGGCTGGTTCTTCGTCCACGTTGAAGATTTAAGAGAAACAAACCAAAGCTTCACGATTGACGTAAAAGTTGCTAAGATAAGAGGGCTGAGCCCTGAAGAAATAATAAGAATTATGAAAAAAGATTAGCGCTTCTTCCTTCTTTTGAGCATTCCTTCAATCTTCTCTTCTTCGTGCTCAATTGCTATTTCTTGCTTGAGAATCATCCTAGTGATTTTCTCAAGGTTCTCATCTACGCGCTGTATCCTTCTCTCCATCAGCACGAGCACCCTCAAAGAGTACACGATTGCAGCGAGCGTGCCGATGATGATTGCCAGAATGACTGTATCCAGTGCCATGTGATTCCCTCACCTCTTGTTGCCGCTTGACGACTGACGCTTTATATAGTTTTTGGTGGTTTTGGTTTTTTGGCTAAGAGCGTATGATTACACCATGTTCAGAATATTCAGATATTTTTTCAATAAACGTACCAGAATAGGTTTTAGACGTCTCCGATAAGTTTAAATATGGAGAGAATAGCTTCATTGGCAGGTGATAATATGCTCAAAATGAAGAGAATCACGGAAACTTACGAGATGCGCGTTTTCACAGATGCAGGCGACTATTTTGGTGACGTTGAAGAGGCAATCTTAACGCCCAACAAGATTTCAGGATGGCGAGTTAGAGCTACCAAGAACAGCTTCCTGAACAAAGTACTGGGCAGTGCAAAAGGAGTCATCGTACCACACCAATTGGTCAAGAGCATGGGCGACATAATGATTATTAGTAAGTCGGCCGTTCCCAGCTATTCTGGGGATGACGAGGAATAAAGCCCCAATCTTTTTAAATCGCTTTCTCCTTTGAACCTTTGTGAAACCCATTATCTGGGTGTGGTTGTTATTTGCGGGCGTGCTTGCTCTACATCTATTAGTAGCGTTTGGCACCCCGTTCTTGAATTATGATGGATACGAGACCATCAGAAATGTTGAGAGCATAAGAGCAACTGGATTACCGCTCTTTCACGATTCTCTTTCATTCCAGGGCCGTTATTCGATTTTCAGCCCAATATTCTACTATCTCCTTGCAGGAATTTCATTCTTCATGCCTGTAATCATGGCCGCAAAAATAGTACCAAATGTGCTTATTGCCTTGAGTGTCTTTTTGGCTTACGGTATTGGGCGTAGAATAACTGCCAGCTCAGGTGCTGGTCTTTTAATCGCGGCGCTTGTGGGTTTCCTTCCTATAGGATTCATCAGCCTTTCAAACACAGCTTCAGCATATACTCTTCTGTTTCCGCTCATGCTGCTCTTCTATTATTTCATGCTTAATATTCACAGAAAAAAATACAGCATCTATGCACTGATAACTGCAGTATTGGTGACTGCGATGCACTCTTTTGCTGCCGTATTCATACTGGGGCTTCTTGTTTACGTCTTGCTCACAAGAATTCAAGAATCCGAGTCTAGAAGAAAAACTGAGGATATAGTGATATTCCTTGTTCTTTTTGCTCTTTGGTTCTACTTGATAATATACAAACAAGCTTTCAGAGTTGAGGGTCTGAGCATCCTTCGCCAAAGCATACCCTCGCCATTACTTGCCCAATGGTTCAGTGATTTCAGTTTTGTAGAGTCAGTATACATGATTGGATTCATACCTTTGGTGTTGGGAGTTTATGGCGCGTATCACGCGCTTCTGGAGGAACGTGAACCTCTGATGTACATATTCATAGCCAACATCATAGTTACAGGAGTTCTCCTCTGGTTAAAGCTGGTCCGACTGAATGTTGGACTTCTCTTCCTTGGAATTAACCTATGTATTCTTGCAGGTTATGCTGCCAGACTTGGCTACATTTATCTTCCCAAGACTAAAGTTGCAATGCTCCGTCCTTATTTGTTGGCGTTTGTTCTACTGTTGGTTGTCGCGAGCGCAATCGCAGGAATAAGCCTGTACAGGTATGATACTCCCAATCAGAATGATGTGACTGCACTTTCCTTTGCGGATGCTGCTTTACCTGCAAATGCAACCATTGTGGCGTTTCCCAAGGAGGGCTACTTCATAGAGTACACGGCAAACAGGAAGACGCTTCTGGACAGGAATTTTCTCCTTGCCCCGCAGACCACAGAACGCTACAATGCCATGCGAATCATCTTCACCAGTCCATTCCAGATTCCTGCACTTAGGGCACTACAGGAGTTTGGTGCAGACTACATATATCTTTCAGAGGAAACCCAAAAATCCCTAAATATAACAGGTCTTGCCTATGCAGACAAGTCATGCTTCAGCTTGATATACAACAATCATGGAAAACTATACAGAAAGGAATGTGCACTGGAAGGATAGTATAATTCCATTCGCACTGGTTCTTGGCTTCCTAATACTTACAGTCATAGTGCCTGTAATGCGCACATCAAACGGTCAACCCACTTACGCAGGGGATGTGTCGTATGACACGCTTCTTTTTCAAACTGGCAATATGAGTTTTCCAGCATCAGTGTACTCACTATATGCAAGGATACCTGAAAATATTCAACTGGGACTAAACGCTCTTCTGGTTGCTTTCAGCATGCTTATATTTGTTGTTTTTCTCAAACAGTATCGTCCTGCCAGGCATGTGCGTTGGTTTATCCTTGCATTGCTTGGGTTAAGCCCTGTGATGCTTTCAAGTGGTAGTCAGTTGAGTCCTGCAGCATTGCTGTTGTTCCTTTCAGTTCTAACTCTCTTTGTAGGAGAACGTAAGCCCGCACTTCTTTTCATCCCCAGTTTGCTACTCCTGTTCACAAGCCCCATTTCCTGGATGTTTGTTACTGGAATTCAATCCGTTCTAGGTGTCAGGACAAGGGTGTGGAAAATAAGCACAATCGCCGGACTCTTGTTGCTTGTTTTCATGAGAATAACTGGACTGGCAATAGGGATTCCTCGTCTGATTCCCTTGGGCTTTGTTGCAGATCTAGGTCATGCTACTGGGCAGAGTATTTTTCTCCTGATACTCTCAATCCTTGGTATTTTTATCGCGTGGCAATCGCTTCCAAGAAGGATTCAGCTCGCATTCGTCGTATTCATTGTGGCGATATTTTTCAGCTCTGAGGTGCTTCTTTTGAGTACATTTGTTACAGCAACATTGGGAGGTCTCGGCCTGAACATATTGTTGAGGCGCAGATGGGGATTTGTCATTCTTCGAGACGCAAGCATTCTGCTGGTTGCTTGTGGTCTTCTGTTTTCTTGTTTGGCTTACGTGTCGGAAGGTTCAAAAGGACTACCATCGCAGCACATGGCCGGCGCGCTTTCTACGGTGAAAGCATTCCCTGCTGGCGTAATAATCACACCTTTCGAATTCAGCTCTTTCTCTTCGTATGAATCTGGAAAAAGCGATTTCTTCTATGCTTCGGGCGGTTCAGAAACAAGCAAGAGCGCAATTTATTCAGCTCTTTTGAATTCCACCAAGTACAATGAAGCCGCGGAAACACTAGCAAAGACTGGAGCCAAGTACAATTATATTGTGCTCACATCTGAGGACCTCGCGAAGGAAAGGAGTGGGTTGGCTTTTCTCGTCGAGAACAGCGAAAGGTTTATAAGCGTGGCAAGGTACTCTGACGTCGAGGTCTGGCTTCACATACGACCATGAGTGGAACGCTTGGAATTCTAATTTGGATCGCGTATTTTGTCTCTTTGTACGTACTAATCTATTGGTTGGTGTTCTATCTTGAGAGAAGAAGTACGATACACGCTGAAAGAAATGCGAAGCCAGTGCCGAAAAAATATTCTTTGGTTACGATAGTAGTTCCCGCGTTCAATGAGGAACGTACTATAATAGGAACCCTTCGGAGTCTTAATGCGTTATCATATCCGAAGGATAAGCTTGAGATTCTTGTAGTTGATGATGGAAGTGTAGATACAACTTCTGAGATTGTTAAAGAATTCATTAAAGGACACCCTGGTTTTCCAGGAAAACTGATTTCAAAGCAAAATGGAGGGAAAGGCAGCGCGCTTAACCTTGCCCTTCGAAAAGCAAAAGGAACATTCTTCGCGTGCCTAGATGCAGATAGTTTTGTTCAACCACTGATATTAAAGCATCAGCTTGCAATGTTCGAGCGAAATCCTGCGTTGGTTGTGGTTACGCCAGTCATGAAGATTCATAATCCCAAAACAATGATTCAACGATTCCAACGTCTGGAATACGTTGCAGCCATGCTCCTTACAAAGTTGCTGGGTTACATGGATAGTAATTTCGTGGCGCCAGGTCCATTCAGTGTGTACAGAACAGCCATGCTAAGAAAGATTG
The DNA here is from genome assembly GCA_043818175.1 of Candidatus Woesearchaeota archaeon. Lineage (GTDB taxonomy): Archaea > Nanobdellota > Nanobdellia > Woesearchaeales > JBDRGA01 > JBDRGA01. Next base: position 530 of record JBDRGA010000014.1, on the reverse strand, counting down.
GTGGATTCGATGAAAAAAGTCTGATCGAGGACCAAGAAGTGGTCTACCGTATTCAAGAGAAACACTACAAGATAGCGCAATGTCCTGCAGCACACGTATATACAGTTGCACCTTCCAACCTATCTCAACTCAAATCACAAAGGGTACGCTGGTCGAAAGGGACTCTGATTAACTTGATAACGTATAGAAAAATGGCATTCAACAAGAGGTATGGTGACTTTGGACTGTTCATGATACCTTTGCACATATTTGGTTTTTTCCTTGCATTTCTGGCAGTTACTAGTTTTCTGTATTATACCCTTAAACCAGTATTCTTACACTTCAAACAACTCTGGCTTACCAATTTTGATATTGTTACGTACATGAGAAGTCTCACTTGGAACTTTAACGTACTCAACTTTGAAGCCACGCTGTCTTTCATAATATATACTGCTCTTTTCCTTGGATTTATTTTCCTCTTGATTGCAAGTCGTATGACCAAGGATAAAATACGTGCCCATGGAGGAATAAGTATACTTCTATATTTCCTT